>JBCCLH010000008.1:0-150107 GCA_039026955.1 Bacteroidota bacterium
AAAAAAAAATTCCTTAAATTTTATAACTTAAATAAAAATGGATAAAATTCTGAAAAAAAAAATCAAATACTTAAATTTTTAAAGTATTCTTTTAGGATTGAGGTCTTCTTTTTATAAAAAATAAATACACTCGGTTTTAATTATTTGTAACAATAAAAAGTTTTGACGTCGCTTGTTTAAGTCTGAGACTTCAACTAGCGACTTCAACTAACGCTTTGTTCCGTAGGCTAAATCGCCTGCATCGCCCAATCCTGGGACAATGTATCCGCGAGAATTCAACGTATCATCTACAGCAGCAATCCATAAATGTGTGCCTTGTGGGAAGTTTTCTTTGATAAAATTGACGCCTTGTGTGGAGCCTAACACAGAAAAAATGTGAATATTCTTTGGAGTTCCTTGTTGTAATAATACTTCGTATACATTTTTCATTGTGCGTCCTGTAGCCAACATCGGATCGACCAATAGCAACGTTTTTCCTTCTAGAGAAGGCGCGGCCATATAGTTCACTACAATTTCAAACGCGTCACCATCGTCAATATGATCGCGATACGCCGAAACAAAAGCATTTTCTGCTTGATCAAAATAATTGAGTACACCTTGATGCAAGGGCAATCCTGCTCGTAAAATAGAGCAAATCACAACATCTTTTTGGGGAAGATGTATTGTTTTTGTACCTAGCGGAGTTGTGACAGTTTCTTCGGTAGTTTCCAGCGTTTTGCTACATTCATAACTTAAAATTTCACCCACGCGTTCAATATTTCTGCGGAAGCGCATGGAATCTTTCTGAATAGATTCATCGCGTAATTCACTAATAAATTGATTTAATAACGAAGGTTGGGAAGTATAGTCGTGAATGGTCATAAAGCTTTATTTTGGGAGCTAAATATACAATTTTAAGCTATAAAAGTTCAGAATAAAAAATGGCGACTTTCCATGTTCAGAAAACCGCCACTCACTATTAACTAAATCTGATTATTGTAGCATTCTAATAGTTTTGTTGTTACTTTCGAATCAACTTCAAGGTTTTGAGCTGATGTTGACCGTCATATACTTTCACAAAATACACACCTGAAGCGAGTCCTTCAATATTGATAGAGAATGAAGATGTGCCAATCGAATTCATATCTAACATATATTTCCGTCCAGCCATATCATAGGTTTCTATGCTAATTTCTTTACCCGCAGTTTCTTTATCAACATACAAATTGACATAATTTGTTGCTGGATTTGGATACAGATGAATAGCTTCTGGAGTTTCTGCTGTTTCTGGTTGTGTAAATACTATATCTTCAGACATAGCGGTACGTTCCACGACAGTTGGATCGAGCATATTGGCTTTGTAATCGCTGCTGTTACAGAACGTATTTATTTGTCCTGTTGTGGCATGTATCATTGGTTCCGAGAGATCAAAAGGTGAATCAATCCACAAAGATATTTCTGGTGAAATGATAGATTCAGGATCGGTCTCAATTTGATTTCCAGCAATGATATTTACGGTATATCCACTCGTCGTACTTAAATTTCCAGTAATATTAATATCATTCCACGCTCGGCAGTTATAGGTGGAACCTGAAAGCCAACAGCCTTCTACATGACTTCCATCAAAAACGACATCTTCAAATCCTAAGTTTTCGTTGAAAAGTTTTACGTCATACTGCGTGTGTAAAGTCGGATCAATCAAAGTATACGCATACGGTTCTGAACTGTAGGCAATGTCTTCTGGTTTTACATCGAAGGTTAGAATTTGTGTGCTTGTGTTGTGTTCTCCATTTTGATTCAGTGTTTCATATTCAATATCTACAAGTAAAACCAATTCAATATCATAAAAGTCAAAATGGAATCCTTGTGTGGCAGCAAATGGAAAGTTTGGATCTTCCGGGAAAGGACAATCGAGACAACCAAATTCGAAAAACTCCTGTTTTAAACCAACACCAACAGTAAAATTTTTCAAGGCATCTAGCGGAACAAATGGTGTTTGAAAATGTCCATCTTCATCACCATAATCACCAGAATATGGGTCCCAACCATTTTCCACACTGTTTGTAAATGGCGAATCGGATTGATTGATCCAAATATCATACGTATCCACATCATAGTTGGTAGAGTAGACATTCGTGGTATAATACGGATCGAGAAATACATTGTAATGCAGTTGTCCGTTCAAAGAAACATCTGTTTTTGCTTTGAATCGAAACGCAGCTTTGATTTCATGATTTTTAATATCTACTGCTTGGTTTAGGGCATACATCAAATCATTGCTAATTCGAATTTGATGTTCCTTGGTCCACGCTTTGTAATGAATCGGATTCCAATACGTATCCACTAAAAAAGTATCTTCAAACAACGTTTCAGGCACATAGCGATCGGCAATGGTTATCTGTGGACTGTTGAGCAAGGCAAATGTTCCCAACACTTCATTATACACTGGATATTCGTACATCGTTTGTAAAATAGGATCTTCCATATCGCCAGTTCCAGTGTTTAGGACTTGTGTGGCAGCAGTTCCATAAGTTCCAGGTGTGTAAAAAGTTGGTCCACCTTTTACTTGCGAATCTGAAATGATACCTTCAAAATGCATTTCGGTAAAGGTGACACTAGGCACTTTATTTTTATCTGGTTCTGTTGGCAACGGTACTTTTTCAAAATTTTGCTCAATATAAGTTTTGGCGTCTGAGCCTAATACTTTTTTTGCAATTTTAAGGATGTTTTCCGTCTTTAATTTATCTGCTTTTTTGATAAAAGCGCCATACTTTTCTTTTAGTTTTGTGAACCATTCTGTGGCTTCTATGGGACCAGTACTGATTGCGGAAGGATCTGCACCCAGCGTAAATACAGCAGTTAACGTGTATCTTAGTGCTTTGAGTACATTTAAATTATGCTCTACAATTTTGTTTTGACGATTCGCTGCGAGTAAATCTGCTTCGTATTGTTCGTAGCGTTCAATATAATCGTCTACGAGTGTTTGTAATCCTTTGTAAATTAAGATTCCACCTTTTTCGGTATCGTTTCCAGAAGCGTCAAAACCTGAAAGAAAGGACATTGGATCAATTTGTAAATTATTGTCAATCAGATTGTCATCTATAGATAAGCTTCTTCCGTGTAAAGTGATGCTTTCTTCTGTAATTTGATTAAAACTAATTTGAATTTTTGACGGATAATAGCACGTACACGGATCATACGCAATTTGGAAATCCGTAGAAAACCATTGGCGTTGCGCATTGGTCGCTTTTGCTAATGATTTCATGGTGGTTACTTTGGAATGTTGATCCAATGCCAAATCTTTTCCACTATACAAGCGTGCCAATCCTGTAGATCCTGAATTATCATTATTAAGGATAAAACTCATTACCACTTCTACGGCATCAGGTCCGTCACCAACCAATTGATCCAATCCGAAGTTGGCAAATACTCTCACAACTCCTGAGTATCTGTTGTAAATCACAATATACGGCAAAGCTTGAAACGTCTCGTTGCTATCAGCTACATCGATATTATTTGGATAACGTCCCAAATTAATCAATAATAGTTCCCAACCATTTTTTGGAATCGGTCGTGGGGAATTATTTATGTAATTGTAATAGGGAATAGAAGGTGCCCAAATATTGTCCATTTCTAACAATGGCGTTCCTGACCAAAACATATTGGTTAAGTCCATGTCTTCTAAGCTTCCTCCAGGTGTCAATGGAAACCAATCGGTACCATTCAAGTAGCGTTCATCGCCATCCGGATTCAGTAAATCTTTTGGAAGTGCATTATTTGTTGGATTTTCTGGATCTGTACTTACATTATTATCGCATTGTGCTTGTAACGTAGCAGTTCCCAAACAAAATAGAACACACCAAAGGTATATTTTAATACATATTCTCATAGTTGTGTGTTTATTTTTTTGCTTCTAATTTTTGTAAACGTGCTTCTAATTGTAAAATGTACAAGGTCAATTCTTCTACTTTTTCAACAAGAACACGATTTAGTTCTCCCAAATCAGCGCCATCGGCAGCGACTACTTTTGCAGAAGGAACATTTGGTAAGTGCTTGTTTTTATGAATAAAAGTGCGCAATTCTTCCAAAGATATCAACTCATAATCATGCTCAAAAACATAATCTGGAAAAGGATTTAAGGTCGTCACATACTTTCTTGCGTACACTTCGCCAGTAGGTTTTACCGTAAAGTTTACATCGTTACCATCGGTACTTACTACTTGAATGGCGTTTTGCGCATCTTTACGAACACGAACGCTTACACCGTATTTATCATCTGAGTAACTTCTGGTTCTAACGTACAATCCGTTATCTGAAGTTGTACCAATATTTGTAGATGCCAATTCCGTATCGGCAGATGGTGTGTAATAACTTTGTGAGCCCATCCAAATGCGTTTGTGATCTCCATTCATGGTCAATCCGACAGCACCTGAACTAATGACTAAGTTTTTACGTTCCTGATTGGCGATGTAGAAGTTGAGTTTTGACATTCTAAAGATGGCGCCATCGCTGGATTCTGCGCCTGTATCTGTATTGGTAAGTCCAATTCTGGCGGTTTTCCCAGCATTAATCGCTCCTTTAGCTTTTGCTGATTTTGTTCGGATAATCTCTGCTTCCTGTAACTGAATGATATAGTCTGTAATTCCATGGACTTGAAAGTTGAAATTAACATCTGCTTGATTCACACCAGTACCAATACCAACATCGCCTGTGTTTGGATAGGGAAAAGTATTGTCTTGACCAAAGAGGAAACTACATGAAATAAATGCGAAAACTGTGAATAATTTTTTCTTCATAATTATTTGATTTTTGTGGTTGTTCTCACAAATAAAAACCAATAAAAATGCTCAAAAAAGAACTAGCTGTGAGCTTTTATAAAATGTCATAAGCTACTTTTAACAAGCTTTTTAGAAGTTTTTAAAATGAAAATATAAAGTAGCTTTTTATATGGTAATATCTTGAAAAATAAGGGTTTGTTGCTGTTGAATAATCTCCGCGGTTTTATAAAAAACGTGTAGGTTTATGGAGCTGCTAAAACGATAACTTTCAAATAATCTGAGAGCTGTTAATTATCAGTACACTTTTAGTATATTCGTCAAAAATTATACAGATGTTACAAGGAGTTTTATTTGATATGGATGGTGTGATTGTAGATACAGAACCGCTACATCACAAAGCGTACCGACAAATGTTTGATGAAATAGGAATTGAAGTTTCTCCTGCGTTATATCAGTCGTTTACGGGACAATCTACAATAAATATCTGCAAACGTATTTGTGATCATTTCGACTTAAAAACAGCGCCAGAAACCTTGGTAAAGATCAAACGAGCTAATTTCCAAACGTTATTTGATAACGATACAGATTTAACGCTGCTGGATGGCGTATTAGATTTGATCAAAGAATACCGCGAAAACGATTTGAAATTGGTATTGGCTTCTTCCGCATCTATGGATAATATCAATAATATCTTTGAACGTTTTCACTTGGAACAATACTTCATTGCAAAATTTAGTGGAGCCGATTTAAAACAATCCAAACCGCATCCAGAAATCTTTGAAAAAGCTGCTTTTGCCACAGGATATGAACGTGCCAATTGTATGGTGATAGAAGATTCTACCAACGGAATTAAAGCGGCCAATGCTGCAGGAATTTTTTGTGTTGGTTATGACAGTCAACACTCCAAAAATCAAGATTATAGCATTGCGAATATGGTGATTTCAGATTTTAAGGAGATTCAGCACGATAAGATTCAACACGTATTTAAGCGAAACAATTAAGGCTGAATACAATACGATTTCCAATTGCCATTTTCGTTTTCAAAAACAGTGCGTTCATGTAATCTGCTGACTTTGAAGTCCATAAATTCCATTCTTTTAGGCTGAATGCAAATGCCACTCCAATTATTGGGCATTTCGATCGGAGAAGTACCGAGTTTTTCTTTTTCTTGTTGAAATTGATCTTTCATCAAATCAAAACTCTCAATTTCTTTCCCTTGATCAAAAACAGTAGACACCAATTGTGAATCGCGATTTCGCTCTTGAAAGTACTGAATAGCTTGGGCTTTAGTGATTTCAGAAACATCGCCTTGAATACGGACTTGCCGCTCTGTCACTGTCCACCAAAAGGTCAATGCCGCTGTAGGATGTTGTGCAAATTCTTGTCCTTTTAGTGAAGAAAGTGTTCCTGTGATGATAAATCCTTTATCAGTTACTTCTTTTAACGAAACAAAACGTGCATTTGGATAACCATCTGTTCCAATAGTAGATAAACAACAGGCAGTAGGGAAGCGGAGTTCTTGCTGTTTGCGTTCTTCAGCAAGCCAATGGTTAAATTTTTCAAAAGGATTCATAATGAATAAGTAATACGATCAAGTGTTACAAAACGACCATTTTTAAGGTATTCTCATAAATTAATCGTTTAGATAATTCTGTATATTTTCTTTAAGAATTGTTTCCGAAATATCATCTTCTGTATGTAAAACTCCGTCTTTTCCTTTTGACAATAGTAAATAATCTTTACCATTTTCAGTCGCTTCGTAAATGATTTCACGTTCCCAAGCATCTTTAGTCAAATCGCCATAGGTTGGATTTTTACGAGAAAGTTCAATAATATTCTTTGGATATACGCCTTTTTGTGTCTTCTCTAAATGCAGTAAATAACTCATCGTACGGAGTGTATCTCTCGTATCTCGCTCTTGCTTCACAGGATTAATAAATGAATAAAACAGAAATGTTACCGCAATCAAAATCATAGGAACAATCACAAATGCTTCGGTAAGCGGAGAAAGCATGCGTTTTTTAGGAAGTTTATTTGCTTTTTCATACGCGCGTTGTTCCTTTTTCTTTTTGTAAAATTTGAATTCTTCAGAAATGACAAAAATTTCTCCAATAAGTGCAATGAGCCACGACATAGTATCAATGTTTTTGAGATATCAATCTGTATAAATATACGTAAAAAGTTACTTTTTTATTTTAGAAAATGTCTGTCCACTCACTTTTGAAGGTTTTTTCATGTCAGTGATGGCAAGATCAATTGCATTTTGTAGCAATGTTGTTACCGCTTTGTTTCTGTAATTAGCAGTCGTTGTGATAGGAATATGTCGAATCAATTTTCCTGTGCCTTGTAAAAGTTCATGCGGATCATTTAGAAGTGTTCCTTTGTGAAATCCTAAATTCAAATGTTTGCTATATATTGGAATCATGCAAAAACCATCCGAGAGTTTTTCAGAGATGGTAAATACCGCGGTTAGCGCATGCGTGTGATATAAAAGTTCGTTTGCTTCAGGATATAATTCCAATACAAAATTTCGCAGATCAATAAACAAATCAATACAATCTTTCGGTTTCAACTGTAAAAAATGTTCAAAATCGAGATGAATAGTGCGTGTTGATTGCATACAATTTTTATATAAATACCTACCTAAAGATACAAAAAGCGCAAAAAAGAAAGCGTATATACTTCCTTATTTGCCAACTACACATAAATCGATTTTTTATTAAAACTTTACATAGCTAAAATTTGTTAGCAGTACAAATTGATGTAATTTTGCATTTCCTTAAAACAAAATTGTGATTGAAGACATTCTTATAACCATGATGTGGAGCATTTCTCCGCTAGGAGAAGCCAAAGTTGGGATTCCAATCGGGTTGCAATCAGAAGTAAATCCGTATATAATTTTTGTAGCTGCATTTATTGCGAATGTACTTGTATTTCCTGTCATGATTTTTTTCTTGGATAATATAAATCGTTATTTAATACGTTGGCGACCTTATAAAAAAGCTGCATTATGGGTAGCCAAAAGAGCTAAAAAAGGCGCCAAAGATAAAATCCAAAAATACGGTTTCTGGGGATTGATGCTTTTCGTAATGATTCCTGTGCCGGGAACTGGCGTATACGCTGGTACCATTGCTACGTATTTATTCAATATTGAACGCAAGCAAGCTTTTGCAGCCAACACAATCGGTATCTTTTTCTCTTCGGTAATCGTGTGGGTTACGTTTATGTTTTTTAAATAAACAGACCTTCAGATTTTTTTATTTCAAATAAAAAATTACATTTGCAACAGAATTTTACAAAAATGAAAACAACAAACGTTAACATTATTGCAGTAAACGGCGCTATCAGAACTGTGTTTTTTGGTAGAGCAGGTCAGGTATTCTAAAAAGATAAAACTTCATATATTTTATTAGGCTTTCTTTTTAGGAAGCCTTTTTTGTTCTACCGAAATTTAAATTGACACAAACAATAGCTTTTTAAATTATTCTAAAAAAGAACACATCCCAAACATTATGTTTACTTTAAAAATTATAGAAACAAACATGTTCCTACAAACGTAGGAGAGGATTGCTATTGTTGTAAACTTAGTAGAAAGCCTCTCATTACGAGTGGCTTTTTTTATTTCAAAACAATTAAAATAAAACAAAATGAAACGATTAAAAGATATACGAAATATTGGAATTATAGCACATGTTGATGCAGGAAAAACAACCACAACTGAGCGCATATTGTATTATACAGGAATGATTCATAAGCCAGGAAATATTGATGATGGAAATACAGTAACCGATAGCGATGCACAAGAAGCTTCTCGCGGAATTACCATTTCGTCTTCTGCAATTTCTGCCGATTGGAAATACAAAGAAAAAATGTATCAAATTAATATTATAGATACGCCTGGACATATTGATTTTGCCATAGAAGTAGAGCGTTCATTGCGAATTTTGGATGGTGCTGTTGCTTTATTTTGTGCAGCTTCAGGAGTGGAGTCACAGTCTGAAACCGTTTGGAGTCAATCAGAACGTTATGGAATTCCAAAGATTGGATTTATCAATAAAATGGATCGAATAGGAGCCGATTATTTCAAAGTATTGTCGCAAATAGAAGAAGCATTTGGAGTGTTAACCTTACCAATCCAAATTCCTATTGGTGATGCAGATGACTTTGAAGGCATTATTGATTTACTCACAATGAAAGCAATGTATTGGAATGGGGACGATTACGGAAAATCAAATAGTATCACAGAAATTCCTGAAAAGCTAGTTGAATTAGCAGAAACATGGCGGATTATTCTATTAGAACGTATTGCTAATTTTGATGATGCTATTATGGAGCAATATTTGGGCGAGATAACAATTCCTATCGGTGATATACATCAAGCCATAAGAAGAATCACGCTGGAGCGAAAAGCCGTTCCAATGTTATGTGGTTCAGCATATAAGTATATAGGCGTACAGCCTTTATTAGATGCTGTTGCGAATTATTTGCCACAACCACAGGATATTGAAACTGTTGAAGGTGTCAATTTAACAACTGACAAAACAACCACTTTGACTTGTACAGATGATGCACAATTAACCGCATTTGTATTTAAAGTAATTGTAGACAAATATGTTGGAAAATTGGCGATGGTACGTTTGTATTCTGGAAATATTGAAGTTGGTGTGCAGGTAGTAAATTCACGAACGAATGCTAAAAATAGAATCAGTCGAATTTTAAGTATTCAGGCAGACAAATTCACAGAATTAACTAAGGCAACCGCAGGCGATATTGTGGCTGTTATTGGGTTGAAAGATGTAAAAACAGGAGATACCTTGTGTGAATTAGGAAAACCATTTGCTTTGGAATCGATTGAAGTTTCAGAAGCTGTCATTAGTTTGGCGATAGAACCTGTTTCCAAAAATGATGAAAAGAATTTTGGAGATGCTTTGGCAAAATTGTTAGATGAAGATCCTTCATTACGTGCTTCTTATGATGCACAAACAGGACAAACCTTGTTACACGGAATGGGAGAATTGCATTTAGAAGTTCGTATTGAAAAGCTTCGAAATGATTATAAAGTAGAAGTCAACAAAGGAAATCCAAAAGTTTCCTACCGTGAGTTATTAACTAGCTCAGTAACACATACTGAATTGTTGAAAAAACAAACTGGCGGTAGCGGTAGCTTTGCTGAAATTACATTTATAATGAAGCCGAGAACAGATGGCGAAAAAGGATTGCTATTTGTAAACGAAACCAAAGGCGGTGTTATTTCGAAAGATTGTATCAATGCGACGGAAAAAGGATTCTTAGATGCCATGAAGTCTGGTGTATTATTAGAATATCCTGTAGAGGGAATGCAAATCACGCTGTTAGATGGAAAGATGCATGAAAAGGATACGAGCAGTGTCGATTTTGAAACTGTTGCAAAATTAGCATTTAAAAATGCAGCAAAGCAGGCAAATCCTGTCTTATTGGAACCGATCATGGATGCAGAGATCAATTGTCCTGAAGACTATTTAGGAAACGTAACTTCAGATATCAATAAACGCCGCGGCATGATTATTTCGATTGCAGAAAATGCAAACCGAAGAAAAGTAGCTGCTGAAATTCCGTTACTAGAAACCTTTGGTTACATTTCATCACTTCGAACCTTAACTAGTGGTAAAGGTTCAGTTGCGTTAAAATTGAAACATTACAAACAAGTACCTGAACATATTGTACATCAACTAGTTTGTTAGACGCTTAAGAGGTTGTTTGCTTTTATAGTAAATAACCTCTTTTTTTGTAAAATTAATCTATAAAAACAGACTTGTAATTCCCAAAATGACGAAAGCAAGCAAACCGATGATAAAAATGCCAATCAATTTTCCCATAGCATTGTCTTTTTCCTCACGTGTCGCTTTTGAATAGACTTGGAAACTTTTCTCATAGCGTTTTTTCGACCCAAAAAGAATGGCCACGATCAAGTAAATAAAAGCAATTAAAGGTATAGCCACAATTTGACTCGCCGCTTTGCCCATGCTTCTTCCAAAAATACTTCGCAAAGGCTTTGTCAAATCTTTAATAATATCATCAGAAATAAAGCCTAAAATGATGAGGATGATAAATATATAAATGAGAATTGTTGCCGTAAGTAACATATTTCCATACATACGTCCTTTGTTGACATCGTATCCTTTATTCTCTAAATCGGAGTATTGGCTTCCGTAAAGCGCAGTAATAATATTCATTTGATTGTTATTGGTTGGTTTTCTAAAATTCAAAAAAAATTGCAAATAACACAAGAATTATTGTGAATAATTTATAATTGTATGCTCTGTTTGCGAATGAAAAAACAATCTTTTTATAAATTTTTTCATTTTTTTGTCACATTGCAATTATTCGTACGTATTTAGAACAGATAAGCAATTAACCAATACCAAAAAACAAAAGCATTGTATGTCTCAAATTGAGCTCATCGAAAAGTGTAAAAAGAACGACAGGAAAGCACAACTGCATCTGTACAGGCAGTATTGTGAAGGAATGTTTATTGTTGCCAACCGATTTTTGAAGCATACACAAGATGCTGAAGATGCGATGCAAGAAGCATTCATCAACGCATTTCAAAAAATTGATCAATATCACGCGGAAGTAAGTTTTGGTGCTTGGCTAAAAAAGATTGTCATTAATAAGAGTTTAGACAAATTACGCGCTAAGCAACATTATTTTCTAGACATTGAAGAAGCAAAACTAGAAGTAGTCGCAGACGAAAATAATTGGGAAACTAGTGATGAAACGACCTTGGCAGAAGTCAAAGCAGAAATTGAAAAATTACCTGATAAATATCGAGTCGTTGTGATTTTATTCTTGTTAGAAGGATACGATCATCAGGAAATTTCAGAAATATTGAACATTTCATCAACCGCATCACGCACACAATTATTACGAGGGAAAAAGAAGTTACAACAAGCATTAAAAAAGAGAAATCATGGCACAGGATATTAAAGATTTGTTGAAAAAAGAACAATTACATATTCAAAAAGGGCTGTCTGATGGACATGAAGCACGTTTTTTAGAACGATTAGACGAGGCATTACCGCAGGAAGAAACAGTGGTGAAACAACGTTCGTTCTCGTTTTATAAAATTGCGGCGGCTGTCGTACTGTTTATCACTTTAGGTGGATTGATGTATCAACAAATACAACCAAAACCTGAACTTCCTGATAACGAAGTAACCACCACAAATGCCAAAGAAAATGCAACACCTTCTTTAACCAGTTTAGGCGATATTTCTCCTGATTTAAAAAAGATTGAAGATTACTATGTGGCGAATATTAATTATGAATTGACACAAGTAGAAGTTTCTGAAATCGGGAAGCAATTGTTTGAAAGTTATATGGAACAACTATCGAAATTAAACAAAGAACACAAAGTGTTACAACAAGAATTGACAGAGGTTGGACCGAACGAACAAACCATTAATGCGATGATTGACAATCTACAGTTTAGACTCAAATTGCTATATCAGTTAAAGGAAAAGTTAAACGAATTAAAAAAATCTGAAAACGATGCATAAAGTAAAACTAACATCAAGTCTATTGATCGCACTGTTGGTCGTTAGTCTTGGGTATTCACAATCAAAAACACGAACAAAAACCGAAGTCTTTACGGTAAATAAAGACGTTACTTTAGATATCAATACCTCACATGCCGATGTAGAGTTTGATACTTGGAATAAGAATAAAGTCGAAGTCACTGCAGTTATTGAAATTGAAGATGCTACCGAAGAAGAAGTCAACGAATATTTTGAAAACTGGAATTTTGAAGCTGTTGGAAACAGTGAAAAAGTTCGTATTACTTCCAAAGGAAAAGGTGGACATTCTTTATTTGGAGATGCTGGACAATTTGTATTGGCAGATCCGATCATTATGGAACAAGAATTTCCGTTAGTCATAGAAATGCCAGAATTAGCTGAAATACCAGAAATTGTTGAAATTCCTGAGTTGCCAATTGTCGTGATGGAATCTATGAAAGATTTAAAGTTTGATTACGAAGCTTTCGAGAAAGATGGCGAAGCGTATATGAAAAAATGGAAAGAGCAATGGAAAACTGACTTTGATGAGGAAAAGTTCAAAAAAGAAATGAAAGAATGGCAAAAGAAGTTTGAAGCGCAACAAAAAGAGCGTGAAAAAGTCCTCAAAAAGTTCTATGAAAAGCAAGAATTAAGACAAAAAGAAGTCGCAGAAATTAAAGAAAAAGCGATGAAGCAAGCACAGCAATACCAAGAGCAAGCGATTCGGCAAAAAGAAAAGGTATTGGAAAAACTTGCTAAGGTCAAAGAACTTAAATTACGCGGTGATGCGAGTTTGAATATAGGTTCTGACAATGATATTTTCTTTATCTCTAATGGAGGAAAACATTTAAAAGTAAAGAAAACCATCAAAATTAAGATGCCTAAAAAAGCAAAGTTAAAACTCAATGTTCGTCATGGAGAAGTAACTATTGCTGCAGTAGGGAAAAATATGGATGCAAAGCTGTCTCACGCAGCTTTGTATGCCAATGTAATTGAAGGTGCTGATACGACGATAGAAACGTCGTATGCACCGATTCATGTCACGCAATGGAATGATGGTGCGTTGAAAGTAAATTTTGTTGAGAATGTAGATTTACAAACAGTGAATAATATTAATTTAATGTCCAATTCTTCAAGAGTAAGCGTAGGAACGCTGGGAGAGAAGGGAATTATCAGCGGAACTTTTGGAAACTTGTTAATTCACAATATCGGCGAAAATTTTAAAACTTTGGATATCATTTTAGAGAATACAGATGCGCGCATTCAATTGCCTAAATCGCCATTTAAATTGTATTATATTGGTTCAAAATCTAATATTTCATATCCAGAAACAGTAGTAGGTTCTGAAAATAAAACACAATTCAACACCATTGTGCGTGGATACCAACAAAACGCAACTTCAGGTAAGGAAATCAACATCAATGCAAAGTACAGCGATGTAACCTTGCATAAAAAATCGTGAGTTTGGTTTAAGAGTTTATAGGTTTATAAGTTTATGGAGTTAGAAACTTCCAACAAACCAACAACCAACAACCAACAACCAAATTAAGGTAAATAGATCTTATTTTTTATAGCATAAATCACCAATCCGATTCTGTTTTTTACATCTAGTTTTTCAAACAATGCGTCTCGGTAGCCATCAATGGTCTTTGGACTCAAACACATTTGATCGGCAATTTGTTTATAGGTCATTTCTGTGCAGACCAACTTCATAAATTCAATTTCATTCTCTTTCAATTTTGTCCCAGAACCACCGCGTCCATTCAGCGAACCGATCAGAATATTCGTCACATGTTTCGAATGGTAAAATCCGTTGGTAATCACTTCATTCAGCGCCATTTCTAGCACACTTTTTTCCACATCTTTCATCAAATAGCCTTTCGCACCAGCACGTAACATCTGGATAATAGTACGTTCATCTTCTTCAATAGAAAGTCCTAATACATCAATATTAGGAAAATGTTCTGTAATCCACGTAGTGGTTTCAATACCATTCATTAAGGGCATGTTGATATCCATTAAGACGATATCCGGAACATTCGTATTCTTTTCTTGCAAACGGGTAATGAGTTCTTTTCCGTTTTTACATAAATAGCTTACTTTGAATCGATCAAACGAATCTACCAAGCCACCAATGGCCTGCGATAACAATACATGATCTTCTACGATGACAACAGAATATGTTTTCAATTTATTATAGTTTTTAGCTTTTGATAATTACCGCCAGCTTTTGGTTTATTTTATTTCTTGGTTTTTGGTCTTTAGCTTTTAGTTTATGAGTTTATAGGTTTAAAAGTTTATCTTACTCACAACTCACAACAATACTAATCCCTAATACCCAAAACCTAATCCCTAGATTAAAGATAATGAATAATCGTCAGTTGGGTTCCTTTGTCTACTTCTGATTCGAGTTCAATTTCGGCACCGATTAACTTTCCTCTACTTTTCATATTCAACAATCCGATGCCTTTATTGGGTGTTCCTTCCGATTTGTCGAAGCCTTTTCCGTTATCCGTTGCAATAATCGTCAGTGTTTCATCAGTATATGTCAGTGTCACCTCTAATTCTGAGGCTTTTGCATGTTTGATCGTATTTGAAAAGAACTCTTGTAAGATACGAAACAGAATGATTTCTGCTTTATCATCTAGTAACTTTTCTTCACCTACAATGTTGAGTGTCGCTTCAATAAAATTTAAACGATTAAAACGCGCAACTTCCAGACTCAATGCTTCGGGGAGCATGATATTTTTCAACGCATCAGGATTGATGAGTTTCGACAAAGCACGTAATTCTGTCAAACTCTTTGAAATTGTTTCACTGACACCAGAAACAGCTTCACTATTCCCTTCAAGTTGGTTTAATTGTATTTTAGCCAAGGTCAATAATTGTCCAATATTATCATGCAATTCCCAACTAATATTTCGCAACGTTTGCTCACGAATTTCGATCTGTGTTTCTGCAATTGCATTTTCAAACTCGCGTTGTGCTTGTTGTTTTTCGGTCAGGAGTTTATTTTTCCGTTTTGTAAAGACCATAAAGAGAATGATAATAACAACAACCAAAACAATAAAAATGATGGTTGTTATGACTGCTATTCGTTCTGTAATTTCTGACCCCATATAAAACCTGTGATATAACAAATATTTAAAACATATATTAAAACATAATAAAGTAACGAAATAATATTAAGTTTTAACAGGACAAACTCTATGTAATATTCTCTAATAATCATAAAAGGAATTATTCCCATTTGGAAAATAAATAAGCCAATGCTAATCCAAAAAAGAATATCTCTTGAAATTACTAATATCCTTTCGGAGTTCAAGATTTCAATAAAATAAAATACAATGCTAATTGTTAGCGTAAGTGATCCATAAAGGTACGCGATGGTTAATATATTTTTCATAAAATCTATGAAAAATGCGCTTACAATGTAAAGAATGATACAGCTTACAATAAAAAATGATATATATTTTTTAAATTTTTTCTTTTCAAGAAAATGCCTGTAAATAGTTAGAAAAAATACTAAACTTACTATACCATAAATATTATATACGATATCATTATGATTATTTTCAGTATGGTTTTTTACAATTAATCCAACAAATTCATTAATAGCAACATACCATAAAAAAAATAAAATATATTTGAGGAAAGAGTTTTTATACTTATGAAAAGTAACTGTAGCAATAATAGCTGTTAATACTCCTAAATATAAACTCCCTTCCCTCAGTAAGGTTACTATTTTTAACTCTTCCATTTTTTAGTTAAACCTCCTCAATATTAATTTAATTTCTTGGTGGCGGACTTAATTGTCCCATATCAAGAGATAAGCTCGTACCATCATCGTCTCCATCTCCATTTTCAGTATTTGCTGATTTTTGAGCCATTTTTTGTCTTACGTTACCAGCAGGATCTTGTCCTTTATGTCCTAAATTTGCATTTGCTAAATACCAACGCTCATCAGGGTTATATTGATCTATTAATAGTCTTCCAATAACTTTGTACTTCCCAACTAAAGGATCATCACCATTCGGCTGAATATAAAATGGTAAGTGTTTCATATTTGTATTTTGCTCATTCAGTTTTGTGTCAACTGTAGGCGTAAAGAATACGGTTTGTTGATTTGCATATTCGTCATTATTTGCATCATGTGCTCCAAAGTACACACGAATTCCTGAAATAGGAGGATTGCTAGTATTCTTTTGCTCTACGGCTTCTAAATAGCCTATATATTGTTTGATTCTATCGTATTCGAACCATACAAATTGTGTATCTAAGAAATTTTTATCTACTAGTTGATTAGCCGCTTGATAGCGTTCTCCTGCATACGTTTCGTGAAGTCTCACAGCTTCTGCTATAGAAATGATTCCGCTTGGTGCTTCGGTTGTTGGTGCGCATGGTCCAGGCTGCTCTGGGCATTTAGTACAGTCTACTTCACAAGTAGTACAATCAATTTTTGGACAGAAATATTCTTTACAAACAAAGAATCCGATTGCAGCGCCTATAAGTAAAGGGACAATCGCAAGTGCTGTTTTTTTCATAAGGGTTGTAGTTTTGTTAGTCTTTTTTAAATTTGGTTAAAATTAGCCAATCTTTTTAGAAAAAAAATGACAAAACTAAAATTGGGTGTTTTTCCCTTTTTAGGAAAAGTGGTAAATGGTTGTTGTGTAAGAAAAAGATTATTTTTTGAAGTGCTAGTTTCTAAAAAGGAAGGAGAAACTGGGCAAAGAGAGGAATAACTGTAAATTAGATAGGCTTGGAGGAATGTTCTAATTTGTAGTTGGTGGCGGACTTAATTGTCCCATGTTATACGTAAGACTTTCTTCTTCATCAGAAGGAGTGTTTTTACTAAAAAAATCGTTTTTAAGGAAGGTGTTTAGTTGTGCACCTTTACTGTTTATAATGGTTTCTTGTGATGTGTTAGCCGTTAAAAAAACTGTTTGTGCGTTGGATTTTAATTCCAATTCAGGATTCGTGTCATACACACCAAAAAATACATCAATACCAGTAATGCCTAAGTTATGAACTGTAGACTGTTGTTGTATATAGGCAATGTATCCTTTGATTTCATCTAACGAATACCAAACTGCTTTTGTGTAATAATCTCTCTTAACTGCTGTAGCGAATGGTTGAATATACAATTGTTGGTAATCATTGAATAACACCGTAGCTTCATTAAATGAAATGTATCCGTTTGTAGAAAGAATCAAGTTTTCATCGTTATTGGAAGAAACTTTAGCAGGCACAAACGTATCAATATGCGTAAACGTTAAGAATTGTCCATTTTCAATTGTGAATGATTCTTGATAATCTAATTGTGCATTTCGCGTAGATGGCATCAAAAACGTTGTTCGTTTTCCTGTGGTATCTGCCCCAAATACAAAGCTAATTCCTGTAATAGGAATATTTTGTGTTGCCGCAATCGTTTCTACATGTTGAATGTAATTGGTCAGTTCAGTCAATTCAAAATGAATGGTTTTGTCTTTAAAAGTAGTGCTCGATTTTCCAATACTGGTCAATCTAGTTAAGTGATCGTTGGTAAAAAGAACAACTGCTTCTCTATTTGAAATAATCTTGTCGGGTTTTTCAAATACAGAACTTAATTGCTGTTCGTCAGCGTCTGGGTCATTTGCTTTACAACTTAGGAAAAATGTAACACACACCAATCCCAAAGAAACAAATGAAATCATTTTTTTCCTCATGGTATTTAGTTTTACGTTGATAAAGTGTAAAGTCGCGACTTGAAATGTAATTACAAGTCCAAAAGTAGGAAAAACGTAAAATCGTTTCAGTGAAGATGTATACTTGTCATTTTTTTGTGTGTAAATGTCATATTTGGCTAATGAAACGTTGAAAAATGATAGACATTTATGTTTGAATTTCTGCGAACTATAAAATATAAAGAAATAAAATGTTGTTAGTCAGCGATTTAGATGTATTAATAAAAAAAACCGACAACAGAAAGTTATCGGTCTATATTTTTAATTTACGATTGTCGATTTACGATTTTCAGAAAACCATTCAAAATTCAGTATTCAACATTCACAATTCCTAATGCGCATCTTTCTTCAATAATTCAGGAAATTTCTTTTGAAAACGCTTTAATCTCGGAATCGAAACGCCTTTGATATAGGGATTGTTTGGATTTCTAGCTTCGTAATCTTGGTGATAATTTTCCGCATCGTAAAAAGCAGTGTATTTAGTTACTTCTGTAGTGATTTTTCCACTAAATACCTTGTCTTTTATCAATTTGGCGATGTATGTATCTACAATTTTCTTTTCATTTGCATCTTTGTAGAAAATGGCAGATCTGTATTGTCTTCCTGCATCTGGACCTTGTCTGTTTAAGGTAGTCGGATCGTGGGAACCAAAAAATACTTTTACCAACGTTTCGTATGAAACTACTTTTGGATCGTAATATACCTTTACCGCTTCCGCGTGATCGGTTCTCCCTGCACTTACCAATTGATAGTTAGCTGTTTCCGCTTTTCCACCTGCATAACCAGATACAACTTCGGCAACTCCTTCAACACTTTCAAAAATAGCTTCCACACACCAAAAACATCCGCTGGCAAAATAGGCAGTTTCATATTTGTCTAATTGTTCTTGTGTGAATTGTTCTTTTTGTGCTGTTTTATGAGTTGTATTGGAGTTGCAACTTAAGATAAAGAAGAAAGTCGCGATCAAAGGCAAATAAATAGATTTCATAACAATTTAATTAATTTCTGTATCAGTCGCAGGAGTTGTTAAAACTTACACAGAAAATCCTACGACAATAATTTTTTCTTTTTTACAAATATACGAATTGAATTCTAGACTTGTTAGACCTTTTAGACTTGCTTAGATTACTTAGATTGTTAGATGTGTTAGACTTGTTAGACTGCTTAGATGGTTAGATTTCATTAGATTTTTTGGACTTGTTCCTGTATTTTTAGTCAACTTGTTGAAACGTAGGTATAATTTTTTAAGATGATTTAGAAAATGAAAAGCAGACTTAGGCATTCGAAGTGACGGTTATTTTTAATGTAACGATTTGATAATTTGAAAATGTACCAATGGTGATTTTGCTTCTATCACAAATAGTGTAATAATTTATATTTCTAAGTAAAAAATCAAAACTTTTCTATAAAATCACTTGCTTTTGTTACAGAAATCAAATTTTGCAAAAAACAAAACGATTGCTCTTCCGAAGAAAAACAATCGTTTTGCACATTATTAATTAACTAACTGGTGTTTTTGATTGATGTGCTAGTTTAGTTTTGGTGTACAAGTTTCTTTGTTACAAAAAATCCTGTAAATAATGCAGCTCCGCCTACAAAGAAAATAGTTCCTGGATACGCTACTTCTTCCGGTAATAATAATACTGTATGTAGCATGTAGCCGATAAAAATTCCCAATCCGATACCCATCATTAAAATGGCAAAATTGATGACTAATACTTTCCAAGTTGGCGTCAATGATTTTTTGGTGTTAAAGAAAATGTTTGCTTCTGCATTTTTTTCAATCAATGCCAAACGTTCTTTATTTCTTGATGAAATATACAAATAGTACATTCCGAAAATGACTCCAAAAATTGCTGGTACAATAATTACTTCTGATCCCATAATGATATTTTTTTAAGTTTAGTTTTTGTATTTGTCCATTATGACGACGTCTTTTTTTGTTCGGTTACAGAAAATTTAATTTTTTTATTTTTAGTTAAGAAATGTATGTGGGTTGTGAGTTGTGAGTTATGAGTGAATGGTTTTTCTTTTTTAGTTTAGAGGAACGATTATAGATTCCAAATTTTTGAATTTAAAAATAGTGTAATAGCTAACACAGAACAAAAGCAGCGCAATAAACAAATCCACAAAAAACAAATCCACAAAAAACAAAAAAATTGTAACCAATCCCAAAACCCCGTCGTCTTAACTAGAAATGACACAAATCACTGACCAAGATTATATCGCTCAGATACGTTCTGGAAACGTAAATGCATATTCCGCACTTGTTGGCAAGTATAAGGATATGGTATTCACGTTGGCGCTGCGTATGGTGGGAAATAAGGAAGATGCGGAAGAGGTCGCGCAAGACACTTTTGTGAAAGCCTATCGAAAATTAGAGACCTTTCAAGGAACTTCTAAATTTTCAACTTGGTTGTATCGAATTGTGTATAATACGAGTTTGGATTATATCAAAAAGCGAAAGAGAGTGGTGTTATCTGAACATATTGACGTGGTGAATGAAGCAGATATTGGAAACATGCAAAACGCATTGACCTATATAGAAGCACAAGAAAAAAAGGAGATGATTGAAAAAGCATTGTTGCAATTGCCAGAAGAAGATCGTGTGTTGTTGACGTTGTTTTATTTTGAAGAAATGCCTTTGAAGGAAATCTCAGAAATCGTCAAAATATCGTATGATAATGTAAAGATAAAACTGCATCGCAGTAGAAAAAAACTATTTCATATTTTAAAAAATGTCGTAGAACCAATATATTTGAATCATGGAAGCAGAAAATAAAAAGTTAGATCAATTTACAAAAGAAGTTATTCAGGATGCTGGATTGTCTTCACCTACGCCAGACTTTTTAACCAATGTCATGGCGGAAGTTTCCAAAGAAACAGCCACAGAAAAAGTCTACAAACCCTTAATTTCCAAGGTCGGTTGGCTGATTATTGGTTCGTTATTTATACTCTTTTCTTTCGTGTTAACACGCTTCTCTTTAGGATTGTCTATTTTGGGCGATTGGGATTTATCTAGTTTGATGATCGAGAAATACAAACCAACCATAGAAATTCCTGAAATTCCAGTGACGTATGCGTATTGTTTCTTCTTCTTATTGATTTTTGTGGTGATTCAAGTGAAGTTGATTCGAAGACAGTTGGATAAAAATTTGAATAATTTGAACTAAGCTGTAATTGAATTAGGAGCAATCTCATTCTTCTCCAAAAAAGAAAAATAAATCGTTCCTAAAAAACTAATCACAAAATAGGTAGCCATCAAAATGCTTCCATATTGAAAATACGCATTAATTCCATACCAATCATTCAAAGAAATTATCGCAAAAAGCGCTAGTGCAACTTTAATAGTTTCAAAAACTATCGTGTATTTGTATTTGTCTAGGAGACTTGTGTAACTGTAAATACTCACAAATACAATGATTCCATAGAGAATTAACATGCTATAGCTAGTGGTCGCTAGAATGTTTCCAAAGTTGTAAAACAGGAATAACATTAAGAGAATGGTGATTATCAATTGTAGCACAGACCAAATTTGTAATGCTTTGGAAGTTGTGGTGTTGTATTTTTCAAACGAATAGACATTTTTAATTGTTTTGACAGGATATTTTTGTTTGACATCTTCCGGACGCCAACCTGTCGGCATAAACCAGATTCGTAGTTTATCATAATAATTATTGGTACGCCATGCATCTTTGATCAATCGCCAAATGTGTTGGAAGTTGATGAGTATTGGATTCCAAGTCGCCGCAGGCTTTAACACGCCGTATACAGGTGGAACGTCGTCCAATTCTTCTTGAAAAGTACCAAAGATACGATCCCACACACAAAAAACAGCCGCCAGATTTTTATCAATGTATTCTGGATTGATCGCGTGATGGACTCGGTGTTGTGAAGGCGTAACAATGATATATTCTAAAAAGCCTAATTTCCCAATATGCTTGGTATGATACCAAAACTGCGCAAACAGATGAATTGGCGTGAGAATGGCAATGATTTTATACGGAATTCCAATCAAAGCGGCAGGAATTAATAACAAAGGAAAATAGCCCAAAATATTCGAAATAGATTGTCGCAACGCACAAGCTAGATTAAATTCTTCACTGCTATGATGAATCACATGTTGATTCCAAAAGAAATTGATTTTGTGACTCAATCGATGGTTCCAATAACTTGCAAAATCAATCGCAATAAAGGCTAGGAGATAAGCAAGCCACGTTTCAGAAATGGTAAAAAACGCTAAATTTTCTAATAAAAAAGGATACGAAATCAGAATGACCGCCAAACCCAAAGAATCCTTTACAATACTCGTCAATCCGGAACTAATGCTGGAAATAGTATCATTCAACGTATGTGTCTGATTTTTGACAACATACCCATACATCATCTCCACAAGAACTAAGATAGAAAAGAAAGGAATTGCATAAAGTAGAGCATTGGCGTAGGCTTCCATTAGATAAACTTTTCTATAAAATTACGTTTTTTATTGAAAAGTAATGCGCGCATAGTATTTTTAATGTGTCAATTTGATAATTTGAAAATGTACTAATGTATTCACTAGAGGTTATGTAAAACGTATTACAACTAATTGAAAATCAAAATTACGATTTTGAATCATTTAAGTATACAACGCTTCAATCCATCATAATTTCCATTGACAATATTTTTCTAAATTTAAAATAGACATTTTATAAAGCGTCAATTACTTTATTTTTTCGTCCTTACTTTTTATGGTTACTTGGCTACAAATTAATTTTAAAATCATGTATTATGAAAAAACAAATGAAAAGTCTTAGTATCAACAAAATGAATGTTGCGAATTTGAATGTAACAGAAATGCAAGCTGTGGTTGCGGGAGGACCAAAACGTTCCATCAAAAAAGAAGGCGATTGTAGATATTCTAGAAACCATTATACACAATGCACAGAAGGAAATAATTATTCAAGATCTTCTGTGTGTGTGGAATGTCCAAATTCATAATTATTTCTGAGGCTGTCTAAAAAGCCTCAATAGGCGTCATTCTGAGCTTGATTCAGTATCAAGTTCGGTTTGACGAAATCTGTACTTTTTAGACAACCTCCGTTTTTTCTAAGGTTTTGTATGATGAATTTTGCGTAGACTTGTCCTGAGGTAATTTACTCAAAAAATAGAATACAGATACATTTAGGTACTCAAATCCGTATCTTCCCATTTCACACCTTTCGACAACATCCAAGTTAACGCATGTCTTCGTTCGTGTATAACGCCGCCATTTCCAACGGGATGAAAACCTTCAGGGACCGTATCTTTACCAAGCTGCGCACTTCTTACCGCATTATGCAAGCAATAAAATAAATCCTCTTTTTGTGTAAGGATTTCTTCTGAAATCACTTCTTTATCTTTTATCCAATTTGCTACTGTTTCATCAAGTGAACAGGTATAATTCAGTAAAATTTCTTGCATGAGTTCTCCTGACATCATTTCTCCCGTAATTTCAGGAGCTTCAAACCCAAAATACCAAGCCAATGGCCATGCATTTTCAAACTTCCAACCAATACTATTTCTTAAAGATTCGTCATCTCTTGCAGTATTCAAAATTTGAATTTCATCGACAGTCATGAACTCTGTAAGCTTATTTTGATCTACAAAAGTTAAAATAGCTTCATCAGATACATTTTCTTGTGGGACTAATACCCAAAGTACCATTGCTTTGATAGCATGCAATCGATTTGCGATTTCTACAGTAGGGCGTAATTCTCGACCCAAATCTGTCGGTAACGATCTTGCAGGTCTAAAACCCGCTTTCAAACAAATATCGATGACTTTAAGTCGCGCTTCTGTCATCCAAGGAATTTGTTCATAGGTCATTTCTTGAGAAGCATCATTTTTTGGTTTGCTGTCTTTGCTTCCAAATAATTTTTTAAAAAAGCTCATATTGTTTTGTTTCGGTGTCTGTCAATATATAATATGCTAAATGTACAATATTTGTTGAGAAACTAAATCACGCTCACAAAAAAACTCCCATGTTTCCATGAGAGTTTTATATTGTAGTTGAGCTTGTCGAAGCCTAGTCTTCCACCAATACCCATTGTCCTTTGTTGATCAATGGTTCGGCTTGTTTGTATTTTACCGTTTTGTTTTCACCAGTCATCACATTTTTGATGGTGACACGTTCGTTTCGACCAATTTTTGGTCTGTCGCGCACAATCGTTTCTGTCACTTGTGGACGCTGTTGTGATTGTTGCATCGCAGCGCGTTGTGCCGCTTCTTTTTCATCACTATTTAAAACTTCTTCTTTGGAAGTGGTGTAATTGTCCTTTTTACGACGTTCACGTGCTTCGCGAACTCGATCTGGATTGTTATCGGCTAATTCACCTTTGAATAAGAATGATAAAATTTCACGATTTACCCTATCAATCACTTCTTTGAACAATTCAAAAGCTTCAAATTTATAAATCAATAACGGATCTTTTTGTTCGTGAACCGCCAACTGAACGGATTGCTTCAATTCATCCATTTTACGCAAGTGCGTTTTCCAAGCGTCGTCAATTATGGCTAAAGAAATATTCTTTTCAAAATCATTGACCATTTGCTTTCCTTGTGACTCATACGCTTCTTTTAAATCACTGATGACATTCAATTCTTTAGTTCCGTCCGTAAACTTCACTACAATGCGTTCGTACTTGTTCTCAGGATTTTCATATACTTGCTTGATCACTGGAAATACCATTTCGGCATTCAATTCCATTTTCTCATTATAGCTTTTGAAAGCAGCTGTATATACTTTTCCAATGATTTCTTGCTCTGTTAATGAAGTCAATTGCTCTTCCGTGATTGGACTTTCAATAGAGAAGTAGCGATACAACTCAAACTCAAAGTTTTTAAAATCGTTTGCGGCTTTGTTTGTTTCTGTGATGATTTCTACGGTATCGTATACCATATTTGAAATATCTACTTTCAAACGTTCTCCGTGCAATGCGTGACGACGACGTTTGTAGACTACTTCACGCTGCGCATTCATCACATCATCATATTCTAACAAACGCTTACGAATTCCGAAGTTGTTTTCTTCTACTTTTTTCTGCGCACGCTCAATGGATTTTGTCATCATCGAATGCTGAATTACTTCACCTTCTTTCAACCCTAGTCTATCCATCATTTTTGCCACACGATCCGAACCGAATAAGCGCATCAAGTTATCTTCTAAAGACACATAAAATTGTGAACTTCCTGGATCTCCTTGACGACCTGAACGACCGCGTAACTGTCTATCTACACGACGTGAATCGTGACGTTCCGTACCGATAATCGCCAATCCACCCGCAGCTTTTACTTCATCACTCAATTTGATATCCGTACCACGACCTGCCATGTTGGTTGCAATCGTAACTTGTCCTGCACGACCTGCTTCGGCAACAATATCTGCTTCTCGTTTGTGCAATTTCGCATTTAATACATTGTGCGGAATTTTACGAATAGAAAGCATTCTCCCTAACAATTCCGAGATTTCAACCGACGTCGTACCAATCAATACAGGTCTTCCTTGTTTTGATAGTCCGGTAACTTCATCAATTAATGCGTTGTATTTTTCACGTTTTGTTTTATAGATTAAATCTTCTCTGTCGTGACGTGCAATCGGACGGTTTGTTGGAATTTCTACAACATCCAATTTATAGATTTCCCATAATTCGCCTGCTTCCGTAATCGCTGTACCTGTCATTCCAGAGAGTTTGCGATACATTCTAAAGTAGTTCTGTAACGTAATTGTCGCAAAAGTCTGTGTCGCATCTTCAATCTTTACATTTTCTTTTGCTTCAATCGCTTGGTGCAATCCGTCAGAGTAACGACGACCGTCCATGATACGACCTGTTTGCTCATCTACGATTTTCACCTTGTTGTCCATCACCACATATTCTACATCTTTCTCAAAAAGTGTGTAGGCTTTCAACAATTGGTTCATGGTGTGAATACGCTCACTCTTTACTTGGAAGTCGCTGAATAATTTTTCTTTCAATTCAACCTCTTCGTCTTTGTCAAGCTCTTGCGCTTCAATTTTAGCAATTTCACCTCCAATATCAGGCATGACGAAGAACTCTTTATCATTGCTTCCCGCAGATAAATACTCGATTCCTTTGTCTGTTAAATCAATTTGATTGTTCTTTTCTTCAATCACGAATAACAATTCTGCATCTACTTTGTGCATTTCGCGATTGTTGTCTTGCATGTAGAAGTTCTCCGTTTTTTGAAGCAACTGTTTGATTCCTTCTTGACTTAAGAACTTGATTAATGCTTTATTTTTAGGCAAACCTCTGTAGACTCTTAATAATAAGAATCCGCCTTCTTTGGTTTCACCGTCTTTGATGAGTTTTTTAGCTTCCGCCAGAACGCCCGTTAGATGTTGACGCTGTCTTTGTACCAATTCAGATACTTTTGGCTTTAACTCGTTAAATTCGTGTAAATCTCCTTGTGGAATGGGTCCAGAAATGATCAATGGAGTACGTGCATCATCGACCAAAACCGAATCGACCTCATCGACAATCGCATAGTTGTGCGGACGTTGTACTAAGTCATTTGGCGAATGCGACATATTATCACGCAAGTAATCAAAACCAAATTCATTATTTGTTCCATAGGTAATATCTGCCATATAGGCTTTTCGTCTCGCTTCCGAATTCGGTTGATGGTAATCGATACAATCGATCGTTAAACCATGAAACTGAAAAATAGGAGCCATCCACGCGCTATCACGTTTTGCCAGATAATCGTTCACCGTTACCAAATGCACACCTTTTCCAGTCAATGCGTTTAAATATACAGAGAGCGTCGCTACCAAGGTTTTACCTTCACCAGTTTGCATCTCTGCAATTTTTCCTTGATGCATGGTAATACCACCGATCAACTGTACATCATAATGAATCATGTCCCAAGTCACTTGCTTTCCAGCAGCATCCCAAGAGTTTTGCCAAATGGCATTGTCACCATCTAAGGAAACATATTCGTGAATTCCAGATAATTCTCTGTCGTACGGAGTTGCGGTAACATTTAATTCTGTATTGTGAGTAAATCGTTTTGCCGTTTCTTTTACAACCGCAAATGCTTCGGGTAAGATTTCAAATAAAACACCTTCAGAAACTGTGTATTCTTCGTCTCTCAATTTATCAATTTCTTGATAAATATCTTCTTTGCGTTCAATGTCTGAAATGGTTTCTGCTTCTTCTTGTAAAGCAGCTATTTTATCGTTTATTTCTTTGCACGCTTCGGTAATGCGCGACTTAAATTGTGTTGTTTTGGCTCTCAACTCATCAAGCGTTAACTGAGCAAATTCCTGCTCGTACGCTTTGATTGTATCCACAATAGGTTGAATGCCCTTAATGTCCTTTTTGGATTTATCTCCAACAAACATTTTCAACACTGAATTTAAAAAACTCATAGTGTGTTAGGTTTTATATTAAACCAAAAAAAAAGCCTCAGTAATGGAGACTTTTTTCCTTGGTTGCGTTTCTTATTAGTATTCGTCTTCGTTCCAGAGGTAATCTTCCTCTGTAGGGTAGTCTGGCCAAATTTCTTCAATAGACTCATAAGAATCTCCTTCATCTTCAATAGATTGTAAGTTTTCTACAACCTCTAGTGGAGCTCCTGTTCTAATTGCATAATCGATCAACTCGTCTTTTGTAGCTGGCCAAGGCGCATCACTCAAATGCGATGCAAGTTCTAATGTCCAATACATATTCTTCGATATTAATTTTTTGCAAAAATAAATTTTTAAATGAAAAAGTCAAGTAAAAAAATCATTATTTACACATTATTTTTAAGAACGTTTTTTGAATAATATTTATTCCTCTAATTTTTAGCGTTTTACGAATTCTTTTTCGGAATCCATTTTATTTCGTTCGCTTGCAAGTCATGCGACAACTTTCGTGCCAACACAAAAAGATAGTCAGAAAGTCGGTTTAGGTATTTTAAAGTATACTCATCAAAAGGTTCTGCTTCGTAAAGTGCTGTGGCTAAACGCTCTGCGCGTCTGCAAACACAACGTGCAATATGACAGAATGACACCGTTTGATGTCCGCCAGGCAACACAAAGTGCGTCATTGGTGGTAATGCATCGTTCATTGTGTCCATTTCTCGTTCTAAAACGGCAACTTCAGCTTCTGAAATTCTAGGAATGTTTAAACGATCTTTACCGTTTTTTAAAGTCATTTTTTCAGGATCAGTTGCCAAAACGGCACCCACGGTGAATAATAAGTCCTGAATTTCCATCAATACATTTTGGTAATGCGGATTGATCTTTTGATCGCGAATGAGACCAATATATGAGTTCAGCTCGTCCACTGTTCCATAACTATCAATGCGAATATGATGCTTAGGAACACGCGTACCGCCGAATAGCGCAGTCGTTCCTTTGTCTCCAGTTTTAGTATAAATTTTCATAATTTTTTCTTTTTCGTTGCTTTTTTTTCTAACTATCGATTTCTTCTGTTGCGTTGATATGCATACAAAAGAATGATTCCTATAATGACAGCAATTAATATGATTCTAAGTCTCATGTTTTTTACTTTTTATAGGTTTCCTTTATTTTTTTGGTCGCTATCTTCTTTTTCTTTGTAATAATCGGTTAATTTCTTTGCTGTTTTTTTGTTGGACAGATGCACAAAGAAAAGTCCAATGATAATCGCTACAGGCAATTTCCAATCAATCATCTTTCTGATCTTTTTTCTTATCTAAATAATTGCCCATAAATTCACGGTTTTTGCGACTATTGCTGCGACGTTTGTTTTTTCGTGTATTGATAAACAACAATGGCGCTAATACGCCGACAATAATGATGATTACGATTAATTCTGTAGTCATAGTTACTTATTTTGCTCCATCAGCATGGTTAAATGCATGCATTTGTATAAATGGCGATCGTTCGTTTTGGATTGTTCCCAATCTTTTTGGTGTAATTTTTTGATGTAATTCAACTTTTTCGTCGAACTCATCGGAAGCAAGTTTAAGAAAAATGCCCATTTGGAACTTCCTAAAATCGCTCTGCGTTCCACGACTTTGAATTCGTTGTGAAAACGTTGTACGGTTTTCTTAGTAAACGGCCATTCCCAATCTGCATCTGATTGAAAAGGTCTATAAATTCCACGAATAATGCGCAATGGCAAACTCGTCTTTAACGGATCATAAGAAATTAATTTTCCATCATCGGCTAATTTTTCTTTGAGTTTCCCAAACAACAAATCCAAACTTTCAAAGTGATGCAACACTCCGTACGCATAAATAATGTCAAAGTCCGTTTCTTCAAATTCTGGCGACAGAAAATCTACTGCTGCTGCTTTGGCGTTAGGAATGTTTTTTAAGCGTTCGTTTAACTGTCCGATGGCTTTATCGCTCAAGTCAATTCCTAAATAGCTTTTTGCGTTTTCGGCTAAATACAAACTCAGATGATTTCCTGCATAACACCCTAAATCCAATACTTTTTTATCGGACAAATCGCCCAACCAAGTTCGGTGTTTGTCGTATACTTGTTCGTTGATTTTCAGTTCTTTGCGGAAATCCGACAATAGTTTATTTCGCATAAACGACCATAGTTTTGTTGCGAAATTCTTCTTCTTTACATTATAGAATTCTTTTTGTTTTTTATTGACTTCTAAGACTTCCTGTAGGCGTGTATCACTCACTGTTGTTAATTTTTGAGGCTTAACTATAAAAATTACTACGAATTTACTTTTTTTCTGCTGAATAATTGTGGTTTTTTGTTTGAAAATGGATATGTACGGAGTTATAAAATCATATTGAAATAAATGTATTAAACTTAAACCGTCAGTTCGAGTGGCGAATCTCTGATTCGTTGTATCGAGAACAGCTAGGTAAATCAAAGTACTTCTCGATACTATTTTTCTGCATTTCGGCAAGCTCAATGGCATGAAAAATCACTCGAAGTGACGATTTGAACTCAAATTTTATTTCAACACAAAAATCGGCTTCACAATACCATTGTCAATAAAATACTGCTGTATTTCTTGACTTTTTTCTTCTTTGATAATAATCATATCAAAGCTTTCCAATTCCTTTTGAATTGCTGCAACTGTTTTAGAAGTTGTCAATGCTTTGAAGGTAATCGGTTCGTTGTTTACTTGAATCGGTAAGAGTTCGTATTTTAAGTGATACTGTGTGATGTCTTCAATATTATCATAACTTAGAAATGCTATATTTTGAACCCTTTCATTTTGAATAAATGTGTCAAATTGTTGTACAATATTTAATCTGCTTATAACTGTTGGATTTGATGTTGAATTTACTAAGTTTGAAAAGAACGATCGCGGCACAACCAACATAAAAAATACCAAGATCGCAATACTGTAATACGTATATCTTCTTTTTGAATTGTAAATTAAAATGCTCAAGAAGAAAAAGAACGCCAAGAGCAAACTTCCCATGTAACGATAATAACTCGCCAATTCGCCCGCTTCTTTTTGTGTGATTTCATAAAAGACAAATGCAAAGATGAATAACAATAAAATTGCATAACCAACAATCGCCAAAAACATCGTAATTGCTAGCATAGAAAAACTATATTTCTTTGGGAAATACGCTAATAACTGCTTTTTATGATACAAAGCAATACTGATCAAAAAAAGTATGATTACAAGTGCACTGATTTTTATGTTTGATGCATCTTTTAAGAAAGACAAATTGATTCCCGTGTACTTTTGAATGTCTTTTTGAAGCGTAGCAGGTTTTAAAATGGCACTTCCGACTTCTTGTCCGCCAAAGAAAAAAGCATCAATAAACGAATCGCGAATCGGATAGTAATGATCAGGCGGATTCATAATATTTTCAAGCGTAATCTGCGAGGTCGTTTTGGAAATCGGTTGTGTGTTTTTGATAGAAATAAAGACTTTCCAGCTTCCAAATATACTTACAACAAACAATCCCGTAAACAATAATGGTTTTACTTTTTGCAGAAATTGTGTGCGAATATCACTTGTAAAGAGATAATTGACACCTATAATTCCCAATCCGATCAAACTAAATAGAATTCCGATCGGTTTTGTCAATGTTAAAGCGGCGAGCGGAATTGCTGCATAGAATAAAGCTTTGCGTTTGTCTTCCAACAAAAAATAAAAAGCCAATCCGACACCTAATAACATCGCAATAAAATTATCCGCATACAAAAAGTAAATTGGCGTGCACAATACTTGATACGCGACAAATAACAGAATGCAGGTGAGTATTACATTGAGCGCACTTTTTTGTCGTTTGTAACAGATCATAGGAATAAACACTAGTGAAAACACCACATGTGCTGAAATGCTGATTCCTTCATGCAAACCGCTAAAAGCAATGGTTTTATTGAAATAATATTGAATTAAGGTTGTAATGCGTGGATATTCTGGAAAATCGGTAAAATTTAGTCCGTACATTTCGTTCGTCACGACTAATTCTTTTAAAGCAACTGCCCAAAAGCTGAATTCATCCCAAGCGGAGAAATTAGCACTGATGTAGAGTGAAAAACTGAATCCAAAAAGTATGATGAAAAGTCGCAAAGGAGTTTCAATCAAAACTTCATTTTTACCATTTTTGAAATGATGATATGTATAATATCCAAAACTCGCCAAACCCAACGAAAATAGAAAATAAGTCATGATTTGCAACACACCAAATAGTAACGCCAACGTCAACAAAATCCCCAAGCTGCAAAACGCTAGAATAGGTGTGAAGCCACTATAGACTTTAAGTTTTCGCTGTAGAAAGAGCATGCTTCCCAAAAGCGAAAGTAATAGTATGATGATTGTAAAAATAAGTCCAAACATAGCGCTACAAACGTACAATAAAATGTTCTTTTACTTGCTCTTTTCGGAAAAATACAAATCCCCAAAAGAAGGTGTCAATCGTCACCGTAACTTTTTGATGATTTTTGATGGTTTCCCAAGCTTCGGTCATGTCTTTGCTCCAATGAATGTCGTCAAAGATAAAAACCGTGTCATTGTGTGCAGTTTTGAGCAATTGTTCGAAATACGAAAGTGTCGCTTCTTTTTGATGATTTCCGTCAAAATAAATTAAATCAAACAATTCATCGTTAAACTGCGATAAAGCTTTCTCAAAAGGAGCAATCGTGATAGAAACGTTATCCATTTCAAATTTTCGAAGTTGCTGTTCTGCGATTTTTGCGGTTTCAGGACAACCTTCAATCGTATACACATCAGTAGCATTTTGCATGGCAATTGTCCCGATTCCGAGCGAAGTTCCCAATTCCAAACATTTGTTGCAGTTGAAATAAGATGTGAGTCGTGATAAGAGTTGCGCACGTTTTTGGGTGATTCCTGCGTTTTTAGCAATGGCAGAAACTTTCCGTTTGTCAGATGAAAAAACTCTGCTGCCTGCGCCAAAATCTTTGACTTCGATAATCGTGTCATTTTTCAGTAATGTTTCGCGATAGTTTTGAATGGTTTGATAGTGTGCTGTTGGTTGTTTATCGTAAAAACACTTAGTCACTAAATCATATACAAACGGCGAATGAATCCCGTGTTGATTGGTAGATTTTGCTAAAAATCGAAAGTAGGCAAAGATTTGATACCACATAATTACGCTTCAATTTTAGCCGCCAATTCAAACCAACGCTCCGTTTTTTCTTCCGATTCGTTGATGATTTTTTGCAATTCAATCGATTTTTCCTGAATTTCTTCTTGTGAGAGTTCGCCTGTTACGAATAATTGTTCAATCGCTTCTTTTTCTTCTTCCAAACGCTGAATATCTTTTTCCAAACGTTTGTATTCTTTTTGTTCGTTGTAGGTTAATTTATCACTATCATCTTGTCGCCAGGATTTCTTTTCTTTTTTTTCAGTAGATTTTGTTTCAGGCGCTGCACTGTCTTCGTAGACTCTGAAATCGGTGTAATTCCCGGGGAAATCTTCAATCACACCATTGCCACGGAAAACGAATAAATGATCCACAATTTTGTCCATAAAATAACGGTCGTGTGAAACGACTAACAGACAACCCGGGAAATCGAGTAAGAAGCTTTCGAGTACATTCAACGTTACGATATCCAAGTCGTTCGTAGGTTCATCGAGAATTAAGAAGTTTGGATTCTGAATCAAAACGGTACACAAATACAAGCGTTTCAATTCGCCACCAGAAAGTTTTTCTACAAAATCATACTGCCGTTTTCGGTCGAACAAAAAGCGTTCTAACAATTGCGCTGCTGAAATCATTCTGCCTTTTTTCAGCGGAATGTATTCGCCGTATTCTTTGATGACTTCAATTACTTTTTGACCTTCTTTTGGATTGATGCCACTTTGCGTATAATAGCCAAATTTAATGGTATCACCAACAATGACTTTTCCGCCATCAGGATTTAAACGTCCAGTAATCAGATTTAAAAAAGTAGATTTTCCTGTTCCGTTTTTTCCTATGATTCCGATGCGCTCGCCTTTTTTAAAGACATATTCAAACTTGTCGAGCAGTACTTTGTCTTGAAACGATTTGGAAACATTATGCAACTCCAGAATTTTACTGCCCATGCGTTCCATGTTGATATCCAGCTGTACTACATGTTCCTTTCGGCGTTGATGCGCTTTTTCTTTAATTAAGTAAAAATCATCTATACGTGATTTCGATTTGGTGGTTCGTGCTTTCGGTTGACGACGCATCCAATCAAGTTCCTTTTTGTATAAATTTTTGGCTTTTTCAACCGAAGCTTGTTCTGCTTGAATTCTCGCTTCTTTTTTGTCTAAATAATACGAGTAACTTCCTTTATAATTGTATAATTGACCGTTTTCGAGTTCTACGATTTCATTGCATACACGTTCTAAGAAATAACGATCGTGCGTCACCATAAATAAAGTGATATTTTCCTTTTTAAAATATTCTTCCAACCATTCGATCATTTCCAAATCCAAGTGATTCGTTGGCTCATCGAGAATTAACAAGTCAGGTTTATTGATCAAAATCGTTGCCAATGCCAAGCGTTTTTTCTGTCCACCAGACAAATTGCTGACTTTCTGCGCTAAGTTTTCAAGCTTTAACTTATATAGAATTTGCTTGTATTGGGTTTCAAAATCCCACGCATTGTGCAATTCCATTTTTTCAAACGCTTTTTGGTAATTGTCGGTATCATCAGGATGTAACAAGGCACGTTCATAATTGGCAATGATATCTAAAATCGGATTATCTGAAGCGAAAATTGTTTCCTCAATCGTGAGTGTTGGATCAAGATTCTCATTTTGAGATAAAAACGCTAGGTGAATTCCTTTTCGGGAGATAATTTGTCCGCTATCCGATTCTTCACGACCAGTAATAATATTCAATAAAGAGGTCTTTCCAGTTCCGTTTTTGGCGATGAATGCGACTTTTTGATCCTTGTTGATTCCAAAAGAAATGCCTTCAAACAGCACACGTTCACCAAAAGATTTTGAGATATTTTCGACGGATAAATAATTCACGTTGTTGATTTTTTTACAAATTAAAAATAAAAAGATCAGATATGTTGCATAGAATTTTATTATTAGTGCGTAAAACTTATATTTGCTTGGTAAATAACAGCACCTGATTCATGAATTTGAAAGCCCCGATAGCAATTCTCATCCTTTTCTTTACACTCGCTTCCTGTGTTACCAACAAGGAACTCACGTACTTCGGCGAAAAAGAAGGCGACAAGGAATTGATTGAACAGACGATAAAACTAAACGGAAAACCCTACAGAGTTCAAGTTGGCGATTTACTTTCGATTAGTATTAAATCGTCCGATTCAAGATTGGTAGCGATGTTTCAGCCTGTGGCGACAGAAAATGGTGCGAATGGTTTGCAGTCAGAACAAACGCTGTATTACAACGGATTTACGGTAAGCAAGCACGGAAATATTGAAATTCCGATTCTTGGAAAATTGAATGTGTTGGCGTTTACCTTAGACGAAATTGAAGAATCTATTCAAAAGAAATTATTAGAAGAATATTTCAATAAGAAAGAAGACTTGTTTATTGTGGTAAAATTGGCAGGTTTTCGTTTTACCGTTACCGGGGATGTCTCCAATACGGGAATCTATACGTTATACCAAGATCGCGTAAATATTATTGAAGCTTTGGCAAGTGCGGGAGATATTACGACGGTGGGAAATAGAAAAGATGTATTGATCATTCGTCAATATCCACAAGGACAAAAAATTCATCATATTGATTTGACAAGTATAGAAGCGTTCAATTCGCCGTATTACTACTTGCAACCAAATGATATGGTGTATGTGAAACCTTTGAAACAGAAGTCGTTAGGAACAGGAACAACCTTGGTGCAATCGATTACGACGGTAGTGACCGTATTGTCGTTAGTAACAAGTGTATTAGTATTGTCAAGAAATTTATAGGAGCATGGAAGAGGAATTTGACGAACTAAAATCACAGAATTCTTTTGATATCAAAGCACTCGCATTCCGAGCGCTGAACTATTGGTATCTGTTTGTGATTACTTTGGGAATTGCTTTTGTAGCGACCTATTTCTACAACAAACAACTCGAACGTATTTATCGAATTGAAAGTTTAATCTCGATCAAAGAAGAGCAGAATCCATTCTTTTCTTCGAGTATGAACTTGACCTTCAATTGGGGCGGAGCGAGTGACAAGGTGGAAACGATTAAGACGATTTTAAAATCGAGAGCGCATAACGAAAGTGTCGTGCGTGCGTTGCAATCGTACATTCATTACAAAAAAGACGGATACTACCGTTTGGAAGACATTCACACGAATGCACCTTTTATTGTGAGTTTGGATGAAAACATTCCGCAAATTTTCAATACGCCGATTAAGATTGTCTTTAGCGATGAGCAGAATTATACCGCAAGTATTGACTTTTCTCCAGATGAAATCTACAGAGGAATCAATTATAATTTAAATAAAGTCTCTAGCTTTTCTCCTGAAAGTCCAACGTTTTCGGCGGATTATGTAATGAACGCAGAAGTAAAATCACCCTTCTTTAAATTCACACTCACACCGCGAAGAGATACGAATATCAAAATTGGACAACCGTATTACATTTATTTGACGAGTCTGAATACTGAAATCTCTAATTATCGATCTATTGCGGTAAGTCTAAAAGTACAAGGCGCTTCGATGTTGATCTTAAGTCTGACAGGTCCAAATCGTTCGATTTTGGCAGATTACTTAAACGCGACAACCGAAATCTTAAAGCAAAAGCAGTTACAGGAGAAGAATCAATTTGCGACGAACACACTGGAATTTATCGATAAAATGATCTCAGGTGTGGAAGATTCGCTACGAAAAGACGAGCAAAAACTGAAACAATACAAGCAGGACAATAAAGTATTCAATCCATCCTTAAAAGGTGAAGAAGTATTTGCCAAGTTGAATCAGTACAGTATTGAAAAAAACGGGTATATGTTGAAGCTTCAATACTATAAACTCTTAGAAGACTATTTAACAAACAGTACAGATTTCAGATCCTTACCAGCGCCAGCTTCCTCAGGAATTGATGATCCGAACATCATAAACAACGTCTCAAAAATCGTTAGTTTATCGATTCAAAGAGCGAAATTGGGCGAAACGGTGAAGAATGAAATCTTCTTCAGAGAAATAGATCAAGATATTGAAGCGACGAAACGTGTTTTGCTTGAAAATGTAAAAACAGCGCGTTCTTCAACGAATATTGACATTGCGAATGTAGACAGTAGAACCGAAAAAGCAAATGCCGAATTCAGAAAACTGCCAGAAGAAGAACAACAACTCTTTAATATTGAACGTAGTTACAAGCTGAGTGAAGCTTCGTATACGTTGCTTTTAGAGAAGAAAAACGAAGCAGGAATTGTAAAAGCGGCAAATGTTTCCGACGTAAAAGTAATCGACAGTGCAAAGGATTTAGGACAAGGTTCTATCTTACCAAATACGCGTAAAAATTATTCCATTGCTTTGTTCATCGGATTGTTACTTCCGTTAGGATTTGTGTTTTTGGTAACGGTGCTTGACAATAATATCAATACGCCGGAAGACATTAAAAAACTATCCAACATTCCAATTTTAGGAATTGTAAGTAGAAGCAGAGCAGAATCAAATTTAGCCGTATTTTCAAGTCCGAAATCATCAGTAGCGGAATCATTCCGAGGTATCCGATCGAGTTTGCAATACATTTATAAAAATTTAGACAAAGACAAGACGAAAACAGTTTTAATCACTTCATCTGTCAGTGGAGAAGGAAAAACGTTTTGTTCCATCAATGTGGCTTCGGTGTTCTCTTTGACGGGGAAAAAGACGATTTTAGTTGGACTAGACCTGCGCAAACCAAAAATCTTTGGAGACTTTGGAATCAACAATAACATTGGAGTGGTGAATTATCTCATCGGGCAAAAAGAACTTGATGAAGTCATTCAAAGTACCAAATACGACAATTTAGATGTGATTACTTCGGGACCCATTCCACCAAATCCTTCTGAATTATTGATCAGTCAAAAACTCGACGAATTTATCACAGAATTAAAGCAACGCTACGAGTACGTTATCTTAGACACGCCGCCACTAGGATTGGTGTCAGATGCCTTGGATTTAATCATACATGCGGATGCAACAATATATATGGTGCGACAAGACTATTCAAAGAAAGCTATGTTGAACATCATCAATGAAAAATATAAAAAGGGAGAAGTCAAAAACATAAGCTTCGTATTCAACGATTACCGACAAAAAGCCAAATATGGCTACGGGTATGGTTACGGCTATGGATATGGCTACGGCTACGGTTATGGAAGCTACGGAAATGGATACCATGAAAATGATCGCCGCTCGCTATTATCACGACTCAAAAAACCTTTTAAAAGGAGATAAAAAACAACCCCAAATACGAAATGCATTAGTGTATTTCAAGAAAAAGCGATTATGACGATATTAGGAATATCTGCATTTTACCATGATTCTGCCGCAGCCATCGTACAAGATGGAATCGTAGTGGCTGCTGCGCAAGAAGAACGCTTTACGCGTAAAAAACACGATCCTGCGTTTCCAACCAACGCTGTAAAATACTGTTTGGAATATACAGGAAAAACGATTGATGAACTGGATGCGGTTGTTTTTTATGACAAGCCTTTGCTAAAATTTGAACGTTTATTAGAAACCTATTATGGCTTTTCGCCGAAAGGAGTATCGTCCTTCATTACAGCAATTCCAGTGTGGTTGAAGGAGAAAATGTTCTTAAAAAAGTTGATTAAGGACGAATTGAAACAAATTGAACCCTTCAACAAGAAAAAACTAAAACTCCTTTTCCCAGAACATCACTTATCACATGCAGCAAGTGCGTTTTATCCGTCGCCGTATGAAAAAGCAGCAATCTTAACGTTAGATGGTGTAGGAGAATGGGCAACAGCGTCTATTTGTGTCGGAGATGGAAAAGACATCACCATGCTGAAAGAATTGCAATTTCCACATTCTGTGGGATTGTTATATTCAGCATTTACCTATTTCTTAGGATTCAAAGTAAACTCAGGAGAATACAAGCTTATGGGATTGGCGCCGTATGGAAATCCGAAATCAGAACGTGTGCAAAAGTTTAAGGAAATCATCAAAACAAAGCTCATCAAAATTCATGAGGATGGTTCTATTTGGTTAGATCAGCAATACTTTAACTATGCGGTCGGATTGCGCATGGTATATGATAAAAAGTGGGAAGAATTGTTCGGATTCCCAAAACGAACTTCAGAATCTGAATTTGAGCAACATCATTCAGATTTAGGATTGGCAATTCAGGAAATCACGGAAGAAATCATTATCAAACTTGCCAAACACGCCAAAGAAATTACGGGCGCAGACTATCTGTGCATGGCAGGTGGAGTAGCTTTAAACTGTGTAGCCAACGGTAAATTACAGAATGAAAATATCTTCAAAGAAATCTTCATTCAACCAGCTGCAGGAGATGCCGGAGGTTCGTTAGGAGCAGCATTGACAGCCTATTACACCTACTTTGAACAAGAACGCAAAGTAGTGCCAAACGATGCAATGAGCGGTGCGTATTTAGGTCCAGAATTTTCAGAGTTGGACATTGAAAAAGTCAATCGTAAATACAACGCCAAAGCAACACACTTCTCAGATTTCAATAAATTAACGAAAGAAGTAGCAACCTACATTTCAGAAGGAAACGCCATAGGTTGGATGCAAGGACGCATGGAATTTGGTCCACGTGCTTTGGGAAGAAGAAGTATTTTGGGCGATGCACGAAATCCAGAAATGCAAAAAAAGCTCAATCTCAAAATAAAATACAGAGAATCGTTCCGTCCGTTTGCGCCGTCTGTGTTGTCGGAAGATGTGAACGAATTCTTTGATTACGATGGAATTTCGCCATACATGTTGTTGGTGCATAAAGTCCATCCAAATATCAAACACGAAGTGCCAGCGAATTATCACGAGTTGCCGATTCGCGATAAACTCTATGTGCAACGTTCTACATTACCAGCGATTACACATATTGATTTTTCAGGACGAATTCAAACAGTACACAAAGAAACCAATCAGGAATACTGGGAGTTGATCAACGAATTCAAGAAAATTACAGGAGTTGGTGTCGTAGTAAACACAAGTTTCAATGTGCGTGGAGAACCGATTGTGTGTACGCCAGATGATGCCTATCGCTGTTTTATGCGAACGGAAATGGACTATTTGGTGATTGGAAATTATGTGTATAAAAAGTCAGATCAGCCAAGTTGGCAAGACACGGACGATTGGAAAGAAGAATTTTTATTAGATTAGATAACTGTGTGGAAAACAATTAAATATAATCTTATTGTGCTTTTAGTGCTAATTGTGCTAATAGAAGTCATTTTGCAGTTTTTTCCTGTACCTGATCCGTACGAAAGAGCAAAGCAAAACATGTTTTTTCCACCGATTGGAAACATGTATATTGAATCGCAATTTGATCCAAACACACAATTAGAATTTGCTACAGAAGAAGGTTTGTTAGGGTTTGAAGACTATAAAGAAAAGACAAACTTTACCATAAATAATGTAGGTTTTCGCGGAGATGAACTCAAAATGCCAAAACCAGATAGCGAATACCGAATCTTTGCGATTGGCGGAAGCTCTACGGAAAGTCTCTATGTAGATGACGCCGATGTGTGGACGCAAGTGTTGCAGAACAATTTAAACAATGATAATTACAAAGACAAAATCATAAAAGTCTACAACGCAGGAAAATCGGGCGATAACATTCAAGATCATGTGGCGATGTTGGCACACCGAATCATACACTTACAACCTGATGAAGTCATTGTGTTTTGCGGCATCAATGATGTGACACGTTTGATGTTGGACGACAATCCGCTAAAATTCAACATAACGGAAAAAGTAGACGAAGAGGTCGGATTTGGAAAAATGTTAGGCGTATTTCTCTACGAATTCCAAATTCCACGTCGTTTGTACTACGCGTTCAAAAGTGAAGAAGATGCGCTCGAAACGATTGAAATCGAGTCAAATTACAAGAAAAAAGTAAAAAAGACACAAGCGCGACCTATTGAAAATCAATTACCTACTACCGATTATGGGAATTATGCAAATAAATTAAAATCCTTAATCGGAATATGTCAGGCGAATGATATAAAGCTTATATTTGCGACGCAAGTCGTGACTTGGGATACAGAAGAAAAAGCTTTGCAAGATTGGCATTGGATGACCTCGCGTGGCGGAATTCGTTACAATGCAAAAAAATTGCAGCAAAAAGTAGATAGTATCAACGACGTTACAGTAATTGAAAGTGCAAAATTTTCAATTCCTGTATTTAGGACAGATTCTATCATCCCAAAAACAAGCATGTACTTGTACGACGATTGCCATTTCAATCCGGAAGGAAATAAAAAAATGGGCGATGCGTTGGCGGCATTTATGAAGACCTTGAATCAACAAAATCAATAACCTATGGAGTTTTTAAAAGATCTATTCAGATTCTTAAAAGAACGAAAAAAATTCTGGCTTGTACCGATGATTATTGTGTTACTTTTATTAGGAATCATCATCGTCATTGGCGGTGGATCGGCAGTAGCACCATTTATTTATGCGTTATTTTAACAGATGAAAGAAAGTAATACACAAACCCTATTGGTGATGGTAACTGGATTTCTAGTACTCTCTGCATTGCTAGAATTCTATTTCGTGAAACCAACGCCAGCATTCTATTTGCGTTTAGTAGCGTTAGGAATTGGAGTGGCTTCTTTTATTCCGCCATTAGAACGTTTAATTGTCTGGTTCTGGGGAAAATTTGCATTGGTTTTAGGTTGGATTAACACACGAATTCTGCTATCAGTAGTATTTTATATCTTTCTAACGCCATTTGGAATTTTATCGAGAGTATTCTCAAAAAACAGCAATCTAAAGTTAAAAAACGATTCCAAAAGTACGTTTGTAGAACGCAATCATACCTACACCAAAAAGGACTTAGAAAATATCTGGTAACCTAAAAATTGAACCGTTTGGACAAGCCCCAAAAACATACTTGGTTATTTGAAATATCTCCAAAAAGCAACCTTCTCGATTTCAAATTCAAAGAAATTTGGCAATATCGCGACTTATTAATGCTTTTTGTGCGCCGTGATGTGGTAACGTTGTACAAACAAACTGTGTTAGGTCCGTTGTGGTATTTGATTCAACCGTTGTTGACTTCCGTAATTTTCACTTTAGTTTTTAATGGAATTGCAGACATCGCGACAGGAACGGTGAATGCTTTTCTCTTTAACCTTGCGGGAATTACCATTTGGAATTACTTTGCAGAATGTCTCAAAGCAACTTCGGACACCTTCAAGAAAAATGAAAACATTTTTGGTAAAGTGTATTTTCCAAGAGTCATCATGCCTTTATCGATAACGGTTTCCAATCTATTAAAATTTGGAATCCAAGTCTTAATATTCATCGCGTTTTATGTGTTTTTTGCCTTAAAGGGCTATGCAGGAACGATTTCTATTTATCTCATTTTGATGCCATTAATTGTGATTATCATGGGATTGTTAGGCTTAGGCTTAGGAATGATTATTTCCTCCATGGTCACAAAATACCGCGATTTAACCTTCTTAGTACAATTTGGAATACAGTTGATGATGTATGTGTCAGCAGTGATGTATCCGATTGCGATTGTCACAGAAAAATTACCGTCGTACGTATCGTGGATCGTGGAATACAATCCGTTAGCGAGAGTCATTGAATCCTTCCGTTACATGGTATTTGAACAAGGAGATTTCGAATTACAATACATATTCATCACCCTAGGAATTTCAATCTTGGTATTCCTATTCGGCTTGATCATATTCAACAAAACAGAACGTAATTTCATAGATACGGTATAATGCAGGAGAAAGAACTCATATTACGTGTGGAGAACCTATCCAAACAATACCGTCTAGGCGTGATTGGAACAGGAACGATCAGTCATGATCTCAACCGTTGGTGGCACAAAATTCGCGGAAAAGAAGACCCGTATAAACGTATTGGCGAACGAAATACACGAAATACAGTTGGAAAATCGAACTATGTGTGGGCGATCAAAAATATCAGTTTTGATGTAGGTAAAGGAGAAGTCTTGGGAATCATTGGAAAAAATGGTGCAGGAAAATCTACCTTGCTTAAGATACTTTCTAAAGTAACAATGCCAACGCAGGGAATCATCAAATCCAAGGGTAGAATTGCCTCGTTATTAGAAGTCGGAACCGGATTTCATCCAGAATTGACAGGAAAAGAAAACATCTTCCTCAATGGTGCCATTTTGGGAATGACCAAAGCAGAAATCAAATCGAAATTTGAAGAAATTGTAGAATTTGCAGGCGTTCAGCGATATGTGGACACACCTGTAAAACGCTATTCTTCCGGAATGAAAGTACGTTTAGCATTTGCGGTAGCAGCACATTTAGAACCTGAAATTTTAGTGGTAGACGAAGTATTAGCAGTGGGTGATGCGGAATTCCAGAAAAAAGCCATTGGAAAAATGCAAGACATCGCCAAAGGTGAAGGAAGAACAGTGTTGTTTGTAAGTCACGACATGGACGCGATTCAAAAGTTGACACAACGCACGGTGGTTTTAGCAGATGGAGAAGTGATCTTTGATGGAGATACTGACAAAGCGATTCAAGCCTACTTAAATCAAGGTTTAGATACAAAACCGTATCACGAATGGGAAAGCATAGAAACGGCGCCAGGAAACGATTTTGGACGTTTAAAAAGTGCGGCGATTCGCAATGAACAAGGCGATTTATGCAACCGTTTTAGTGTGCGAGATGCTATTTATGTGGATGTAGCCTATTGGGATTTAAACACAGAATACAACAATACGGCGATCATTCACGTGATCAACGAACGCGGACAACGCTTATTTGCTTCCAACGAATTCAACGCACCAGATTGGTTAGATTTTCACGATAAGAAAAACAAAGGAATCGTCACGGCTACCTGTAAAATTCCTCGTCATTTCTTGGCAGAAGGACAATTCAATCTGTTAGTAGCGGTTGGAAATTACAATCCTGAAATCATTCATGCAGTTGAAGATAATTTATTAAGTTTTGAAGTCTTTGATGATACCACAGGTGATGGCGTACGCGGACCGTACGCTGGAAAATGGCCAGGAATCGTACGACCAATGCTGTCGTGGAAGATCAAAAAACAACCTTTAGACGAAAAATAACCCGAAAATGAATCAAGCCTACATAAAACTTCGAAAAGATATCATTGCATTGATTGAAGGTGAAAATCTCAAAGTCTTGGATGTTGGTTGTTCCAACGGAATCAACGGAAAATGGCTGCTCGATCAAGGAATGGCAACAGAAGTTATTGGTGTAGAAACCCATGAAGAATCTGTAGTGAATGCGAAAAAAAACATCACAAAAGTGATTGAAAAAAGCATCGAAGATCAAGAATTACTCGAAAGTTTTAAAGGAGAAGCATTTGATTATATCATTTTAGGAGATGTTTTAGAACATTTAATTGATCCGTGGCATGTATTGTCAGAACTAGAAAAAGCACTAAAACCGACAGGAAAAATGATCATTTCCTTACCGAATGTACAGCATTTGGAAACCTTAAAACACTTGGTGTTCAAAGGGAAATTCCCGTACGAACCTAGCGGATTATATGATAAAACACACATGCGTTGGTTTACACTCAAAAACATAGAAGAGTTGGTAGATCAAGCAGATATGAAAATCGAAGCATTGAATCGTGTCATGCGTTACAGTGCCTACAAAGGCGGTTTTCCGCTCATCCCAAGAATTTTCAAAAAATTAGGATTCTTCAAAAACTATTTTACATTTCAGTACGTATTTCGCTGTGTAAAAAAATAACATGTTATTCTCTGCCATTATATTGTCCAACACCAAAAGTCAGTCAATTTTCGACATGACGCTACAGTGTATTGAAAGTATGATACAAGCGGAAAAAGACAATCCAGAGATTAATTTTGAAGTTTTGTTAATCGAAAGTAACAAGCAAATTCAAGATTCACCATATCAATTTCCAGATCATGTAAAAGTCATAATTCCTGTAGAAGAGTTTAATTTTCACAAGTATCTAAATATAGGAATCAAAGCAGCTTCAGGTGATTTTGTCGGTTTATTCAATAACGATCTCATCTTTCAGAAAAACTGGTTCACGGAGATTCTAAAAGTAAAAAAGAAATATCCAAAAGTGCAATCGTTTTGTCCTGTAGATTATGACAGCAAATTCACGCCAAAAACATTTTTTGATGGAAAAGACTATCTATTCGGATACAAAGTCAGACGACATATTGTAGGTTGGTGCATCATCGCAGAAAAAGCAATGTTTGACAAAACCGGTTTGTTGGATGAACGTTTCAGCTTTTTCTATGCAGATGATGAGTACAGTTTGATGCTACAGAAATACGGTCAACAGCACATCTTAGTAGCAAATTCTGAAGTTTCACACCTAGAAAGTAAAGTCTCAAAAGAATTGGAAAAAAAGAAAAGTGCCTTCTTCGATGATGTAGAAATTCCCGAGAAGGACATTCCAATATATATTTACACGGAACAAAATCGCTGGATGTTAGAACGTAAAAAGCTGTTGCAAGGACACATCATTTTCCATAAAAAGTGGGGAAGTCCCAAAACAATCGCGATAAAGTCAAAAATTGCGCGTATTTTCATAGCAAACGGACTCGGTTTTCTAAACAAATTCTTTCTGTGATGAATGTGCTCTTTTTAGTAAATAACACAAAAATCTCACCAAACGCCAATGGTGGCGCGTCTGTATACTTTAGTCATTTGCAATTATTAGTAAAGTTAAACTACAAGGTTCATGTAGTATTGGTTGATTTTGCAGATGGAAAACAAGCGGAACTTTCATCAAAGGTAAATGCTGAGTACATTCAGGAAATTCAAGGATTATATACAGAAATAAAACACTTTCAAGTAGCACAAATTCCACCCAAAGGAATCTTCAATCGGATCAAAAACGCAATCACAGCTCCTGAAAAATTTGAATATTTCTTTGTGAATGATACAAACGAGCAGATTTTAAAAGAATATATCTCTCAAAATAAGATCGATTTAGTATGGGCAGAATGGCGCTGGACAGCGATTTTGGCAAACTATTCAAATCTAAACATTCCAATACTCTATGCGCATCACGATTGGGAATTCAAACTACGAAAGCTAAAAAGTAAGCTTTCTTTCTTGCAGAAATTCCACCTAAAACAAAAGAAAAGAGTGGAATTGGATTTGGTCAAAAGTGTCTCAGCGTGTGTCTCCGCTTCGTACACAGAAACTCAAGAAATCAAAGACTACGGAAATCCAAATACATTATATATTCCGTTGACCTATCAACAAGTAGAATTGACAAAAAACAACGAGAAAACTCCATCCATAGTCCATTTAGGTGGCATGGGAACCACCGCAAACCGCATCGGATTGGAACGATTTTTAGAGGTCTGCTGGAACGATCTCAAAGCACAAATTCCAAACATCAAACTAAAAGTAATAGGAAATTTAAAATATGCAGGGGAATCATTGAAACAACGATTAAAAGACGATCAAATAGAATGTGTAGGTTTCGTAGAAGATTTATCAAAAGCGCTACAACCGTACGACATACACATCATTCCATGGGAATACAACACAGGAACCCGCACACGAATTCCATTAGTATTCAACTATGCACAAGTCTTAGTCAGCACGGAAGCAGCAGCAAGTTGTTATCCCGAAGTCACTCACGATCAAAACAGTATCCTAAGTCAAGATTTACAACAAATGACCACACAATTGGTAGATTTGTATAACAATACAGAAAAGCGGATATTTATAGGCGATAACGCACGTGAGACGTTTTTGGAAAGTTTTACAGTAGAAGAGCAGTTGGGGAAGTTGAGCAGGTTTCTAGGAGCTTTGAATGTTAAATGATGAATTGTTCCAAACGTCAGTTCGAGTGAATTTGTGCACATTGAGCGAAGTCGAAATGAAGCAAATTTGTATCGAGAACTACTTTGAAGCTGAAATGTAGTTCCTGCGAAAGCAGAATCCAAATCAAACCAAAATAGATTCCGCATCAAGTGCGGAATGACAGCATAAAAACAAAGAGCAAAGCGATACAAATAAACGAATAAACAAATTGACGAATTAACACAACCCAACCCAACACCTAAGACCAAACACCCAAAACCCATGAAAAAAACCTACATCATAGCAGAAATAGCCCAAGCTCACGACGGAAGTCTAGGAATGGCGCATGCGTATATTGATGCTGTGGCGAAAACAGATGCGGATGCAATCAAGTTTCAAACGCATATTGCTGCTGCTGAAAGTAGTATTCACGAACCTTTTCGAGTAAAATTCTCAAAGCAAGATGCAACGCGTTATGAATACTGGCAGCGTATGGAATTCTCGTTAGAACAATGGAAAGGACTTAAAGCGCATTGCGATGAAGTCGGATTGGATTTTCTATCATCACCATTCAGTAATGCAGCGGTAGATTTGTTGGAAGAAGTAGGCGTGAAGCAATACAAAGTAGGTTCTGGGGAAGTCAATAACTTTTTGTTGTTAGAAAAAATAGCAAATACAGGCAAACCTATTATCATTTCTTCGGGAATGAGTTCCTTTGCAGAATTGGACGAAACCGTAGCTTTTCTCAAAGAAAAAAACTGTGAATTTTCTATTTTACAATGTACAACCTCATATCCAACTGAACCAAAACAGTTTGGATTAAACGTAATTCAAGAACTAAAAGAGCGTTACCAAGTAAAAGTCGGATTCTCTGATCATTCCGCAGGAATCGAAGCGGGAATTGCAGCAGCTGCACTTGGCGCAGAAATCTTAGAATTTCATGTCGTATTTGACAAAGAAATGTTTGGACCTGACGCCAAATCATCACTAACATTTCCAGAAACTACAAAATTAGTCAGCGCTATTAGAAACATTGACAAAGCGCTGAATCATCCAATCGATAAAAAAGACAACTCACAATATGCAGAATTAAAACAAATCTTTGAAAAATCCCTAGCAATCAACAAAGATTTACCAAAAGGACATGTTTTGACTTTTAACGATTTAGAAGCTAAAAAACCAAAAAACTATGGCATTTTAGCATCAAAATTCCAAAAAGTTATCGGAAAAAAGTTAGTAAATGATATGAAGCAATGGGACTTTTTGAATGAAGAAGACTTACATTAAAACCAACATAAAATGATACGACATATACTCATAGTATTCTTTTGCCTAATTGGTTCAAGCAGTTTTTATGGGCAATCCAATGAAGAAATAGCTAAGAAATTTATTAAAGCTCACAATGAACAAGATATAAAAACGCTTCAAAAACTTACACATAGAAATTTTAAAGTTTCTTTAGGAGACATTCAAAAGCAAGGAATGGCTCATGTAGAAAAAAATAGGTCATTAAATACAAAATTTTCAAATATTAAAGTCGTAGAAGCTTCGGATACATCTATTACACTTTTTGTAACAACTTCCAATGATTACAGGACACTCATGGAGATGCCGCCTGTAATTGATAAGCACACGTATATTATCTCTAGAAGAAAAATTAAACAAATTATAATTGAATATTCCACAGAAAAAAATTCTAAAGAAACGCTCAATGATGCGGACAAAAAGCAAAGAGCATTTGACAAATGGTTGGCAAAACGCGGTTTGTTACTATCTGATTTTCCGGAAACAAAAAAGGGAAGTGCAATGCTTATAAATTTTGTAAAACAGTATAAAGAACTAGCTTTAACTAACAGTGTAACAACTGAAATACAAACATTCACAAAAAAGGTAATTGATGCTAGAAAGGCTGACTTTACTCGCAACGATATCAAAGGTTTTAAAGCATTTAGTTATGAAGTGTTAATAGCGCACAAAAACAATGATTATGATGCTTTACTGAAGCTCTATATTACGGAAAAAGAGTTCATTGAAATGTGTCAATACTATAGAAGATCACCTTTATTTGGCAAACATGAATATGATGAAAATGCACGTACAATTGATAAAGAACGCTTTGAATATTTGAATGGGAATTATTTTTACAAAAGGTCTATTCGATTTGAACTTATTGGAGAACTTGATATAGAACCAGTTCCTTTTAGTAAAATTTTGAATCAAAAACCCTTAAAAAAGAAGCCAGAGTATTATTTTTTAAATGATAACATAAAAGTTTATTCGTATCAGAATAGTCATAAAAAAAAGAAAAAGGACATTCGTCTATGTGAAACGATTTATATACCCAATAAAGGCTGGAGATTATTAAATTATCGTCAATAAATCACATTTCGACAGGCTCAATGTTCGTCATAATGACAAATAAACAAATCAACAAAAAAACAAATCAACAACCTAAAGCCAAAAGCTAAGAGCCAAAAGCAAAAAGAAGAATGAACAAAAGAAAAATATGTGCCGTAGTCACCGCACGACCATCGTATAGTAGAATCAAAACTGCGCTCAAAGCGATTCAAGAGCATCTAGACTTGGAATTGCAATTGGTAGTCGCAGGTTCTGCCTTATTAGGACGTTACGGAAATGCTGTGAATGTCATTGAAAAAGACGGTTTCAAGATTGATGAAAAAGTATTTATGGTGTTGGAAGGTGAAAATCCAACCGCGATGGCAAAAACGACAGGTTTAGGTGTGATGGAGCTTTCCAATGTGTTCTACAATCTAAAACCAGATGCTGTGATCACAATTGCAGATCGCTTTGAAACGATTGCGACGAGTATTGCGGCGGCGTATCAAAACATTCCGTTAGTACACATTCAAGGTGGAGAAGTGACGGGGAATATTGACGAAAAAGTACGTCATGCGAATACCAAATTGGCAGACTTACATTTAGTTGCTTCGGAAGATGCACGCGATCGTGTAATCAAATTGGGAGAAGATCCAGAATATGTCATCAACACAGGTTGTCCGTCGATTGATATTGCGAAAGAAGTCTTAGAAACCAACGATTATCATTTCGATCCGATCCAAAAATATGGTGGTGTAGGAGCGGATTTAGACATTGCTAACGGTTATTTGGTCGTAATGCAACATCCAGAGACCAATCGCTACAAATCGGCACGAGAAGATGTTTTATGTACGTTAAAAGCCATTCATGAGTTAAACATTCCAACATTTTGGTTTTGGCCAAACGTAGATGCAGGCTCGGACGGAACTTCGAACGGAATTCGCTACTATCGTGAAAACTTCAATCCAGCCAACATTCGTTTCTTTAAAAACATGGAGCCGAACGACTTTTTGCATTTATTAAAAAATAGTGATTGTTTGGTAGGAAATTCCAGTGTGGGAATTCGTGAATGTTCGTTTATTGGAGTGCCAACAGTAAACATTGGAACACGTCAAAATCGTCGTCAACGTGGAAAAAATGTATTGGATGTAGCGTATGACACAGAAGCTATCAAAGTAGCTATTCAGGAGCGAATCTCCCAAAAAGGAAGACTCTCAGAACATATTTACGGCGATGGAAACTCAGGAAAACAAATTGCAGAAGCCTTAGCAAGCACAAAACTCATTGCTCATAAAACGATTATGTATTAGTTGTGAGATGCTAGTATTGAGTATTGAGATGCTTCGAAAAACAAATCCACGAATTAACGAATCAACAATATAAAAAGTTCAAAAGTTTATAGGTTTATGAGTTTAAGTTTCGAAACTAAAAAGTAGAATACATATGACACAAAACCCAACACCAAAAACCTAACACCAAAGAAAAAATGAACATTCTAGCAGTCATACCAGCCAGAGGCGGAAGCAAAGGTGTTCCAGGGAAAAACAAAAAACTCCTCCATGGAAAACCGCTGATTCAATACAGTATTGACGCGGCGTTGCAATCAAAGTACATTTCCGAAGTACTAGTGACGACAGATGATGCAGAAATCATTGAAATCGCAAAGTCGCTTGGCGCGAATGTTCCTTTTGTACGTCCACCACATTTAGCGGAAGATACTACGCCGACCTTACCTGTGATTCAACATGCAGTTTCGTTCTTGCAAGATGAAGGAAAACAATTTGATGCTATTTGTTTATTACAACCGACAAGTCCATTTCGACCTGAAGGATTTTTAGACAGAGCTTTAGAAACCTTTCAGGAAAAGCAAACGGATTCTTTGGTTTCTGTTTTAGAAGTGCCGCATCAATACAATCCACATTGGACATTTGAAGCGAATGAACAAGGGATTTTGCAGATTGCAACAGGAGAGAAAAACATCATTACGAGGCGACAAGAATTGCCAAAAGCCTATCATAGAGACGGAAGTATTTATATTACGAAGACAAAGGTTTTGATGGAAGAAAACTCACTCTATGGGAATTCTTTGTCGTATATTGTTTCTGATAAAAAATATTATGTAAATATTGATACGCTAGAAGACTGGGAAAAAGCAACGGAATTAGCAAAAACCATCACACTGTGACCTTTGAAAAACATACGATAACGAACTTTCACATTTCTTTTACGAAGGAAGCATTCAGTGTGCAATTATTCAAAAAAGAAAATCAGGGAAGTACATTGTATACTTTTGATAGCGAATTGTATGAAATTGTGTGGTATTCATCTGATCATGATCAGGAAAAAATTTTAGATTTTATCAAAGGTCTTCACGAAAATCTGTATGAAACTTTAGAAAGTTCCTATGATTATTTAGGTGGTGTATTTGGAATTTTTATTCATGATAAAAAAGAAAATAAACTACTTATTTTAAATGATTTATATGGTGTAAGTGGAAGTTATAGTTTAATTAAAAATAATCAACTCATTTTCTTCTTAAACTTTCAAAATTTTGCAGCACTAGACTTTCCATTAAAATTTGATGAAATAGGCGTTCGAGCGCATTTTGCATTTGGCTATCAAGTATATCCATTTCGATTGCCATACAAAGGAATTTCTAGAATTCGAGGTGGAAAATTGCATATATTCAACACGAATTTCACGTTATTAACGAAAGAGTTGACCGTTAATTTTTCAACCGAAAAACCTTCATTTTCACTAAAAGAAACGACAAAAGGAACTGAAAAACTATTTTTTGGCGCTACGGCGGGAAAAGATAGTTTGACCTTATTAAGTCAAGTTGAAGAAGGAGATGAAACTACACTCACAGGAAACTTTGGCGAAGTCTATTCCGCAGATGTGATTCAAGGAAAGGAAATTGCCGTAAAATTGAATGTTTCCTACGATCATACTACCTTGTGTGATGAAGATGAATTTGAACACTATGCAACCCAAATTGCCTATATTTCCGGGGGTTTAGGAACGATTTCTTATGTAGATATGCTCAAATTTGTCGATCAAGGAATTCCGAGCGATTACAGTTATGTTATGGGTGAAGCTGGCGAATGTGTCCGCATGTTTTTCCCTTCAGCGACCAATCTCGCGAAAGCGTTACACAACTATTTAACTCCAAAAGAGTTTCTAGAAGCCACTTTTGTAGACGATTACAACGAATTTTTACAAGCCTATCCAGAAAATGTGTCTTCAGAAATTGAGCAACATTACAAAGGCGAAACGAATGCAGAAATTTTAGTCAATTTTTACAGAAAAGGACGTTTGCCAGGCAATTTTGGGAATCGTCACAAGATTTTATCGGCATATCGAAACAAAATCACACCGTTTTTGCATGAAAAATTCATTCAACAAACGCATAATTTACCCTTAAAACGCTATGAATACGATCAAATTCACGAACAAATTATCTACGATTCCAATCAAGATTTACTGGCGTTTTTTAGAAATCCTGTGCAATCGGATATCTCTGTGCAGGACTGGAATCATCGCATTTCCAACGAAATAGGAGAGAAGTTTTATAAACTCCTAGAAAAGCATATTGGCGCATTAAAATCAGTGTTTGACACAGAGAACGTATTGGCATTGGCGAAGCAACAGCAAAAAAATCCAAATAGAGGTGTATATTTTCTTTTCAGAATCCTTTCAATGGCTATATTTGCGGACACTATCAATAACGCGATCGCTCCATGCGAAAAAAGATAATTTCCATATTTGTAGGATATCAAAGTTTTGAAAATCATTACGCAAGTGATTTCTTTGAAACTCCCGAAAACATTGACATGTTGGTTTGGCACAACGTGAAATCAGAAGCATTGGAAAAACTGCCAACAAACATTCAAACACAACAACTTCCTTCATTTGATTACAAAGGAAAAACCGACTTTTTACGCTATCTAAAGGCAAAATCGACCTTGCGTTACAATGATAAAATACAAGCCACGAAAAAGCATTTATTATACAGAGTTGCGCCTGGAAAAAGCAACTTCAAAAAGAAGTTTAAGTTTGGTTTGATCAGTTTTTTATCACGATTATACGCTTCCAAAAAAGGAATTCAAAAGTTAGAAGATTCTTTCTTCAATCAAACGCGAAATTCCAATTATTACAAGGAATGTTTGGCGTATTTACAAATGAATATTCCAGATATGATCTATTGTTCACATCAAGTATCAAGTTTGTCGTTGGCGCCTGTATTGGCGGCGAGAGATTTGGGAATTCCGGTCGTGAGTTTTATCCATTCGTGGGACAATCTTCCGAAAGGGAATAAAATGCTAAAAGCCGATCAGTATTTGGTTTGGAGCGATTATATGAAAGGCGAAATGTCGAATTATTATCCAGATGAGGTCAAAAAAGATAACGTAACAGTCACAGGCACACCACAATTTGTCTGCTATACCAAAGCTGAATATTTGATAGAAAAAGAGTTATTTTACAAAGCATACAACTTACCAACGGATAAAAAATTACTCTGTTTTTCAGGAAATTTCACCTCAATCGGAATGGATGATCCATTATATTTAAAAGATTTGGCAGAAGCTGTAAAAGCGCACAATCAAACGAATTCGGAACAATATCATGTCATTCTAAGAGCAAATCCAGCAGATTACAATCAAGGATTTATTCCAATTTTAGAACAATACAAAGATGTGATTACAGAAGTCATTCCTACTTGGAATCAAGATGCATTTCCATTGCCAAAAACGTACAAAGTCAACTCAAACTTAGGCGTTTTATACAGCACTTTGTATTACAGTAGCGCGATTTTTAATATTGGCTCCACCATGGCGCTTGATGCGATATTACTCGGAAAACCAGCGTTTTACTGTCATTATAAACAAGCAAACGGACATAAAGATTTTAACATTGATCGTTTGTATCAATTTGTACATTTTAAAACATTTGACAAACATCCAAAAGCGGTTAATTTAGTGCGAAAAGCTGCTGAATTGGCAGAAATATTACAAGATTTTGATACTTTAGAACAACAAAATCGAGAAGAACGCGCCGCCTGGGCAAAAAGTGTTGCAAAACATCCGTTAGACAAGGTCAGCGAACGCATGTATCACGCTTTTCAAAACGTATTGAAATAATGCACATTGCTTTCTTACTTCCTGAATATCCTCATGAAAAACTTCCGAAATCCGCGGGAATAGGGACAAGTACGAAAAATTTACTCAAAGCCTTGGTTGATAAAGGACTGCAGATTACGGTCTTTACCTATTTTCAAGATCAGCAAGAAGTGTTTCAAGATGGTGAAATCACAATTCACAAAATAAAATTGCGCAAATATCCTGCGTTGACGTGGAAATTAAATGAAGGCATCATCAATAAATACATCAATAAAATCATTAAAAAAGACAACATTGATGCATTAGAAGTAGTCGATTGGACAGGAATTTCCGCAAACATGAACTTTCCAATTCCACACATGATGCGCGTACACGGAAGCGATACGTTTTTCTGTCATTTGGAAGGAAGAGAAATCAAGCAAGCCAACTACAATCGCGAACAAAAAGCCTTTCAAAAAGCAGCTAAAATCATTGCGGTAAGTCAATTTGTGGCTGAAAAAACTAATACTTTATTCAAGGAAAACAAGGAAATCACTGTGATTCCGAACGGAATTTATATAAATGATTTTCAACCAGATGTTTCCAAAAAAGTTGACGGAACTGTACTCTGTTTCGGAACTCTAATTCGCAAAAAAGGAACTCTCGAACTTGCACATATTTTCAATGAATTAATTGAGAAAAATAGCAATTGCCAATTACTTTTGGTAGGAAATGATGCGATAGATGCTACAGAACAACGTTCGACATGGGAAATATTTCAAGAAAAGCTTTTTGCTGAAGCATCTCAAAAAGTACAGTATTTGGGAGTTGTCAATTACGATCGTATGAAAGCGTTGATCAATGAAGCTTCCGTTTGTGTATTTCCATCGTTGGCAGAATCCTTCGGAATGGTGACGATAGAAGCAATGGTACTTGAAAAACCGTTTGTAAATACGAATTATCCGTGGGCAAAGGAAATTGTCGATGAAGGTGAAACAGGTTTGTTGGAAGATCCGAAGTCGCATGCTGCCTTTGCCGAAAAGATCAATTTGTTATTAACAGATAAGAATTTGGCATCAAACATGGCAAAAAAAGCACGAAAAACTGCCATCGAACGCTTTGACATCACCAAAATCGCGAATCAAAATATAGCAGTATATCAATCATTAGTAGAAGCGAAGTCATGAAATTTACGTTGATCATCTGTACATACATGCGCCCAAAACCTTTGCAAATACTGCTGCAATCTGTTGTTCCACAATCTTTGTATCCAGATGAAATTTTGATTATAGACGGTTCTCGAAATGATGAAACGAAAGAAATGTTGAATCAAAATTCATTCAAAAATTTAAGCTATTTTAAAGTAGAAGATAAAGATCGCGGATTAACACGACAACGCAATTTCGGAATCAAAAAGGTCTCAAAAACAAGCGAAATCGTATGTTTCTTAGACGATGATACAATTTTAGACAAAGACTATTTTAAAAACCTTATTGGAACCTACGAAACTCATCCAGATGCTTTAGGCGTTGGTGGATATATTACCAATGAAATCAGTTGGACAAAAATTACAGAAACCACAAAACCTACGGCAAACTCTTTTGTGTACGACGGTTGGTTCCGAAGCGAATCACAACGTTATCGCTTACGCAAAAAGCTAGGCTTGTTGGATGATACCAAACCCTGCATCATGCCCACATTTGCGCATGGAAAAGCGGTTGGCTATTTGCCGCCATCGGGAAATATGTATTCTGTGGAAGTCTTTATGGGCGGCGTTTCGTCGTTTAAAAATGAAATTTTCAAGCAAATTAATTTCTCTACCTATTTTGATGGCTATGGTTTGTATGAAGACACCGATTTTACGTTACGATTGTCCAAATTGGGACAGCTCTACGTCAACACTGCCGCACAATTGGAACATCATCACGATGCATCTGGACGTCCGAATCAATATAACTATGGAAAAATGGTGGTGAAAAATGGTTGGTACGTGTGGCGCGTCAAATATCCAAAACCAGCACTAAAAGCGAGAATAAAGTGGAATCTAACAACTTTGTTTTTGGCGGTTCTCAGATTTACAAATATATTTACCCAGCCTAAAAAAATGGAAGCATTTACGGAGTCTATAGGCAGATTTGCTGCTTGGTTCACACTATGGTTCCGAAAACCCCGAATTGAACGATGAGTTTTCTCAAAAACATATATAAATTATTACCTTCCAAAGGATTAAAAGAAATACTGAAAGAAGTGTATTTTAATCGTATTCGAAAGGAAAAGTTTCAACGTAAAAATGGTCGTTATGTGACTGTTTTTGATGGCAATCTGGACGTCATTACCAAATTGCCGATGTATTATGTCGTGAAGGATATCAATCGATATGAGACATTTTACACCGTAAAAAAAGACGATGTAGTGATGGATGCCGGCGCGAATCATGCGTATTTGTCAATTTACTATGGTAAGAAAGTAGGAGCTAAAGGAAAAGTATTTGCGTTTGAACCTGATAAGATCAATATTGCGGAAATGGAAGCGAATATTGCGTTGAATGCGGATGTGAAAAACATTCAAATTCAAGAGGAATTGATTTGGAATGAAAATACACAACTCGAATTCTTTGAAGCGGGAACAGTTTCGTCATCAATTCATTACAAACCTGAAAATGCAAAAGCTATTTTAAAAGATGCGATTACGATTGATAGTTTCCAACAAAGAGAACAACTAAAACGTCTAGATTTTATCAAAATGGACATCGAAGGTGCCGAAATTGAAGCCATGGACGGACTCGTGGAAGTGCTAGAAAAATTCAAGCCAAACTTTGCCATTGCAAGCTATCACTGGGTAAACGAGGAACAAACCTATAAAAAGATAGAAGCTTTCTTTGAATCGCAACACTATCCATACAAAACCGTATTCTATAAAGACGGAGAAGTCATAACCTTTGCAGGAAATAGCGTTGCTTGATATGAATTTTCTAATTGTCACACACGTTTTACATGCTCAAAAAGAAGCGGATTACTTTGCGTACGCGCCGTATGTAAAGGAAATGAATCTGTGGTTGAAGTATGTGGATAAAGTCACGATTGTAGCGCCATTGTTGAAAGACAAAGAAATTCGCCCAATTGATATTGCGTACAAGCATGATGTTATTGATTTCAGATCGATTCCCGCATTTAATGTGTTGAATTTGAAGTCTAGTCTAAAAACACTTTTAGTCTTACCTCTACTATTTTTTAGAATTATTGGAGCGATGCGAAAAGCCGATCATATTCACTTGCGTTGTCCTGGGAATATAGGATTGATTGGTTGTGTGGCACAAATTTTCTTTCCATCCAAAACAAAAACTGCAAAATATGCAGGAAATTGGGACCCAAATAGCAAGCAACCCTTAAGTTACCGATTACAGAAAAAAATTCTCTCCAATACATTTCTCACCAAAAAAATGAACGTGTTGGTGTATGGTGATTGGAAAAATCAGACGAAAAATGTCAAATCATTTTTTACGGCAACGTATAGAGATAGTGATAAAGGAGACGTAATCAAACGAACTTTTGATGATGTAATTCGTTTCAGTTTTGTCGGTTCGTTGTCTCCCGGAAAGCGTCCGTTGTTGACGATTCAAGTTGCGGAAGCATTACGAAAACGCAATCATAATGTGCGTTTGGATGTATTTGGCGATGGAGCGAAGCGAGAAGAATTAGAAAATTATATCAAACAAAATCAATTGGAAAATTTCGTGACTTTACATGGAAATGTCACTGCGGATACAGTAAAAGAAGTGCACAAAACCGCTCATTTTATGATACTTCCATCTAAGTCAGAAGGTTGGCCAAAAGTAGTTGCAGAGGCGATGTTTTGGGGAAGTTTGCCGATTGTGACAAAAATTTCCTGTGTTCCATATATGTTGGATGAAGGAAATCGCGGAATTTTGATAGCACCTACGGTAGAAAGTGCTGTGACTGAAATTGAAAACGTGTTGCAATCGCCAGAAAACTATCAAGAAAAAGTACAAAAAGCAATCGAATGGAGTCGAATCTACACACTTGATACATTTGAAAACGAACTAAAATCATTGCTCTAATGTTGAAGGTTTTTACAGATACAAAATTCATCGAAAAACATCCCAAAGGCGAGAAGTTTCCACTGATTTATGCCTTGTTGTTTGATGAGCGAAACGAATTTCCAGAAGTCAAAAACTATTACCAATTAGTAGATTCAATAGAAGATGCCGAAGTTGCGTTTTTACCGTTTTCGTGGAATTATTACCTAAATCAAAATTTACCAGCAGAAGCAGAGCGATTCATCGACAAATGTCATGCAAAGCAATTAAAAGTGTTGACATATGTTTCGGGAGATCAAGGTGTAATGCCGACGAATAAAGACGTGTATGTCTTTCGAAATAGTGGTTACAAGAGCAAAAAGCTTAAAAATCAAATTGCATTTCCTGCCTTTTTCAAAGATCCGTTGGTGCATTATATTGAAAAAGAAAATCATCAAGTGCGTGTAAAAGCAGCAAAACCTGTGATCGGATTTGTGGGACAAGCCACGCCAAATCTGTTAAAAGCAGCCAAAGATATTGGATTAATCATCTATCGAAACCTAAAATTTCATTTGGGTAGAACACGATTAGAACCGCAACAATTGTATGCCGCGCCGTTTATGCGTTACAAATATTTAAAGCGATTAGAGAAACATAAAGACATCAAAACGAATATCATTTATCGAGAACGCTATCGTGCGGGTATACGAACGAATCGTTCTGTGGATAAAACGACTTATGAATTTTACGAAAACATCAACAATTCGGATTATATTTTCAATTTGCGTGGTGCGGGAAATTTTTCAGTGCGTTTTTATCAAACCTTAGCGATGGGACGAATTCCTGTGTTGATTGATACGGACTGTTTATTACCTTTAGAAGGAATCATCGACTGGACGCAGCATTGCATCCGAATTCCGCAAGGAAAAGAACACGAAATGGAACAACGATTGCTAGAATTTCACCAAAATCTAACACAAGAACGATTCGAAGAAATTCAACAAGCCAACCGAAAGCTCTGGGAAGAGTATTTAACGCTCACTAACTTTTTTGCGAGGATTCATGATTTTATTAAAAATGGAGAGTTGTGAATTTTAAATGTTGGATTTTGAATGTTGAATTATAAGTTTTCAAAACGTCAGTTCGATTTCTATGATAAAAGCAAGTAATTTTGATAAAAGTTTGATTTGTCATTACAAGCGACAGCGCGGTAATCTGTCTAAATCAAAGCAGAATTTTTACTGTGATAGGAAAGATTGCTACGTCGTGAACTCCTCGCAATGACGTATTATACCAAAACGTCAGTTCGAGTGTGCTGAACTTGATTCAGTATCTATCGAGAACAACTATGAAATCTGAGCTTTTGAATATCAAAGCTGTTCTCGATACAAAATTCTTTCAGAATTTCACTCGAACTGACGTGCTGAGAATAATAAAATAGATAGAGGTTTAAGAATTTATATTTTAAAAGAATAACAAAAGAAATATATTAAGAGGCAAAGAAATGCTAAATGTTGAATGTTGAATTTTAAATTGAAAACAACCCACAACCGACAACGGAGCAAAGCAACCAACTCACAACAAAAGAAAAAAATTTAAAATGTAAAACTCAAAATATAAAATGAAAAAGTACTTTTAGTCAAGTAAAACAAATCAACAAATACACAAATCAACAAATACACGAATAAACAAAAAACAAATCAACATCAAATTGAAAACCCTCCAAATCATAGACACTCTCGAAACTGGCGGCGCTGAAAAGCTTGCGGTGACGTACGCAAATGCCTTAGTAGGAGAAGTAGAAGCTTCTTTTTTATGTACGACACGTAAAGAAGGAGTTTTGAAGAATCAAGTTTCGGAGGAAGTTGGCTATTTGTTTTTGAATCGTCAACGTACGTTTGATTTTTCTGCGATCAAGCGATTGAAAGCTTTTATTAAGGAAAACGAAATTGACATTGTACACGCGCATGCGACTTCGTTTTTTATTGTGTTTTTAACGAAATTGCTCTATCCGAAGTTTAAAATGGTGTGGCATGATCATTATGGAAATAGTGAGTTTTTGGCAGAACGAAAAGCCTTGATGATCAAAATGGCTTCGTATGCGATGAATGGTGTGATTTCCGTAAATCAGCGATTGAAAGATTGGGCAGAAAGGAATTTAGCAGTTTCTAAAATTGTCTATTTATCGAACTTTCCAGTAAAAAGTGAAACGGTAAAAGCAAGTACGAAATTGCAAGGAGTTGATGGAAAACGTATGGTTTGTTTGGCAAATTTACGTCCGCAGAAAGATCATTTGTTGTTGTTGAAAGCGTTTAAATCGGTTCAAAAAGACGATTGGACACTGCATTTGGTAGGAAAAGATTTTGAAGATGAGTATGCACGACAATTAAAATTGTACATTCACGATCATCAATTGAGCAAAAAAGTGTTTGTGTACGGAAGTCGAGAAGATGTTTCAAACATTCTCAATCAATGTGAGATTGGGGTTTTGTCTTCGAAATCAGAAGGTCTGCCGATTGCATTGTTAGAGTATGGACTGCATAAATTAGCCGTTCTTGCGACTGATGTCGGCGAATGCAACCGAGTTGTTTCCGACGAAACGAAAGGCTATCTTGTGGCTTCAGAAAATCAAGCGGTATTTGCGGAGAAACTCCAGCTTTTATTGGAAAATCAAGACGATCGTCTCGCGAAAGCGGCACAATTACACACACACATACAATCAAATTTTTCACAAAAAGCAATCATACAACAATTGATCGCGTTTTATAACGAATTGTAATGGCGACAAAAACGGAATACATGGAAAAACAGCTTACGCTGCTCGGGAAATCAAGTTTCCTGAAGTTTACGCTGTCCCTCATTCTGATTTCGTATTTCTACAATGTAGCGGTTTTTAATTACAGCATTACTGGAAATAACGAGTTGCGTTTGTATGATTTTGTGGGAATGGCGGTGTTGTATTTGTTTTATCAAAATCGTACGGCGTTGCTGTGGTATATCAACCAAAAAAAGTATTTGTCGTATCTGTGGACATTCATCCGTTGGAGCATGTTCATGATGATTTTCACCTTTTTTATCAGTTACCTGAACGGACGATTGACGTGGATTCTGAGAACGACACTGTTTATGTATCATTTCTTGATATTCTACTTTTCATTTGTCTTCTTTTTAATTGCGATGCGACGCGGAAAAATTCTGAAACAATTCATTTATCTGCATATTATTATGGTCATTATCGCTGCTACAGTTGTGTTGTTACAGCATTTCGGCGTGGTTCCGTATTTGTGGAGTGAATTGGACAGAAAAGCATATGGAGGCTTTCTTTCGGGCATTTTAGGGCCGAATAAGATTGTGTTGGGAATGGTGATGTACATTTCGCTCGTAACATTTATCGGCGTATTTATTCAGAAGGAATTGCGGATTAATAAAATTTTGCTCCTAGCGGGAATTCTCTTTGCGATGATTTCGTTAGGATTGAGCGGTTCGCGTACGAGTTATGTGGGCTTGCTGATTTTCCTCGTGTATTTCTTTTTCCGTTCTACGGGAAGATTTATTTATATGTCCGTCTTTTTAGGTGCAGGAATTATGATTGTTTCCATGTATAATTCAGAAATCTTCACCATGATTGAAAATGTGATTAATGGTCGTGTGTTTAGTAAAATCTCAGATCCTTCTTTGATCGCGCAAGGAAATGTGGATCAGTTGTATGAAGATTTGGGTTCGGGACGGAAAAATTTATCCTTAAAATATATCGATTATTTGCTCACGCATGTGTACGTAGTGCCTTTTGGCTCAGGCTTTAATAACTTTATTTTGGTGGGAAATTCGGCGCATAATATCTACTTGACGCTAATTAATGAAGTGGGACTCGTTGGACTGTTTTTCTATGTGCGTTGGCTGACGAGTTATTTTAGTTTAGAATTTAAAAATTTCAAACAACTAGGAATCGTATTAAAAGGACTCGTATTAGCAACCATGGTCACCTTATTATTTGGCGAACAATTGTATGTTTACCGACCTGTTTTTGCTATATTGGGCCTGTTTTTATTTGCAACAGCAGTTTTACTAAGCCCTCGATATTACAAAAAGTCATGACAAACTTTGCTGAACATACGATTGGAGTCGTCATTCCGTATTACAACGCCGCAAAACATATTGAAAATGTAGTGCGAAAATTGCCCGATTACATAGATAAAGTAATCATTGTAGACGATTGCGGAAAAGAACCGATTCCCGAAAGTTTGGTGCAACAATCCGAAACAGGCGATCGCATTGTGATTGTTCGAAACGAGAAGAATTCTGGTGTTGGTGGCGCTACGAAAAGCGGTTTTAAAAAAGCGATTGAACTGAAGTTGGAGTACGTTATCAAAGTAGATTCTGATGATCAAATGGATAGCAAATTCATTCCAGATTTACTACAACCGTTGATCAACGGAAAAGCAGAATACGCGAAAGGCAATCGTTTCAAAGACTTTAAAGCACTTCGACAAATGCCGTTTGTACGCAAAGTCGGGAATTTAGGTTTGTCGTTCTTAGTCAAAGCTGCTTCGGGTTATTGGAATAATTTTGATCCGACGAATGGCTTTTTTGCGGTGAAAGTGGAATTGTTAGAAAAACTAGATTTTAAAAATATTCACCGCGATTATTACTTTGAATCGTCGCTCATTGCAGAATTGTATTTTCATGAAGCACGTATCAAAGATGTGCCGATGCCCGCGAATTACGGTGATGAAAAGTCTAGTATGAAAGTATGGAAGATTCCGTTTATTTTCATTCCAAAATTGACAAAAACCTTCTGGAAACGCATCATTAAGAGCTATTATGTGTACGATTTCAACATCGCATCTATCTATTTATTATTCGGTTTGCCTATGTTTCTTTTTGGAGTCATCTTCGGAATTTACAACTGGATTTACTACTACAACATCGGACAATTGACGCCAACCGGAACTATTATGTTGATTACCGTTTCGTTGATTCTCGGTTTTCAATTGCTCTTGCAAGCCATTCAATTTGATATACTAAAAGCGCCAAAATCTGCCTAATGAATCGCAAGCACCTTATCGTTATTGTTTTGAATGTGTGCATCGCTTTTGGGTATTATTTGGGGAATTTGTCTGCGAATGAAACACATTTAAGCTCTGATTTGCACAATATCATTCCGGTATGCTTAAAAATGGATGATCCGTCGCTTTTTCCGCATGATACCTTTGCGAACGATTTGGACAATGTAAAATATTACACGCCTTTTTATATTGAAACACTGCGTTTTATTACCAATCTCACGGATGGAAATTATGTCATTGGGATGAACCGACTTACGTTTCTGTGTCATATTCTGTTTGGAATTTTATGGTATTTTTTACTTTTCAGAATCACCAATAACTTTTGGGTCGCACTTTTCGTATCGATCTTTATGCGCGGAATTGTATGGATTCCAGGACTCGAATATTGGGGAATCTCCGATATGTGGTCGCTGTTGCCGCGTGTGGTGTATTATTCCGTGATGCCTTTGCCATTTTTACTGATCAGTTTCACCAATAAGAAAAAACTATATCTCGCCGCTTTCTTAGCAGGATTGCTCTTTAATTTCCATCCAATTACAGGATTGAGTGGAATTTTATTGTTTGTGGGATACATCGCCACGCATTCGTACTTTGAAAAGAAACAACTCAAAGCGATTTTTAGTCTTCAAAATTTTATTTTGTTGGGAATTATTTTTGTGGGAATGCTGCCATTTTTCCTAACCTACATTTCGAATGTTTCAGTAGAAACGGACTATGATGTAGCTATATTTCAAGAAGCGATGAAATTAAAATTCCCAAGCTTTATCAACGATCCCACACTGTTTTGGAAAGAATGGTTGACTTTAAAATACATCACGTATTTCTCAGTAGTATTTGCATTTATCATGTTCGCGTATTTAAAAGGAAACTCAAAAGATAGACTGCGAAGCAGATACTTGATCATTTTAAGTGTAGTATTATTCGTATTGCCAAATTTAGTCACGTATATAGAATTAGCCGCAAACTCTATTTTTGATATAAATATCCGCATGTCGTTTCAGTTAGTACGTATGCAGAAATTGTTGATTCTCGCATTTTACTTTGCCATTTTATTTGGATTGGATGTGTTGTGTAGAGAAATCATCTTTAAAAAAGTCTTTCCATATATTACAGGCTTCTTTGTGTTGCTCTTAGTCTTTGCCAAACATCCGGAATTTGACAACATTCCTTTTGTGTCTAATGATATGATTCGTCGTGTGCTACCAAATTCATTATCGGTCGGAAGCATTGTAAACGGTCAAAAAAGTGACGATTTGAATGATGTGTTGATGTACATTCGAGAAAATACGCCAAAAGATGCCATTTTGTTTGCGCCAGACATTGGTCGCTCAGGCGGACAGCGCTCAGTTGTATTAGACAGCAAAGGTGCGAATATGCTGATTGAAGGTAATCCGAAGCGTTATGTGCAATGGTATCAAGACTATCAAAATTACAACAAACTTTCACGAATCGAATCGAATCAATTTTTACGCGATTATGGTGTGGAATATGTATTAATTTATATAGATTTACCGGAATTTGAATTGTTGTATCGAAAAGGCAAATGGCGGTTGTATGATACAGGAATTAGGCAATAGGCATTAGGTGATTAGGAGTTAGGGATTAGTTCATTGCAAAGAACGTCTCAGCACCCAACACCTAAGAACCAACACCAAAAAAATGAAATTTTTAAAAAAAATAGCAATCATAGTTTTCAGCATAGGATTCATCCTGTCAGGATACATCGGCTATTGTTATGTAATGAAAAAGCCAGTGCCGTTTTTTGGTAGAAAAATTACAGGTGCGTATTATTCAATTGCTACAGGAACTTCTCAAAATCCTTTGGAATGGACAGTTTCTGAGGCGAAAGTTTTCAATAGAGAATCGAATGACATTCCAGAGAAATTGCTCATGGCAGATCCGTTTTTACACCAAAAAGACGGAAAATGGTATGCTTTTTTTGAAATTATGGCAGAAAAACATGCAGATATTGGCGTAGCTGTAGAAGAAAATGGTTCTTGGAAGTATCTGGGAATTGCTTTAGATGAAACGGTGCATTTGTCATATCCATTAGTGTTTGAAAAAGATAGTGTAACCTATATGATTCCTGAAACCAAACGTCACAGTCAAGTTCGCTTGTACAAAACTACCAATTTTCCATTCGATTGGGAAGTTGATAAAGTCTTGATCAAAGACAAACGTTTGGTAGATGCTACGTATTTTGAAAAAGATACGATTTCCTATTTGTTTGCCACAGATGATAAAGAGTTGCGCTTATATGTTGCAGACAGTTTGCATGGCGAATGGACAGAACATCCGAAATCACCATTGTTGCGTGGAAACTATACACGTTCTGCGGGAAGAATTCTGAAACACAACGGACAATGGATTCGCTTTGCGCAAGATCATTTTGGTGGATATGGTCGTGCGGTGTATGGTTTTTCCATCGATTCTATCTCAAAGACTTATTACAAAGAAACACCATTAAAAAATAACCCGATTCTTAAAAACCAAGGAGAAACCTGGGCGAAAAACGGAATGCATCATATCGATATTCATCAATTGCCAGATGGCACTTTTAAAGCTATATTTGACGGCTACGGATATGGAAACGAGAAAATTACGTTTAGCCTGACCAACTTTTAATCGAACGACATTAAATAGAGAAAAATGAAAGCAACAAAAAAGCTTTTTAAAACAGAAATTACCAAGAGACTCAAAGCGCAAGGAACCGACGAAGTATTGTCAGAAGCGGCTTTGCCAGCATACGCACATAAAAATCCATTGATTGATCATATTTTTTGGAAGCGATTGAAAGTCGCAGCGAATTATTTACAAAAGAAAAACAGCGGTACACTAAAAATCCTAGATTTTGGTTGTGGAACCGGCGTGATGTCTTATGAATTGGCTTCCAACTCGCACGAAGTTGTCGGTTTGGATTTGGATTTACGACCTGTAAATCTGTTGAAAGAAAACATCAATTATCCAAATTCGATTACGTTTTTGGAAGGCGATTTGTTTGACAAGGATTTGGAAGAAAATACCTTTGATGCCGTGATTGCTTTGGATGTGTTGGAACATATGGACAACGAGCAATTGCGAAAGTATATGGCAAAGTTCAGAAGTTTGTTGAAAGATGGAGGAGAAGTAATCATTTCGGGTCCGACAGAGAATTTCTTGTATAAGCTAGGAAGAAAGCTTGCGGGACAAGATTTTACAGGTGATTATCACGACTCTGAAATTCAATCGATTCGTAAGATTGTGAGTGAAACCTATGAAGTGAAGAGTTTGGCGAAAATCTTACCAATTCTCCCATTATTTGACGTTTTTGTTGCGCATAAGAAAGGATGATTGTCTATGTTGGAAATATCATTTCCGGTCACGGAAAAACGGCAACTACTGTTGAAACGCTAGGCAAATTGCTCCAAAAAGAAGGTTTTGACATCAAGCTGACTTCCAACAAACAAAATAAAATACTGCGTTTGCTTGATATGCTTTGGACGGTTTTTAAATACCGCAAAAAGCTTCAATATGTATTGATTGATACGTATAGCACGACTAATTTTTTGTATGCGTATTATGTTAGCAAACTGTGTATTTCACTAAAAATAAAATACATTCCTATTTTACATGGTGGGAATTTAGAAGAACGTTTGAAACATAGCAAAGCAAAAAGTGAACTGATTTTTAAGAATGCGCATACCAATGTTTCCCCATCACTATTTTTGAAAACTATTTTTGAAAAATATGGTTATATGAACCTAAAACACATTCCTAACAATGTGGAATTAAATGTGTATACCTTCAAACAACGCTCAACAATAAGAGCGAAGTTGCTTTGGGTACGTTCGTTTGCGGAGATTTACAATCCGCAGTTGGCAGTGGAAGTTTTACAGGGTTTGCAACAGATAGGAATTGAAGCTTCTTTATGCATGATAGGTCCAAAAAAAGACGATTCTTTCGAAAAAACGCAACAACTTGCCAGCGATTTGAATGTGGAAGTTACCTTTACAGGCAGGCTTTCTAAAGAAGATTGGATTTCACGTTCCGCAGCATATGACATCTTTATTAACACTACCAATTTTGACAATATGCCAGTAAGTCTGATCGAAGCCATGGCGTTGGGAATGCCTATTGTTTCTACGAATGTTGGCGGAATTCCATACTTAATTAACGATCAAGAAGATGGAATTTTGGTCAATCCGAATGCAAAAGACGAAATGATTGCAGCGATTGAAGATTTGATCAATTCCCCAGAAAAAGTCCAAAAACTATCACAAAACGCACGCAAAAAGGCAGAAAGTTTTGATTGGGAAATGGTTAAGGAGCAGTGGAAAGCACTGCTACATACTAATTAGCTGTTCTTAAATCTGTTAGCACAAAGCACTGTACTATATCAAATTTTAAATAAAATACTTGCTGCGTAGTATAACGCTACTAGTGCGAGAATGCATAATAAAATTCCAATCAGAGTGAGGCTTTTAGGAATTTCTCCGAGAATGTTTTGATATTTTTGTTTGTCTTCCTTCATTATTGTCCGAGTTCTAATTGATTTTTAATTAGATTAAAATATTTCCCTTTAAGCGAAATCAGTTCGTCATGTGTGCCATTTTCTATGATGATTCCGTTGTCTAACACAATGATTTGATCGGCATCTTTTACTGTTGAAAGTCTATGTGCCACCACAATCATAGTTTTGTTTTTAAAGAAACTGTTGATATTGTTGACAATGATTTTTTCATTTTCAGCATCTAATGAATTCGTCGCTTCGTCAAAAAACAGGTAATCAGGATCTTTATAGATCGCTCTTGCAATAAGCAATCTTTGTTTTTGCCCTTGACTAATTCCGACTCCGGCATCACCAATAATTGTATTTTCTTTCAGCGGCAACGCATCAACAAAAGATCGTATGTTTGCCAACTCCAAGGCTTTGTGCAACTTTTCAGGGTCTGCATTTTTTTCTAAAGCAATGTTGTAGCTTATTGTATCTGAGAAGATGGAACTGTCTTGTAGAATCACACCACATTTTTTTCGCCAGAGTTGATTATTCACATCCTGTAAAAAGTGATCTCCAACTTTTATGGTTCCTTGTTGTGGATTGTAGAACTTCAAGAGTAACTTTAATAGCGAGGTTTTTCCACTACCGCTAACGCCCACAATCGCCGTGGTTTTATTTTTTGGAATGGTTAGGTTGATATTTCTTAAGATGTCTATTTTGTTATCATACGAGAAGGTCAAATTCTCTATATTCAAGTCTAAAATGGTATCGAGTTTTGTTACTTTTGATAGATTTTCCTCATCTTTTTTATTGTGAATTTCATTCAAACGCTCAAAACTTACTTTGACAAGTTGGTATTGCAAGACAAAGTTGATGAATTGACTTATTGGCTTGTTGAGTCCTCCCATGATGAACATGATCGATAGCATCGTTCCAATAGTAAGTTCTTCATTCATCACCGCAATAGAAGCAAAGAAAACCACTAAAATGACTTGAAAGAAATTGATAAAACGATAGCTCTCGTATTTCTGATCAATTTTTAATTTTTCTATATTGTTTAGGTATAGATTCTTTTGAATCTGCTGCCATTGCTCATTTTTTTGCTTTTCTAAGTTGTTCAATTTTATTTCTTGAACCGAGTTTATAAACTCAAATATTTTGTTTTGATCGTTGGATTGAATCGCAAAGTTTTTATGATCGTTAATTCTTATTTTCTCCAAGAAACTGAAAATCCACAGCAGTTCAATGGTAGTTGCTACTGCCACGACCAAAAATATTTCTACACTAAAATAGAGTAGGATAGAAGAGTAGATGATAATGGTAAAAAAGGAAAATACCGTTTGTATTAAGTCTTTGGATAAGAATTTTTCAATTCGTTTGTGATCTTGAATACGCTGCGTTAAATCTCCAATGTTTTTTGAGTTAAAGAATTTGATCGGCAGTTGCATCATCTTCACTAAAAAATCAGAAATGATAGATAAACTGATTCTACTACTGATATGAATGAATAACCACGATCTGTAGTATTCCAGACTGATTTTACTAAAAAAGACAAAAAATTGTGCAAACAACACCAAATAGATAAAATTGATATCTTTAAATTCAACTCCTTGATCAATTATTTTCTGCGTAAAGAATGGAAAGATCAATTCTATCACAGAAGAAATTAGTAAGGTTGCCGATATGAGTCCAAACTGTTTTTTGTGTGATCTTAAGTATTTTGTAATGTAATTGAGACTGACAACATTTTCCTTTTCGCCTTCTGCTGGTGGTTCTATTAAGAGTACTTTTTCAGTGGGTTCTACTAGCAGCGCAATTCCTTCATTTTCTCCTTGTGTCCAGCCTGTCAAGAATTCTTCAATTTTGTATACAGCTTTTCCAAAAGCAGGATCAGACACATATACTTTTCCGTTTGCAATCTTGTAAACGATGATAAAATGGTTTTGATTCCAAAAAAATATGGCAGGAAGACTTACGTCTGCGATCACTTTTTCTATATCGAGTTTTACTAAGAGCGTATTGAAGCCAATTTCTTGTGCGGTTGCATCTAAATCTGAAATAGAAATTCCCTGTTTGAGTAAGTTGGAATTTTCTATAATGGATTTACTTAATATAAAATCACGATTATAGAATTTACCCAACATTTTCAAACAGGCAAATCCACAGTCCTGACTGTCTAACTGCTTTATGAAAGGAAATTTTTTAGTCATCTTATTACGGGACAAATTTTACATATTTTTATTCCTTCTTGATGAAATCATCTGCAATTCGTGCTACGATTATCATTTATAGCACGATTTACTACAGAAATAGTGGCAAACTTAGTCCATGATTTTAGAAGGTTTGATACATTCTGCTCATACCAATGTAAGCATTTTTTTATTGTGCAAACTACAGATCCGAGCACGTAATTTGCTTGTAAGTACTATTTTAAGCTAAGCATACTTACTACTTTTATGAAAATTATACTACCGTTTGTTCTTGTTTGAAATGTTCTAACAAATCAACATATTCAGGTTCTGGAATATCTGGTAGGTTTTCCGAAATCATGTCCAAGGCTTTTTCATAGGTAAGTCGCTCTACGGAAGATTCTTCTACAACTTCTTGTGGCATGTCGTCAATTACAACGTTTTGAATGTGTGTAATTAATCGCAATAAATCTTTGCAATAGATAGAAGGATTGTTAAATCCATTTTTTGAGTTGAATCTATGCGGAATATATCCGCCGCCACACACTTCTTGCACTGGACATGCTAAGCACTGTTTGCTTAAATATTGTTTGCTGTTGTAATATACTTTCACAAGATCGCTTTCAAAAACATCATCCAATTCGTTGTTTGCTAAGTTGAACTTGTGCTTTGTAAATTCTTCGCCACAAATTTTTAATACATCCAAAGGTTCTATATCTCCGTTTGTTTCAATTACAGCCACTTTGTTATATCCTTTACCTGCGCTTTCAGTTCCTACTTCGCTTCCTAAAATATAACTAATGATGTCTTCAAACTTGCGTATTCTGATTCTTTCTTTGTCATCGATTCTATACCAATGATCGAATAGCTTGATAAGCCAATCGGAGTTTTTATGATTTTTAATAGTATCGCTTTCAGTGTCTAGTGTATCATAGTTTTCATCTAATAATAAAAAGTTAGCTCCTCTGAAATTCAATTCTTTAAACGCTTGATACGATTCTACAGGATCTGATTGTAAATTCACAACCGATAGGCAACCAAGCGGATTATTTAGGTGTTGATGTGCTTGTTCGATGCCTTGTTTCACTCTGTCAAAAGTTCCTCTTCCTTTTTTATCTAATCGGTATAAGTCATTGATTTCTTTTTTACCATCAATACTAATTCCAATCCCGACACCATATTCGTTAAAGAGATTACAAAATTCTTCATTGATAAGAATACCATTGGTTTGCACCGCAAAATGAACTTCAATTTTATCCTTGTCTAAACTGCGCAGTGTTTCTATAAAATACCGTACGTCACTAACTTTAGACATTAAAGGCTCTCCACCGTGCATGACGATAAAAAAGTCATTCAAATCGTGCTTTTTACAGTGATTCTTTATTCTTTCTTTCAGGTTATTAATTGTCTCTTTAGACATGAACTTAGGCTGTAGCTTATAGGATTGGTCTAAATGATTGTACATGTAGCAATATGTGCAATTGATATTACACCTGCTTGCTATTTTTACTACGAGTGATTCTACATTCATGGTGATATAAAGTTTTGGTTAAGTTAATACTACATACAATACATAAAAAGAGAGCCTGAAAGACTCAGGCTCTCCTTCATCCTATTGGTCTCCTGGTAATTCGTGGATCACTTTCTCAAAAATATATCTTTCATAAACGAGTTCGCGGTATCCTGCGAATCCACCTAAGTTATTTTGATCTAGCTTTAAAACCACATTTTTTAAGGCCTGGTTTTCAATTAAATTTGATTTTTGGACTAACAATTTTTTGTCCTTCTTTTTGAATGTAAACATAATAATTCTTGTTAATGGTTAATAAATTAAAATCATAGTTTAAAGAGATTAATTCCCTGAATTTTCGCTCTTGCTTGCAAGCTTTATTGAGAAGATCAATACAGTAGGTGTGCTGTATTAATCCTGTGAGAATTCTAATTTAAATTCGTTTTTGTTCTTCTTTGATTTTCTTGGTTTTTCTTCTGGTTCGTATCTGTTCTCCGAAACTGTAGCTCAATGCAAATCGAACTCGGCGCACATCGTTATAGGATAAGTTTTCTTGTCTGATCCCATTCACGGTTTGTGTAAATACTTGTTCGTACGTTCTAAGAATATCAGTCGCATTGATACTTACTCTGAGTTTTTTGTTAAAGAAATGTGTCTTAAATCCTATGTTTAGCTGATAAAAGCTAGAGAGCTCGTAACTTCCTGCAATGGAAGGCAAATAATATTTGAATCCTAATTCCGCTACATAGCGTCTGTCTGGATCTAGCATGAATGTACTGTTGGTACTAAGACTGCCTGTCCACGCATCTACATCAGGTACTAAGTCTGAAATATCTGAATTTGTTCGTGTGTACGATACAGAAGCGTCTACACTATTGTTCCAAAAATTTGAGATTCGAAACGAATACCATTGAAATACGCCTACATCTAATTGATTGTAGAAATTCTGCGGAATTACACGTTGTTCAATGGAATCTGGTGAAACAAAGGTTACTTGATCAACGCCATCTGTGGTATGATTTACATACAATGCCGTATACGATGAATTTTTATAAATAAAAGACAACTCAAAATTATTGGTGAAAAATGGTTGCAGGAATGGATTTCCTTGCGCAAAATTGTATGCGTTTGTAAAAAATTGAAAAGGATTTAAATTGTTGTATTTCGGTCTGTTAATTCGTCTACCGTAGTTAAATCCAAGTATTTTGTAATCGTTAAATGCATAGTTGACATATACTGTTGGAAACAGTTGAAAATAGTCGTTTGTATTGGTCTGATTCAAATCACGCGATACACCTTCTGTTTGTGTATATTCCCCGCGTAAACCTACTTTAACACTCACTTTTTCGCTCAAGCTCTTTTTGGCTGATATGTATAACGCTTGTGTATCTTCTTCGTAATCAAAAGTGTTTGTACGTTGCGGATCTAAGATTGGATTACCAGTAGTAGTCTCAAAAAAGGCAACACCACTTTCGTTGTTTATGGAAGTGATTTTCGCTCCAAATGATAGATGAACCCAGTTCAAAGGCAACTCAATATCCAAACTCGACGAAAAGATATCGATGCTTAAATCACTTGTATTGTTTGCTGACAAGAAACTATCTGGCTTCAGTGTACCATCCGCAAAGAAAGAACTGTTAAAAAAGTTATTATTAATATCTTTTCGATAGCCTAAATAATCAACATTAAAATCAATTCTTCTCCCAAGCGTATCAAGATCAATAGTGGAATACAGATTCACAATATTCGTTTTCCTTGTTTGATCCATATTCGAAGTATTTCTAATAATAGAATCCAATTGAGATGAGAGATTGAAAATTCTAGCTTCGTTATTTGTGTCAAACAGTGGTGTAGAATTCGTAATGCTATATTCACCTCCAATTTTAACTTTGGAACTTGCTTGATAATCTATATTAACCGTAGCATTCAAATTGTCATAGGTCGTAGTGGAATTCAAATCTTCTACCCACAAATAACTTGGGTACTGCAACTCGTATTTTTGAAAAGGTTCCCGCTTTCCTTGGGTAAGTCCAAACTTTGAAGTTATGGTGAGTCTGTCTTTTTGATAATTCAAGTTCAAGCCACTTCGATATAAGGCAAGTTCACTTTGCGACAAACTGCTGCTCACTGTTCCGCTGTAGCTATTGCTTTTCGTTTTCTTTAAAATGATATTGACTAATCCGCCATTTCCTTCCGCATCATATTTTGCTGGCGGATTGGTAATGATTTCGATACGTTTAATGTCGTCAGCGTTTAAATTTCGGATGTATCCAATCAAATCATCTCCTGAAAGATTGATCGGTTTATCGTTGACCATTACAATGACACCATTTCTTCCAATGATTGAAATTTGATCATTCGCAACTCTCAGTCCTGGAGATACGGATAATGCATCCATTCCATCTCCTCCCGAAGCGCTCACACTATTTTCTACGTTAAAAACCAGTCGATCTGTCTTTTTTTCAATGAGTGGTTTATTGGCTCTTATGACAACTTCTCCTAATTTATTTTCATCCAGTTCTAGTTGTATTTTACCCAAATCCAAAGTCGTACCAGTTACCGAAATCGCTTTGGTAAACGCTTTGTATCCTATAAAACTAATGGTGAGATTGTAATTGCCTTCTGTAGCAGATAATTGAAAACGTCCATCTTTTCCAGTAATTGCTCCTTGGACAAATTCGTTATTTTGATTGGTAAGAACTACATTTGCAAACTCAATTACATTATTTGAGGAATCATTTACAATTCCTGTAATTTCTATTTGAGCATGTGAGAAAAAAGATGAGCAAATAGTAAATAATATGTACTTAAGTTGTGTCATGTAAGTTAGGTGTTAGCTGATTAAATTTTCACTATATTTTGTAATAGTTAACTGTGAGAATAAATGATGATTTTAGACTAGGTAAACTAATAGTGATAGCCTTTTTATTTTTTTATTACGCTTATAGTAAAATTTAACTTTCATAAAGTGAATTAAAAAAATTCAAAGTTAGCCATTGTATTCTGCGTAAATTCGTTACGGTTAAACCATAAAATAGGATGCAAAAAGCACTTATGTTTTAATTTTCTCAATAAGATTTAAACAGAGTGAGTCCTGATGCTTGGAATTAAATTTTTTTATTGACGATTTTAAGATGTTGTAATCATGGAGTGGAAGAATGCTTTTTTTTACCCATAATTAAGATCAAAAAATGATCAAAATATTATTAGTATATTTATGAGAAAGCCATCACTAAATTAAAAATTATGAAACATCTTTTTTTACTGCTATTTTCATTAATCATATGTGCGAGTTATGCGCAAAAAATTGACATAAAAGAAAAGATTACTATTGATAATGCACATTTAATCACCAATTTTGACAAAAATAATATAGAATCGATGGTGACGTATTATTTTGCTTCTAGAATCCGAAAAGATGATAAATGGAAAGAAGTCGTTCCAAATCCAGCAGAATGGTCTTCACGAATGAAGTATTCCATAAAAAAGCACAACGGATGGAAATTCTTAGAATTCAAAAATTTAGGTTTTTATGAAGACGAATACGGATCGTATGTAAAAGTGTATATCGCTATAGAATTTAGAGGTAAAAAAGATGGAGGAGAAGATGAAGTAGAACTTGAGCGAAAGGATGGAAAATGGTTTATTACTAAAGTTCCGATCTAACTACTAATTCAAACTAAAATACTTGTAATAAAGTACGTCAGCGAACACGTCTTCAAACATGCTTTCTTCTTTTTTATAAATTTTGGCGTTGATTTTTATGTCATTTAATCGCCATTCACTGAAATGTGTAGAGAGTTCGGTTATTTTTTTATTTAAATAATGCGAAAGTACAGGAATTCGAATATCCGCTTTTCCCCATATTTTTTCTTTGTAGTCTTTTTGTTGGCTCATTTCCCGATAAAGCATGTCCAAACCATTGATAGCTACAAAATCTCGATTTTCTAAAGCATCTAAAATGATTTTGTTAGTATCAGATAGGACAAAAGTTATTTCCTGAATATCCTTTACTGTGATGAGTCCCAATAATTCATACATAATTTGTGTATCAAACATAATGGAATTCCCAAGCGAAGTCACATAATAGTTTTCATGCTTGAAGGTATCATTAATAACCGATTCCAAATGATCGGTCGGACACACAAAGTGCAGATGTTTCTTCATAAAACAGCAAAGGATATCAAGTGTTGAGAATTTTTAGAGCGTTCTCAGATTAATTACATCAAAGTTTTTAGCAACAAAATAATCGTCTAAACCATAATCGGTATTGACAATAATTCCTCCCAAAAGCGTGACTTTATCTACAGGAAACTCACTTTTACAGGATTTTAAATGCGCGTAAATTTTCTTGTGAATAATTTCATAGGTTGCTTCCGTGATTGCTTTTTCTTTATTATCACTTTTCAGGATATCTTCTCTGTACGGCAACAAGCTTTCTTCCAGCTTCATTTGTTGATAATCATCATCATTCATCACTGGCGTATAATTATCATCTTGGAGTCTGCTAAGCGCTAACATTAAGGCGCCACAGGAGTTTCCAGTTCCTTCTTGACGTGGTCTGTACATTTTTCCTAGTTCACCATCCAAGGTCACTCCGATATGCGGTCCGTAAAAGATAAACGCACTTCCATCATCTGGGATGTGATGTGCAAAAGCGGTCATTCCTGTTTGTCCAGCAAATGGCAATCCACCCAATCCACCCATGATAAATGGTCCAAATAGTACATTAAAAAATGTAGTAGAAGGGATATTAATATCATCCGAGCACACAGAGGTGGCCATTAATACTCTAGAAATGTCAATTTGGTGTTCAATCTGCATTCTTCCTAAATAATGAATGGACGTATCTTTTGCATCCATTGCCATTGGAAAAATATCTTTTACTACGGCATCAAATTTTCTTTGTAGCATGTTTTTTAATTTAGTGTTATAAAATTTTAGTTAAGCTTAGCTAAATATATGAAAATAATTATAAACGCAACTTCGTTGCAGTAGGCTTTTTTATGTATCAATTTGATGATTTGAAAATGTACCTATACTCATTTCAAAGATTAATCCTGCTTTGATTTTGACAGATTGTTACGACTTTGTTTCGCAATGACGAATCAAAAATTTTATCATAAAACGTTTCTGTAGTTTGAAGTATGAGATTGCCACGAATTTCCTATTTCGCTAAGCTCAATATGAAAAATTCTCGCAAAGACGATGCAAAAGAACTATTTTCAAATTGAACAATTATCAAATCACCAAATTAAGCAAGCTTCAACAACACATTAATACTTCCCGCCAATAACTCTTCTTCCGTATAATTTTCGTAGTCTTTGTGAAGTGTCAATTGTTTGAATTTTTGATACTTTTCAGAATCTTTAGTGCAAGTATCGTAATCTAAAGAAACGACTTCGTAACCTGCTTTTTTGAAGATGTTTATATAATCAGGCAAACGCAAACGATTGTGGTAATCAAACTTGGTATGCTGCTTTTTCCATTCGTCTTTGCTGTACTTTAAAAAGTCGTAATACGAAAGCGATTTGTCATCATATGCGCGGTGATCACTTGGGGAAATCATGTGAAGAATGTACGCTGATTTCGGTAAAATTTTCGCAAAACTTTGATGAATTTGTAATAAATCTTCTGGCGGAATATGTTCTAAAACAAATCGTGAAAAGACCAAATCCACTAGGTCGTTTAACTGCATATTTTCAGCAGCTAAGTTGGTTTTGGGATGATAGGTTACATTGCTTGGCAGCGGATATTTTCCACGTTTAGAAGCAATCTCTATTTGATAATTTGATCGGTAATACGAATTCAGTTTGTGAATGGTTTTGGAATCGTAATGTTCGTTGATATCATAGGTTACAACGCGATCCGCAGCTGCAAACTGTGTAAAAAAGTACGGAATAATTGGTGCCCAACCTGAACCTAATTCTAAAATTGTTTTTCCTTTAAGATTGATGTTTTCTTTTTCTAGAATTTGCAAGGCTTCTTTAAAGGAACGATCGTTGGTTTTTATCTTAAAATTGACGCTATTTCTATTGAGAAACTTCTGCAATTGGTGATAAATTCCGTAGCCTAACGAACTCGGCAATATATCTAAAGACTTAAAAATAAAAGATTTGGTTTTGTGATTCATGGCGCACACTAATTCGGCTGCAAAATAACAAATAAAAACGGATTATTAGGATCTCATGATGTGTATTCAAACAATTTTAATTGTGATAGAAATTCATTGGAAATCCCCAATTTTTATGCTACATTTCGCCTCTGATTAGCTAAAAAACCATGCTTCACAAGTTTATTTTTCAACTAGGCGAACGTTTCCGAAATCCTTCTATTAGGAAGTGGTTTGCGTTTTTAAAACAGTCAGAAAGCTGGACGATTGAGGAATTGGAAGCCTATCAATTGGAAAAACTGAAAGAGCTGGTTTTATTTGCGAAAGCACATTCTGATTATTACAAAGAAAAATTTGCGGATATTGATGTGGAAGCGTTCACATCTTTAGAAGACATGCAGCAATTGCCGTTATTGTCCAAACAAGACGTGTTGCAACACACCGAAGCGATTCACACCAAGCACAGTTTCAAAAAAGTATTTAAAGCGACAACTTCAGGTTCTTCAGGTGATCCGTTGGTGTATCAACGAGAAGAAAGTGCCGATTCCTTCAACAGAGCGTCCATTTTTAGAGGTTATTCTTGGCACAATGTACAACCGTGGGAACGAAACGGCTATTTTTGGGGATTTGATTTTTCAACCCTGAAACAATTCAAAATCAAGTTGCTAGATGCGTTGCAAAATCGGTTCCGTGTGTTCGATTACAAAGAAAAAGCCTTTCAGAAATTCGTCAAAAAGTTACAGCACGCACGGTATATTCATGGGTATTCGTCTATGATTTATCAATCTGCCAAATTGATCAACGAACAACAGTTGACCAAACCGAAGCATATTAAAATGGTAAAAGGAACTTCGGAGAAAATTTACGACAGTTATAAAGAGGAAATCGAAAAAGCCTTTGGTGTGCCTATTATCAGTGAATACGGTGCCGCAGAAACAGGTATCATCGCGTTTGAATGTACCGAAGGCAATATGCATATTAATATGGAAGGTGTCATTGTGGAAGAAATTGACAATCAGATTGTAGTGACCAATTTACAGATGAAAACCTTTCCGATAATTCGCTATCAATTAGGTGATTACATCCGATTGGCTTCTAAAGAGTTGAAATGTTCGTGTGGAAAACCGCATTACATTTTAGAAGAAGTTACGGGGCGAATAGGAGAGAACGTGTACGGAAAGCAGGAAATTTACCCAAGTTTGTACTTTTATTATATATTTAAAAACTTAGCAAACAAACATAACATAAAACTTACCTATCAAATTATACAAAAAGAAAAAGGAATTCTTATATTTAACCTCGAAGAAAACTTAACCAATAGAAATGAACAAAAGCTAAGACAAGAGATTCATAGTTACTTTGCCGATGACATCACATACACAATCTGCCCAAATGTAAAAAAGAACGTTGGCAAGCAAAAAACCAAAAGTTTTATCTCTTATCTTTAATCCAAGTTATGGCATCAACCTCCAACATGCATTTCGAAATTTCGGAACGTAAACTCTTGTTACGTGTTGTCGATGTATTGTCGTTACTTTTCGGGTTGTACGTGGTTTCGAATGTATTTGATTTCGATTATTTTAAATTTACCCAAGAACGTTGGTTGTGGAGCGTAGTTCTAATTGTGTATTATGTGCTGTTTTCCACGATTTTAGAGTTGTATAATTTGCAGAAATCGAGTCGTTATGATACTACATTTCAGGGAATTATACTCACGGTTTCCATTACAGTTTTGTGCTATTTATTGACGCCGATTTTAACACCAGAATTGCCAGAAAATCGTTTGCAGATTCTCTATTTTTTCTTGGCGATTTCGGTCACGATCTTTTTGTGGCGATGTGCGTATATCTTCTTTATTTCGTCTCCGCGATTCTTTAAAAATATTCTCATTATCGGGAATACAGAAGAAATCAAAATTATGTCGGATGCGATTAAGCGCAATACGAATTACTATAAAATTGTCGGCTATATCAATTCCAGTCCTAGCGATAAACCTACGAATGGTGCGCTGAAAGATTTGGAAGAAATTACAAATTTGGATTTAAATGCTGTTGCGAAAGAAAAATATGTTTCTGAGATCATTATTGCGAGCAATCAACGCGAAGAACTGAGTAAACCTTTATTTGATAGTTTGATCGGATTGTTAGAAACCGGATTGCCCATCAAAGAATACATTCAAGTATATGAAGAACTGACGTTTCGCGTGCCGGTGCAATACATTGGAAAGGATTTTTACAAATATTTTCCGTTCAGCCGAAGCAATCAAAACAAGTTGTATTTATTCTTTCATCGCTTTTTTGATATTCTTTTCTCTGTGTTAGGATTGTTGGTGAGCTTAGTTTTTATTCCTTTTGTGTTGATTGGAAATCTGATTGGAAATCGTGGTCCGTTATTGTACACGCAAGAACGCGTTGGGAAGAATGGTGTGCCGTTTAAAATCTACAAACTCCGCAGTATGGTGGTGAATGCAGAACAAAACGGAGCGGTTTGGGCAACGAAAAATGATGCACGAATCACCAAATTTGGAAAATTTCTACGAAAATCACGTCTGGATGAAGTGCCACAATTTATCAACGTATTAAAAGGCGAAATGAGCATGATTGGTCCACGACCAGAACGTCCTGCTTTTGTAAAACAACTATCGGAAGATTTAACTTTCTATGAAATTCGTCACGTAGTGAAACCTGGCGTAACGGGTTGGGCACAAGTAAAAACCGACTATGGCGCTTCTGTTGAAGACAGTTTGCGCAAATTGCAATATGATTTATACTACATCAAACACCGAAGCTTCTTTTTGGATTTGAATATTATTGTGAAGACGTTGAGTACGGTGTTGTTTTATCGTGGGCGATAGACTTTTTTGAACTTGAGTTTGAACTTGAATTTGAAGCCAAAAAGTCCTAACTTAAACTTCTCAATACCAAAATCTCAATACCCAATACTAAAACCTCATTACTAAAAAATAACATCATGAGAAACATTGAAAACTTAGTCTTCAAAGGCGGCGGCGTCTTAGGAATTGCCTATGCAGGTGCTTTACAAGTATTAGAAAATCACAACATATTAGATGGCATCAAAGGTGTGGCAGGAACTTCTGCAGGCTCTATTGTGGCAACTTTAGTGAGTTTAAAATATTCGGCACCGAAAATCAAAGAAATCGTGGCAGCAACCAACTTTAAGAAGTTTGAAGACGGATTCAATCCGCTACACATTGTGACTAGGTACGGATTGTACGATGGAAATTATTTCTTGAATTGGCTCAAAGGCATTATTAAAGACAAAACTGGCAATGAAAACATCACCTTTGCAGAACTTACTGCGGCAGGTTATCGCGATTTGCGTGTGTTTTCTACAGATTTGAATACACAAAATGTACGCGAGTTTTCAAATGCAACGACACCAACAGTTATTGTCGCAGAAGCTGTACGTGCTTCTATGTCCATTCCGTTTTTCTTTGAAGCGTGGCAATTCACCAATAACAATCCCGACGATCATTTATATGTAGATGGCGGCACAGTTTACAATTATCCAATAACCGCGTTTAAACCTATAAAAAACACGCTAGGTTTCTTCTTGCAAAGCAAACATCCAAAAACTTCTGATTTGGGTTATGACAGTATCATTCAATATGTAAAAACACTGTTTGAAACACTCATGAACGCACAAAACATCGATTTCGAAAAAGATAAAATTGAAAATGAAGTCACCGTACGAATCGACGATCTCGGAATTTCTGCCATTGATTTTGATATTACCAAAGAACAGGAAACGGCATTGTATAACTCAGGATTTCAAGCTACGGAGGCGTATTTGAAGCTGCATCCGTAACGACTTTACGATTTCATGTTAGCAATACTAAATGTTTTATCTTATATTTAGTAAAAGTAAAATAAGATACCATGAAAAAAAGAAATTTAAAACAACTCAGTTTAAACAAAAAATCAGTCGCTAGCTTTATGTCTCAAATCAACGGAGGAATACAAGATAGCAGTGTTCGTAACAGAACGAAATCTGCATTTCCTTTGTGTCCAGGCTGTCATTCAATCCCAGATTTACATCCTGAATGCAATACGATTGCAGGAGAGCAATAATTTTAGCATAGACTTTTAATAACAAAAGGTGAACTGTTTTTATGGTTTGCCTTTTGTTATGTTTAGAAAATAGTAGGTTACATACGCATATCGTATCAAAAATAGCAGTAAAAGCGGAATCGCTGCCAGCGCAAAGACTTGGAATTTAATCAACCATAACAATAACATAATGACAATCAAAGCGATTAGTGTTGCGGAATGTTTCCACAAAGCTTTGCATTCTTTTCGTTTTACTAGAAACTTTCGAACAAAAAGTATGTTTATTGGCATGAGCCACAATAAATTCCAATTATTTACCGTCATAGAATGATCGGTGGCAAACCAGAGTAATAACAACATAATGCCGCCTAAGCCACTTGCTAAAAGTATAAAAGCATCGAGCCAGCGTGTGCGTTTTCTGTTTTTAAAATCGAGAAATGTGATGATAAGCGTGATCACTAATAAAATTGTAAATACAACATACGGACTGATCAAAAAATTACTTGAAGATGTCTTTTTAGGATCTTCCAAAATCACATTGACTTCTTTCACTAAAGGTGAACCGTATTGTAGTGTGGCATTTTTAAAAGCTTCAAACACATAATCAGGAAGGAATTCATATTCTCTTACAGTTGCTTTTCGATCAATGACTGCGCCTAGTGAAATATTGATTCCAAAACTAGACCAAGAATTATTTTTGACATAATCGTGAATGAGTTCGCGGAAGGTTTTATCTGCCGTGATGTGATCTTCTTTAAAAACAATTTCATCTCCAAAGTTTTTACTCACCACTTCTCTGATTTTGGTAGCGCAGTTGTTGAAGAAGAAATCGTATTTGTACGATCTGTTTTCTTCCTTATAATTGTTTTCTAAGTAGGCGAGGAGCTTTCTGTTTTGATCGTGGGTTAAATTTAAAACTTGCTCTTTTACCCAGCGTTTTTCGTATTTATACGTCTTTACAAAGTTTTTAAAACGCGATCTTCCCAACTGATACGGAAGTTTTCCTTGCGCAAATTTGATGTAGAATAAAGGCGTATTAAAGTCAAAAGTTCCGTAGTTGTACACCATATCATACCCATACACAGGATCTTTTAAGCGAAATGCGCTGTGTCCAAAAGTAGAATACAATTCGGAACCAGGTCCGCAAGTGACTACTGAAAAAGTAGCTTCAGGCGAAAGCTTGATCTGACGTGTTTGTCCAAAAAGAAATCCCGTGTAGAGAAATAGAAGAAATACAAGTTTTTTCATCAGTGTAACTTTATCTGATAAAAGTATCACTTTTTATTTGTGAGTGAAAATATGAAACTCGTTATCTTTTTGTTAAAATATGTGAATTGATTTATCGGAATAAACTCCAATCAATTTTTAAAGAAAATACATTGGAGTAGACTGCCGCACTTTGATCGCCAATATCTGTCAATGCATAATCGATCTGAATGCCTTTGTATTTAAAACCAATTCCTAAGTTTGGTTGAAACGTCAAGGATTCAGAACCAAAATTGTTTTCATTTTGGAAATTTCCAACTCCTGCTCTGACAAAAACCAAGTCTGTGTAGGCAAATTGTAATCCTACAGCTGGTGTTACACTTGCAAATCCTGTAGAAATGATATCATTAGTTTCTGCAAAACGCATAATCATATCCACTTCTGCGGTTAGCGTGTAATCGTAACTAAACGTAAAACTACGCGCCACTCCAAATTGTAATTTCGGAATGGTAATCTCAGTCGTTTCTGGTAAATCCTGTGTTGGAATTTGATCGCTGACACCGTCAAATAAATCTTCGTCAATGCTCCATGTATTGAAGGTTGTCGTGATATCGCGCGCCATCAAACCGAATTTCCAATCGTTGTGTCTGAATTGTAATCCGAAATCAAATCCGAATCCCCAAGAAGAAGCAAAGTCACCAATTATTCTACGGATTACTTTCGCATTCACACCATAATTCAACCCTTGAACAGGCATTCTACGAGCATACGAGAAGGTAACTCCATAATCAGCAGCAGAGAAAAGGCTGATACGATTAAAGTCAATATTTCCTTGACTGTCAATCAACTGAGTTGTATTTAAAATATCATCTACACCAAAACGAATCAGGGAAATTCCCCAAGCGCTTCTATCATCAATCGGCATGGCAAACGCAGCGTAATCGTACAACGCAATATTAGCAAAATAGCTAGAGTGCATCAGTGCTAGTTGTTTGTCTTCTAATTGTACCAATCCTGCGGGATTCCAATATCCGGCATTCACATCACTGATGTTTGCAACTACGGCATTTCCCATACCAAACGCACCTGCATCAACGCCGATATTCATAAATTCATTGGAATATTTGGCAACAGACTGTCCGTTTGCGTAATGGGCAACTACTATAAAGAGGAATACAAGTAACTTTTTCAAGAATAAAATTTTTTACAAATATGCGATTTTCTCACCTAATAAACTCAAAAAATACATAGATATTGTGTGGAATTCATCAACATTTCTACTTCTGCACTTTAGAGTTTACAAAGTTTATTTATTTTTACAAAAAATCAGGTACATGAACATCAAAAAACACATTCCAAATTTTATCACATTATTGAATTTATTTTGCGGTTGTTTGGCAGTTATTTTTGCAGTGAAAAATCAATTGGAAATCGCTGCTTTTTTTGTGTTTTTAGGTATTTTTTTTGATTTTTTTGACGGCTTGGCAGCCAGATTATTAGAGGTGCAAAGTGAATTGGGATTACAGTTAGATTCGCTCGCAGATATGATTACCAGTGGAGTTGTACCTGGAATCGTCATGTATCAGCTATTCAACAGAGCCTTGAATATTCATGAGAAAGTGAATGACGGACATTCTTGGTCGGACACCTGGCATTGGTTTGAAAATGAAGTGCATATTTTACCGCTTTTTGGATTGGTTATTACACTCGCTTCCGCCTATCGTCTGGCAAAATTTAATATTGACGAAAACCAAACATCTTCTTTTATCGGATTGCCAACGCCGGCCAATACATTGTTAATAATTTCTTTTCCTTTGATCTTAGCCTACCAAGGAAATCCAACAATTGATAGCATTATTTTAAACAAATGGTTCTTGATTGCGATGACCGTAGTAAGTTCGTATATACTAAACGCTAAGATTCCGCTATTTGCGTTAAAATTTAAAGATTTGAGTTTTAAAAATAATATGGTAAAATATATATTTATTTTGCTCTGTCTTTTATTATTGATCTTCTTGCAATTTGTGGCGATTCCGATTATTATAATTCTATATGTATTGATTTCTTTGATAGAGAAGTAAAAAATTGAAAAATCAGTTTTAACTGTTAAGGATCTTACTTTTTTGCGAATTAAATTCTTCTTCGGTCAATAATCCTTTTGCTTTCAGTTTTCCTAAACGTTCAAGTTGCGCAAGTGTATCGTTTGTACTGCCTGATTTTTGTGTTACTTCTGCATCTTTAGAAGCATCATTTGTAAGTGAAGCTATTTTCTCCTCGATTGAAGCAACAAATCTTCTTCCTACTGTAATATCTGCTACGTCACTAATTGCGACTCTTTTATTTGTTGTATGCACCACGATTTTTCCTAGAAAAAGAATCTTACTAAAATGAATTTTATTAATTTCATTATATGTGATTTCTTCTAGCTTAAGCGAACCAAAAAGCTTTTTATTCAAAAAGATAAGCCGATTATTCGTGGCAACAAGAATTCCATTACCACCACTAAACTCTCCCTGAATTATATTTTCAATCCTTTCATCATCTTGAATAATATTGGGCAATTCTTTAATCTCATTAAACCCAAAAAGTTTATCAAGCATATTAAGATGACCGATATTTTTTATTTGTGATTTGATTTCGTCAATAGTTGGCATGATTTACAAGTTTAATTTTTAGAAAGTTTTCTTTTCAATGTTTTGTGGAAGTGATTCTACTAATTTCATTCAAAAAAAATAGATATCCAAATATTGTATCTGTAGATACACAATAACAAGTGAGTAAGTTGCCTGAAATTGGCTCAGATTCAAACAAAAAAGAGGTTGTCTAAAAAGTACAGATTACGTCAAACCAGACTTGATACTGAAATAAATTCAGCACAGGTTTCGGTTTCTCATAACGGTTTATAATCAGTGTGATGGGATTCTGGGTCAAGCCTTTCCTTTTTTAGAAAGCTTCTTTTCTATGAATTATCTGTCGTTTGCTCAAAATCCAATTTCTTTTCGCGCAGTTCGAAGTTTTGACCTAAGTATACTTTTCGAACCATTTCATCTTCGGCGAGTTCTTTTGGTTTTCCTGCTTTCAGGATGCTTCCTTCAAACATTAAATAGGTTCTATCGGTAATCGCTAAGGTCTCCTGTACGTTATGATCTGTGATCAGGATTCCAATGTTTTTGTTTTTTAAATGTGCAATGATACGCTGAATGTCTTCTACCGCCACTGGATCAACACCTGCAAAAGGCTCATCCAACAATACAAATTTAGGATCGGTTGCTAATGCACGTGCAATTTCGGTACGTCTACGTTCACCTCCGGACAATAAATCGCCACGGTTTTTACGAATATGACTCAAACCAAATTCTTCGATGAGCGATTCCATTCGGTGGTGTTGTTCTTTCTTTGACAGACTTGTCAATTGCAATACACTTAAAATATTTTCTTCAATGCTTAATTTGCGGAATACAGAAGCTTCTTGCGCCAAATATCCGATTCCATTCTGCGCACGCTTGTACATTGGAAATTTGGTAATTTCCATATTGTCCAAAAAGATTTTTCCACCGTTAGGTTTGATCAATCCTACAATCATGTAGAACGAAGTTGTTTTTCCAGCTCCGTTTGGACCTAACAATCCTACAATTTCTCCTTGATTTACTTCCAAAGAGATTCCCTTCACAACTTTTCGTCCTTTGTAGGACTTCATAATACTATCAGCTCTTAAAATCATAGTTTGTGCGTTAAACAGCGTAAAAATAATAATTTCGAGGAAAGGCAAATACTTTTTAGTATGAAATTAACTTTGATGTTCCATTGGTAATAAAGATAAAGTCTAAAAGCAAAGCTGTCTAAAAGATTCTTGCGTAAGCAAGAATAGGTCTAACAGCGAAGCGATCTAGATTCTAGCAGCGAAGCGGTCTAACAATCTAACCTTGCGTTTCTAGTGCCTCCCAAAATTCATAGGCTCTTCGCAAATGCGGAATGACAATCGTTCCGCCAACTAAGGTTGCAATACTCAACGCTTCCATTACTTGTTCTTTGGTGATTCCTTCTTTATAAGAAGTTTCTAAATGGTATTTGATGCAATCATCGCAACGCAATACTGCAGACGCTACTAAACCTAGTAATTCTTTGGTTTTTACGTCCAATGCGCCTTCCATGTACGCATTCGTATCAAGATTGAAAATTCGTTTGATGACTTTATTATTGTTTGCTAAAATTTTTTCGTTCATTTTAGCTCTGTACGTATTAAATTCTTCTATTGGATTAGCCATTCTTTTGTTTAAATTTCTTTTTATAATTTTTTTCTACTCGTTTTGAGATCAAAATTCCAACTTCGTATAAGATTAAGATTGGAATTGCTACCACAATCTGACTTGCTACATCTGGTGGTGTAATAATCGCAGCTAAGATCAATACGACTACTAGCGCGTGTTTTCTATACTTGCGTAAGAAGGCCGGTGTAATCAATCCTACTTTTGATAAGAAATAGATGATAAGTGGCAATTCGAATACTAAGGAAACTCCTAGTAATGTGTTGGTTAGTAAACTAATATGCGATTGTACCGTAATGGTATTTGCGATGGAATCCGTCACCTTGAAATTATAGAAAAAATACGATGACATCGGCATGATTACGTAGTAACTAAACGCCAAACCTACTAAAAATAGGAGTGAAGCCAAGAAGATAAACCATCTCGATTTTCCACGTTCTTTCGAATTCAATCCAGGCGCGATGAATCGCCATGCTTCATACAATACGTATGGAAATGCCAAGATGAGTCCTAAAATTAAGGAAGTCCAAATCGCCATGGTAAATTGCCCCGTTACTTTTAAATTGACTAGTTTGTCATCAAATGTTAATGTACAAAAGTCACTATCAATTCCAAGTAATTGAAAGGCATCACAGAAAAATCGGTAGGTTACAAATTGTCCGTCCAAATGCACAATTAAAAAGTGATCGTAAACAGGTTTGATAAATACGAAGATGAAACAGGCAATGATAAATATTGCGGCAAAGCTTCGAATTAAGTGCCATCTTAGTTCTTCTAAATGTCCTAAGAATGACATTTCATTTTTGTTTGTGCTTTTTTTTCTTGCCATTAGAGTATTCCTTCTTTTACTAAATCATGCAAATGTACGATTCCTGCATATTTTCCTTGCGATTCTACGAGAATTTGTGAAATTCCGTTGTCTTCCATCACTTCCAGAGCTTCTACCGCCATAGCGTCGTTTTCTATGCGTTTTGGATTGGACGACATGATGTTTTCGGCAGTTAAGTCGCCAATAAAATCATTAGTTGACAACATACGACGAATATCTCCATCTGTAATCACTCCAATAATCTCTTCCGTGTCATTCACAACCGCAGTGGCACCGAGCATTCCTTTAGAAATTTCAATAATCACATCTTTTACAGAACTATCCGCAAACACTTTGGGTTTTTGATTGACAGAAGAAAGATCATTCACACGTAAATACAACTTTTTCCCTAATGCGCCTCCAGGATGATATTTGGCAAAATCATTACTCGAAAATCCTCTCAATTCTAACAAACAAACCGCTAAAGCATCGCCTAAGACGAGTTGTGCAGTGGTACTTGTTGTTGGTGCCAATCCGTTTGGACAGGCTTCTTTTTCTACATGTGCATGCAATACAAAATCGGCTTGTACGCCTAAAAAAGATTCTCTGTTAGAAGTGATAGCAATCAGCTTGTTATTACCATTTTTAATCAATGGAACCAATACTTTAATTTCAGGCGTATTTCCACTTTTTGAAATACAAATAACAGTGTCGTGTTCTTGAATAATTCCCAAATCGCCATGAATGGCATCGGCAGCGTGCATAAAAATAGCTGGCGTTCCTGTAGAATTTAGTGTTGCGACAATTTTAGTGGCAATATTGGCACTTTTTCCAATTCCAGTTACCACGACTCTTCCGTTAGAATTATAGATGTATGAGACCGCTTGTGCAAACTCATCATCGATTAAAGGAATTAAATTTTTTATCGCAGTATATTCTGTTTCAATGGTTTGCTTGGCAACACTAATAATACTATCTTTATATTTCAAAATGAATAAATTTAAAAATTGTGTATCCTAAAGAAAATAGTATCTTTAGTGAATGCAAATGTATGTAAAATTGTAAAACGATAGAATGAGTTTAGTAGAAATTGACTTATACAAGGAACTAAAGAAGCACTTCGGGTTCGGTCAATTCAAAGGACTACAGGAAGAAGTTATTAAAAGCATTATCAGCGATCAGAATACCTTTGTTATCATGCCTACAGGTGGTGGTAAATCATTATGCTACCAACTGCCCGCGTTGATGAAGGAAGGTACCGCTATCGTTGTTTCTCCCCTAATTGCCTTAATGAAGAACCAAGTAGATGCCTTGCGCGGAATCTCTTCCCAAGATGGTATCGCTCATGTGTTGAATTCTTCGCTTACCAAAGCAGAGACTCGACAAGTGAAAGAAGACATTACCAGTGGAATTACAAAACTATTGTATGTAGCTCCAGAATCATTAACCAAAGAAGAAAATGTAGAGTTTTTGCGCACCGTGCAAATCTCATTTATGGCGGTTGATGAAGCACATTGTATCTCCGAATGGGGACACGATTTCCGCCCAGAGTACAGAAATTTAAGAAACATTATTAAAAAGATAGGTGACAATATTCCTATCATCGGTCTGACGGCAACAGCAACCCCAAAAGTACAAGAGGATATCTTGAAAAATTTGGGAATGTCGGACGCTAACACCTTCAAAGCATCCTTTAATAGACCGAATTTATATTATGAAGTACGACCAAAGACAAAGAATGTTGATGTAGATATTATCAAATTCATCAAGCAGAATCAAGGAAAAAGTGGAATTGTCTACTGTTTGAGTCGCAAACGTGTGGAAGAATTAGCACAAGTACTTCAGGTGAACGGAATTAATGCAGTTCCTTATCATGCGGGATTAGATCCTAAAAAACGCGCTAAACATCAAGATATGTTTTTGATGGAAGATTGCGATGTGGTCGTTGCTACGATTGCTTTCGGAATGGGAATTGACAAACCTGATGTACGTTTTGTGATTCACCATGATATTCCAAAAAGTATTGAAAGTTACTACCAAGAAACTGGAAGAGCAGGACGCGACGGTGGCGAAGGTCATTGTTTGGCTTTCTATTCCTATAAAGATATTGAGAAGTTGGAGAAATTTATGGCTGGAAAACCTGTTGCAGAGCAGGAAATTGGTCATGCGTTGTTGCAAGAAGTGGTCGCATACGCGGAAACGTCTATTTCGCGACGAAAATTTATACTGCACTATTTTGGAGAAGAATTTCCAGATGATGGTGAAGGAGCGGATATGGATGATAATGTTCGCAATCCGAAAAAGAAAGTAGAAGCACAAGATCAAATGGTAAAGCTTTTACAGACGATTCAGGATACCAAACAAACGTATAAGGCCCAGAATGTGGTAAATATTTTGATTGGTAAAGAAAATGCATTGATCAAATCGCACAAAACACATTTACAACCGTTCTTTGGCAATGGACAAGCGCATGAAGATAAATATTGGATGGCGTTGATTCGTCAAGCGTTGGTTGCGGGATTGTTGCGAAAAGATATTGAATCGTACGGCGTGATTAAATTGACGCCAAATGGTTTGTCGTTTTTAGACAGTCCGGTATCTTTTATGATGACTGAGGATCATAATTTCGATCAGGCAAACGATGCGAGTATCATTACAGCTTCAAAAGGTAGTGGCGCAGCGGCGGATCAACAATTGATGCCAATGCTGAAAGATTTACGCAAAAAAGTGGCGAAACGTTTAGGTGTGCCGCCGTTTGTGGTTTTTCAAGATCCTTCTTTGGAAGATATGGCATTAAAATATCCGATTTCGCTTCAGGAAATGAAGAATATTCATGGAGTAGGAGATGGAAAGGCGAAGAAGTATGGTAAAGATTTCATTGAATTCATCGCCAAGTATGTAGAAGAAAATGATATCACACGTCCTGATGATTTGGTCGTAAAAAGTACAGGAATGAATTCTGGACTGAAATTATATATCATTCAAAGTGTAGATAGAAAACTTCCGTTAGACGATATTGCTTCTGCGAAAGGTTTAGAAATGCCAGATTTCATTAAAGAAATGGAACAAATTGTCTACAGCGGCACAAAATTAAATATCAATTATTGGATTGATGATATTTTAGATGAAGATCAACAAGAAGAAATTCACGAATATTTTATAGAGTCTGAAACTGATAAAATTTCAGAAGCGATGGAAGAGTTTGATGGCGATTACGACGACGAAGAATTGCGTTTGTATCGAATCAAATTTATCAGTGACGTCGCAAATTAAACTAATTAACGTGAGTTCGATATATCTATTCCATTAAATGATTAATAGTCAATAATTTACATAAATTGTCAAATCGAGCGCAGTCGAGATTCAATCGAAATTTTAACTTTTATAGTGTTCTCGACTGCGCTCGAACTGACAAATGTTTATTTTTCAATCAATTACGAGTAATTTGATGATTTCTTATGTCGAACTCACGTTAATTATAAAAATGAAAAAGCGGTTTGATGTTTCAAACCGCTTTTTTTATGCTTTCAAAATTCTTCTTTTATAAGAATCCTGTATTTCTTGCTTGTTCTAAAAGTGATTCATCTCCTTTTTTCTCCACGTCAAATACTTCTTTTAAATGGCGTTTGCGCTTTTCAATCGCAGCTAACGACAATGGAATGTATTCGGTTAAGTTTTTGGTTTTAATGCCTTTAGAAAGATGGAAAAGGATGTTTCTGTCAATATCATCCAATACCACTTCATTAATGATTCGCGTACGCAATAATTTCGTCACGGTATGACTATAATACGGCGGATCGGTCAGTACGACTTGAAAAGCACGCATCAACTCATCGGAAGTCACATCACTTTTCACTAAGAATCCATCTGGATTGATGTTTTTTAGAATATTGTGAATTCTAAAGTTGTTGTTAAACATTGTAAGAATCACCACTTTTGTATCGGGTAATAATTCTTTTACTTTTATTCCTAAGTCTTCTCCTGAAATAATTTTACCATCACTTGAAGGAGGCAATTTAATATCTAAAAATACCACATCATACGGTGTTCCTGTAGAGGCATTTTTAATTTTAGCGTAGGCGCCATCGCAATTGTCGGCGGTATCAATTCTCAGGGTCATTTCTTCAGAATTAATACCTAAAAGGGCATTTTTATAGCCTTCGATGATCATTGGGTGATCATCTACAATAAGTACTTTTATATCTTTGTTCATTTGGTAAGGTTAAGTTCTACGTCATTGGAACGTCAACACTAATAGAAGTTCCTTTACCTGGAATTGAATTTATGGTAAATTGTCCATGAAGTAAAGTTACTCTCGATCTCATATTTTTTAATCCTATTCCGCTACTGCGTCTGTCTTGGTCAAAACCAACGCCATCATCTTTTATGGTAAGGATAATATGTTCATCATTCTTCTTAAAATCTAGTATCACGTTTTCTGCTTGCGCATATTTGTTTATATTTTGAATAGACTCTTGAATAATTCGGTAGATATTAATTTTTATGTGCCCAGGAATATCTGTCCAAACTATCTGATCGTCGTCTTCAATTTGATACTTAAAGTTAGTTATTTTCGATTGTTCTTCCAAAAGATTTGCAATCATAGTGCTGTAACTTGTGGATTTGTCAAAATTATCCAATCCTAGTTCATGTGAAATATTTCGAACTTCTTCCTCAATGCTTTGAAGCTCATTGATATACTGCTCTCGAACCCTTTTTGAATTGGCGTCATCTTTGGCATTCAAGCTTCCTAAACTTAAGCGTGTTCCGAACAATCTTCCTAAAATTCCGTCATGCAATTCCAATGATATTCGTTCTTTTTCGCGTTTTCTACCTTCTTCAATCTTATCTTGTTGATCAATCATCAAGTTATAAATCTCTTCATTGGCACGTTGCTGTTGTTGTTCCATTTCCAACTCTTTGTTGCGAGTTCGCTGTTGCGTGATGACGTAAATCAAAAATCCGAAGAAGATGATGGCTGTTGAGATGGCTACAATCCATGTGTTTTGGAGGCTTAGTCTTTCGTTTTGGCTTATGTAACGATCGGTTTCATAGCGTATTCTGGCAAAATTATTTAAAACAGTTCGATCATGCTTTGCCAGACTATCGCTCATATGGATATATTTTTTTAGATGCTCAGATCCATTTTGAATATCAATTTCTGAAGAAAGATATAGAGAATTTAATAACTCTTTGATATTTTTAGATTCTTCAGCCGCTATTTTAGCTTCAGAAACATATTTCAAACTTTGCAAAGTATCTTTTTTCTTAAGATAATATTCTGCTAAGTGTAATTTGCTAACAGCAATACCTGATTTGTAATCTAAACTATCCCTTATTCGTAAAGATTTACGAAATAAGTTTGGCAGCTCTAAAGTATCATTAAATAAAAATTTTGAATATGCTAAATTGTCAGTTACTGTGGCATATAATCTAGGATTTTTAATAAATAAACTATCAAAACTTAACGCTTCTTCAAAGTTATTAATAGCATCTTCATATTTCCCTTGATATCTATAAACAAGTCCAATATTATTTAAGGTGTAAGCCTTTTGTTGATCATTTTTTTTTATTTTTAATAAATATTGTAGAGCCTTATTATGGTAATCAAGGGATTTTTCATAGTCTTCTAAGTTTTTAAAAATTATACCTAAATAATTGTAACAAGTGTATAATCTCTTATTTTTCTTCAGAGGTTCAAATATAGCTATTGCATTATAAGTATTAGATTCACTACCAATATAGTCTTTTAACTCTTTTTGAATTCCAGCCATATTTAAAAGTAGATTTCCAACTTTTTCATCTTTAGGATCAATGTGTTCGAAAATAGTTTTTGCAGAATCATAAAAATAAAATGCACTATCCTTTTTCTCATTTCTCCTATAATATATTCCCATATTCCATAAATGATTACCCATAGTAACAGAATCATTCACTTTTACAGATAAATCAAATCCGATCTTAAATGTTTCTTTAAATTTTAAGGAATCTTTTAGATTTAAATAAGCGTAAGAAATTTTGCGTAATGATTTACTTTTTAATTCACTATCTTCCTCAAGTAGTATTAACTTATAAGCTTTATCAATAGAGTACTTTCTTACGTCAAGATCATTTTTCTTATCGTTAGATTGACTAATTAATAATTCAATAGTATCGTTCTCAATGTTTTGACCGAAACAAAATATTGAGAAAAAAAATAAGATTATGTTAAACTTTTTGAACAACTTTAATATTTATTTACATAATTACAAATCTATTTTTATTTTTCAATAAAAAAAAGTCTTAAACTTTTTGTTTAAGACTTAGGTATATGATTATTGTTTAAAATATAATTTTAGTCTTGATCTGGCTCTATATCTTCTTCTGAACCATCTTCACTTCCCGATACATTTTCAAATATATTATCATCACCTGCATCGCTAGTGCTATTTGGTTCACAGGCTATAAATCCTAAGTTAATTACTAATAATAATGCGAATAATCCGAATACTTTTCTCATCTTTTTAAATTTTAATTAAGTTACTTACTAGTTTATTTGGTTAATCATTTTTTCAATAATAATCAGTTCGTCAGTAATGATTTTGTAGGTGATTACCGTAATACTTTTCCTGTTTAAAATCATTGTTTCATAAAAAAACTACGTATTATTTAAGCTTAGTTCTAGCAGTTTGGTTAAAATTCTAGTAACAACTTACTTTTAGACGTTTTTTTATTCTTTTTAGAACTTAAAATCTTGCTAACTAACTGATAATCAGTAAATCAGATTTGACAGTTTTCTAACTTGATTTCAAAAATCAAGTTAGCATGATATTTTTTTGCAGCAATATGGTTTTTCGGTAAAAAAAATACGGGAATACAATACTCTCGCTAAAAGGATAAATTAGTTCTATGTATTTCCTAATTGTTTTAGGATGCGTATCTTCGTAATGTAAATTAAATACATACAAATGGAAGACGGATTATACGCAAAATTTCATACAAGCAAAGGAGAAATCCTTGTAAGCTTGACTTATCAAAAAACGCCTGGAACAGTTGGTAACTTTGTTGCACTTTCTGAAGGGAATCTAGAAAATAAAGCAAAACCACAAGGAACACCATATTATGATGGACTTAAATTTCACAGAGTCATTCCTGATTTTATGATTCAAGGTGGTTGCCCATTGGGAACAGGTACAGGAAGTCCAGGTTATAATTTTGATGATGAATTTCATCCAGAGTTAAAACATGATGTACCAGGAGTACTTTCTATGGCAAATGCTGGACCTGGAACAAATGGAAGTCAATTTTTTATTACGCATGCAGCTACACCTTGGTTAGACGGAAAGCATACGGTTTTTGGACATGTAGCAGACGGACAAGAAGTAGTAGATGCTGTAGGGCAAGGAGATACAATTGAAAAAATCGAAATCGTTCGTGTTGGAGCAGAAGCCGAAGCTTTTAATGCTGTAGAAGCTTTTAGACAATTTAATGGAGCGAAAGCAGAACGAGAAAAAGCTGCCAAAGAAAAAGCAGAACGAGAATTGGAAGAAATCGCAACAGGTTTTGACAAAACAGAAAGTGGTTTACGCTATAAAATGATTCAAGAAGGAAACGGACCAAGACCACAAGCAGGTCAAACAGTGTTTGTACATTATAAAGGTATGTTCCCCGATGGAGGTGTTTTTGATTCTTCTTATAAAAGAAATGAACCACTCGATTTTCCATTAGGAATGGGAAGAGTTATTCCTGGTTGGGATGAAGGAATCGGATTGTTGAAAGTAGGAGGGAAAGCACGATTGGTAGTGCCTCCACATTTAGGATATGGAGCACGAGGCGCAGGCGGCGTAATTCCACCAAATGCAACCTTAATGTTCGATGTAGAACTGATGGATATTAAATAAAATCATTTAAAAACGCTCTGAGATTTTCAGAGCGTTTTTTTTACCTTTATATATAATGGATTTAGAAAAATTGAAATATCCAATCGGAAAACCACAAATTCCAGAAACAATAACTGCAGCAACTATTGCAAATTGGATTGCAGTGTTGGAAGCTTTTCCAGAACGTTTACACGATTTGGTTGAGAATCTTTCTGAAGAACAGTTAAATACTAGGTATCGTCCAGAAGGTTGGACTATCCGACAGGTGATTCACCATGTTTCAGACAGTCATCATAATAGTTACACGCGTTTCAAATGGACGTTGACGGAAGAACAACCTTTGATTAAAGCATATTATGAAGATCGTTGGGCAGAATTGTTCGATAGTAAATCAGCACCGATTACACTTTCAATCAATACATTAAAAGCGTTGCATGAAAAGTGGGTATACTTTTTAAAAGGACTTTCTACATCCGATTTGGAAAAAGAGTTCATTCATCCGGAAGGAAATGAAAAAGTTAGCTTAAAAGAAAATATTGGCATTTACGCTTGGCATTGCAATCATCATTATGAACATATATATCAGTTATTGATTCGTCGTGGTTGGAAGTAGTTGGTGAGTGTTGAGTTGGTGAGTTTTTGAATGCATAGTTTTTCAATCTTTTAATTATTTAATTTTAGATTAACGATTATTAATTTTGGATTTCTGATTTTCCTAAAACCTAAAACCTAAAACCTAAAACCTAAAACCTAAAACCTAAAACCTAAAACCCAAACCCTAAAACCATTTTATATTACAACCAATACTCGGTTTTTGTAATTCTGCGATTTGTTCTCCATTCAGTAAAGCATCCAAAGCCGCTCGCATATCGTTTCCAGTAACCGGAATTCCATTATTTGGTCGCGAATCGTCTAATTGTCCGCGGTAGACTAAACTCAAATCCGAATCAAAAATATAGAAATCTGGTGTGCACGCTGCATCATACGCTTTGGCTATTTCTTGGGTTTCATCGTATAAATATGGAAACGGAAATTTGTGTTCTTTAGCATTTGCTTTCATCAAATCTGGTGCATCAGCAGGATAGTTTTTGGCATCATTACTAGAAATCGCTACAAAACCAATTCTTTTTGCGTTGTAATCATTTGCCAGTTGCACGATTCCTTCATTCACATGTTTCACAAACGGACAATGATTGCAAATGAACATAATCACTGTTCCATGTATACCTTTTGCTTTTTGCAACGAAATCATTTGATCAGAAACCGTATCAGTTAATGAAAAGTTTGGAGCTTTGGTGCCTAGTGCAAGCATATTTGATGGAGTACGTGCCATTTGATATATCGTTTTTAAAAGCCTAAATTTACTCAAAAAAATACAATGGGAGACTTATCGTGGAGCGATTTTGAAAAAGTAGACATGCGAATAGGAACAATCATTGAAGCAAATGATTTTCCAAAAGCCAGAAAACCAGCATATCAGCTCACAATTGATTTTGGTCCAGAAATCGGGATTCGAAAATCATCCGCACAAATCACAAAGCGCTACACGAAAGAAGAGCTAATTGGCAAGCAAATTATGGCAGTAGTGAACTTTCCCAAAAAGCAAATCGCGAATTTTTTCTCAGAATGTTTAGTGATGGGCGCCGTCGATGGTGATGATGTCATTTTAATGCAACCTTCCGCAAAAATTCCGAATGGATTGAAGATTTCTTAGATAGTATTGAGATTTTAGTATTGAGTATTGAGAAGTAATCAAGAAACTTCAAATCAACAAATAGACGAATTAACGAATTAACAAAAAAACAAGAAGACAAATGAACAAAAAAAAGAAGTTGAAAAGTTTATAGGTTTATGAGTTTAAGCTTCGAAGCAGCCTGTACGTTAGATAACAACCCAAAACGGAGCAAAGCGACCAACTGACAACAAACGAAATAAAATTTAAAAATGTAAAATACTAAATGTAAAATGAAAAAGTAATTTCCCTAACACCTAACACCTAACACCTAACACCTAACACCTAACACCTAACACCTAACACCTAACACCCAAAACCTACTTAGCCGCTTGCACTAAATCCAACCGATCCACAGAAATAGTAGTAGTAAACATACCGTAATTGACAATCGCTTTTCCTTTTTCCAAATTATCAATGGTTCCGACAGCTTTACCGTCGAACATACGAACGCGGTCGCCGACTTTAAAAACGGGTCTTGGCTTTTCTGCTTCTTTTTTGGCCGCTTTTTTCTTTTCGATTTTCTTTTCTTCTCGAATCACGGCTACTTTTTGAATCACTTCTTTTTTCGCTGCTTGTTGCTTGGCTTTTTGGACTTTTTTCTCCTTGGCGGATTGTTTTTTACGTTTGGAATTTTCAGTTTCTACAATGCGTAAAAATTCAGAAATCAAAGGACGCTTCTTTTTATTGTCAAAATAACGCTCCGCAATTTCGTTGATTTTATTTCCAAGATGAATCATGCGTTTGTCATGATCGTACAACTGCTGATAACTTTCCAGCTTTGATTTCATCTTGGTATTTAAAGTTTCTAGTCGATCGTTTTCTTCACGTGCTTTAATTTCTTCTTCACGAAGTGACTTCGATGTTTTTTCCATCGCGCTACGTTCTTTCTGAAGCTTTGCGATTGTAGCATCAAAACGAACTTTTCCACGCTCAATTTTCTTCTTTGCTTTGTTGATCAAACTGTACGGAATGCCATTTTTTTGTGCGACTTCAAACGTAAACGAACTTCCTGCTTGTCCTAATGCCAAACGATATACAGGCTGCAACGTCTTGCTGTCAAACATCATATTCGCATTGGTTGCATGTGGCAATTCGTTTGCTAATAGTTTCAAATTGGAATAATGCGTCGTGATGATTCCAAACGCTTCACGCTCGTAAAACACTTCCAAAAATGTTTCTGCCAACGCGCCACCTAATTCTGGATCACTTCCGGTACCGAATTCATCAATTAAAAACAGTGTGCTATTGTTACACTTTTTCAAGAAATAATTCATCTGCTTTAAGCGATAACTATAGGTGCTTAAATGATTTTCAATAGATTGTCCATCACCAATATCTGTCAAAATTCGCTCAAACAAACACATTTTACTGCGCTCGTGCACAGGAACTAACATGCCACTTTGCAACATCAATTGCAGCAAGCCAATTGTCTTTAGCGTGATACTTTTTCCACCCGCATTCGGTCCCGAAATCACGATAATTCGATTGTCTTGACTCAACTCAATAGTCTGCGGATAAGTAGTTTCGTTTCGTTCTTTATTCGTGAGATAGAGCAACGGATGATACGCATCTTTTAAAAACAGCTCACGTTTCTCTGAAATTTCAGGAAGAATCGCGTTCATGGAAGCTGCATATTTCGCTTTAGAATAACTTACATCTAAATCGCTTAGAAAATCTTGATATTCCTCTAAAAGCGGTGCAAACGGTCTTGTAAAGTCTGTCAATTCTTTTAAAATACGCGTGACTTCTTCCTTTTCTTCATATTCCAAATTCGATAGCTCACGTGAATATTGCAACGTAATTTCTGGCTCAATATATACAATGCTTCCCGTTTTAGAACTTCCCATGATCGCACCTTTCACTTTACGACGATGCATCGCTTTTACAGCTAATACTCTACGATTATCTACCACAGTTTCACGAATTTCATCCAAATACTCTGCTTGATTGTATCTACTCAAAGCAGAAGAAAAACTCTGATTAATTTTCCCGCGAATACTCAAAATTCCACGACGAATACGCGCCAATTCTGGAGAAGCGGTATCTTTTACTTCCCCAAAACGGTTAATTACATTTTCGATTTCCGTGATGAGCGCTTTGGTGAATTCAATGCGTTCTGCTCGTGATTGTAAGTTGGGATAATATTCGTGAAATTTCTTAAAGAACTTAATCAATAAGTTGACAGCGCTAGAAATTGCAGCAATTTTACGAAATCCTTGAATTTCCAAGAAGCTATTTTCAATTGCTAAAAGCTTAATTTCCAATGAAATTCCTTCAAATCCGTGATTCGGAATGACATTCTCATTCTCAAAAGACGCTAAATATTCATTGACATACGATAAGTGTGTTAGCAATATATCCTTGTCTTTAAAAGGTTGTGTATTGCTAATTTTCTGCTTTCCGTACGTCGTCACCGCATGTTCTGAAACCTGCTGTAAAACAGTTTCAAACTCTAAATCATCTAATGTTTTGGAATGTATTCTAATCATTGTACTTATGGACTGCTAAGAATCTCTGTTTAGGTCTAATTTTTAGACGAATGCAAAGGTACTTATTTATAAGTTGATTCAAAAAACAACGAAGAAGTAATATTTAAGACCAGGAACCTTTTTCCCACATATCTAAAAAAGCAGCAGCCGAAAGTCCTAAAAAGTCTACCAAAAAGTGCGCAACTATGGTCCAGCGTAGACTTTTCGTTTTTTGGTATATAAATCCCCAAACAATTCCCATAATGAACGTAGAAATTACAATTTCAAATCCGCTGTTAAGTTTTGAATTAATCCCAAATGCTGCATGATTTACAGCGAATAGAACGCTACTATACAGTACAGCAGTCCAGTTTGCCCATTTTTTAGTGTGATCTAACAAAAGGCCACGCCAGTAAAATTCTTCAATCCAAGGATTTATCAACGCAATCAGAATCCAAGGCAACCAAATAGTATAGTCAGAAAGTGTGTTGTAATGAAATAGAAATAGTGGCAGCGGCAGCAATCCGATCAAAACGGCTCCGATTTTCCAACCTACTTTTCCAGTGGTCGCTTGCAGCCAACCTTGAATCGCTTCTTTTCCTCCATACTTTATAATGAAAAATAACCATAAAATCCAACCTAAAGATATCATTGGGACAAACGCCCATTTTCCAATGCTATTTCCAAATAGGAAAGCAATACCAAAATTTACCGCAATAATTAAAAAAGGAGAAAGAATAACAATACGTTGCTTATTCATAAAGAAAACTGTTTTGTGCTAGAAATATATTTTGGGGGAGATTCAAATATATCATAATTTGATGTAAAATAGTTGAAAAATTAAAGATGGGTTTAATATTTCTAGAAGATGTAATATCTTTATTCCAGATTAACTGTAAGAGTTTATAGACTTATCCCAAAAATTATTTAATACACGGTAAATGAACGTAAAAATTGAAGAAAGCTGGAAATTTCATCTACAAAACGAATTTGAGCAACCATATTTCAAGCTATTAACCAACTTTGTAAAGTCAGAATACACACAACACCAATGTTTCCCGAAAGGCAAAGATATTTTTGCTGCTTTTGATCATTGTCCGTTTCACCGATTGAAAGTCGTGATTATTGGACAAGATCCGTATCACGGAGTAGGGCAGGCGAATGGTTTGTGTTTTTCTGTGAATGACGGCGTTCCAAAACCTCCATCTTTACTGAATATTTTTCAAGAATTAAAACGCGATATTGGAATTGATATTCCTGCAAGTGGCAATTTAGAACGTTGGGCAAAGCAAGGCGTTTTATTGCTCAATGCTACGCTGACGGTTCGCGCACATCAAGCAGGAAGTCACCAAGGAAAAGGCTGGGAAACGTTTACGGATGCTGTGATTAAAGTAATTTCAGAGAAAAAAGAAAATGTGGTTTTTCTCCTTTGGGGCGGCTATGCGAAGAAAAAAGGCGCCAAAGTTGATCAAAACAAACATTATGTATTGACGTCTGGACATCCATCACCGTTGAGTGCAAATCGCGGATATTGGTTTGATAACAAGCATTTTAGTCGTTGTAATGATTATTTGGTGAGTAAACGTATTGAAGGGATTCGATGGTAGGTTTAGATGCGCTGGCGCTTTTGGAATTTTAGACTCGCTTTGCTGTTAGTCACGCTTCGCTTTAGTATCGCTTCGCTCTTGGTATATTAGTATTTTAGTTGGTGAGTTTGTGAGTGTTATTTGAAAGCATTGTTACATTTTCAAATTTTCAAATTACTACATTAGTAGATGCGCTTAGCTCTTGGTATATTAGCATTTTAGTTGGTGAGTTTGTGAGTTTTATTTGAAAGCATTGCTAGATTTTCAAATTTTCAAATTGCTACATTAGTAGATGCGCTTCGCTCTTGGTATATTAGTATTTTAGTTGATGAGTTTGTGAGTGTTATTTGAAAGCATTGCTACATTTTCAAATTTTCAAATCGGCACATTAGTAGTTGCGCTTCGCTTCTCGATTTTAGACATGTTAGATACCTTTTGAGAAACACGTTTTTGTTTTAAGTAGCGTTATTACGAGTCGGAGACTCGTAATAGCTGTTTTTTTAATCAAATAAAAACAAAAAAGGTCGCAACATAATGTTACAACCTTTTCGTATATATAATTGGAAAGTTTTTACTAATATACTTCTACGCAGTTTGTTTCTACCGCGTCCGCAGTCATGATGTAATTTTCCTTTGCGTCTTCTGTATCTGCAAAGTTAACTCCTTTACCCATACAGTTTGATCCACATGACGCTAATAATAAACCTGCTGCTGCTAATGCTAAAATTGATTTTTTCATAATGATAGTAATTGTAATGTTAATAATCTGATAAATTTGGTTTAATAAGTAGATAACAACGATTTTGCCCTTTGTTATTATCTGTTATCAAAAGTAGCATGAGAAGTTTTAACCGAAATATTTTCTCGATTACCTGTTTAAATTTTCGTTAAATTACATAAAAACGCTTTTTATCGACGTTTCGCAGGGTGAAATGCACCATTCGTCGACAATTAGCCCCTGCCAAAAAGGGGAGAATTCCCCTGGTAATACAGGTATTTTTACGTGGTTTTCAAAGTGTAGATTTTTGAATACTATGCTTAATACGTCGTAAAATTTAAAAAATGCTTACAAAGCGGAGAAAATCTTATAGAATTTTGTGTGTCAAATCGTTGTAATGCCACTTTTCGGGGATAATATCCAAACTGAGTAGTTTGTCTTGTACTTTTTCAATGGTTTCTTTATCGATTAATTCTTGACTCCATTCGGTGAGTGATAACCATTTTTGTACGTCTTCTAGTTGCTGTTCGTAACGTATTGAAATCGTTTCGTCGATGTTTGGAATAGCTTTAAATTTTGCGGTCATTTCATTAATAATGCTTAAAACAGTCTTAACAGTAGCTTCATCTTCTGCTAACAATTCCGAACGAACGGCAATGACAAAACACGGCCAAGGTGTCGGACAATCGGCAACACGTTTAAAAATTCCTTGATCTACCAAAGGTTTTGTAGTAAAATGTTCCCACATAAAATAATCACCCTTTCCACGGTTTAAACCGTCAATCGCACCTTCTAGATTGTTGATGACTTCAAATTCTAAATCATCGGTGTCCCAACCATTATTTTCCGCATTGATATACGCCATTAAGTGCGAGCCAGAACCGAAACGACTGATGGCAGCTTTGGTTCCTTCTAAATCTTCAATGGAATCGTAAGTAGCATCTGCCGCAACGTGAATTCCCCAAATTAAAGGCGATTGCACAAACGTTTGTACAATTTTAGCAGGATTTCCCGCAATGATATCTTTAATGATTCCTTCCGTAAGGATCACCGCAATATCAATCTTTTTATTTCGAAGTGCTTTACACATCGCGCCAGTTCCGCCTGGATAATCTTTCCAACGTAGACTGATTCCTTCTTTTTCATAAGCGCGTTCTTTGAGTGTTAAATACCAAGCTAAGTTAAAGTGTTCCGGAACACCTCCAATATTAATTTTCTTCATGTGCTGTCTTTATACTAATTTCCCTAAGGTGTACTGAATCAACTGATCTACGGTTTGTTTGGGCGTGCTGCTAAATTCGCCTAATGGACGATTGGCAATAATAGCATTCATCGAAATGGCGTTGTGTCCTAATAGATTTGCCAAGCCATAAATACCCGCAGTTTCCATCTCCAGATTGGTTATTTTTTTGTCTTGGTGATGAAACGCTGCTAATTTTTCATTCAATTGTTCATCTTGAACCGCCAAACGTATTTTTCGACTTTGCGGACCGTAAAACCCAACATTGGTTCCTGTAAAACCGAGAATTGTGTGTTCAGAAGCTAATTGGTCGATCAATTTTTGACTACCTTTCACAACATACGGCTCTGATTTTTTTGGACACCAATCGGTTTGCTGTACAAACGCTTCTGAAAGTTCTTTTTGCAAGATGTGATCGCTTTCGTAAAAATGCAAGAGACTATCAAAACCAATCGCATATTCGCTAATGACAAAGCTGTCATTTGGAATGTTTTCTTGAATCGATCCCGACGTTCCAATTCGGATGATATCTAAAGCAATATGTTCTTGTTTTACAGTTCGAGATGTAAAATCTACATTGACAAGCGCGTCCAATTCATTAAACACGATGTCAATATTATCAGTACCGATTCCTGTAGAAATCACTGAAATACGCTTCTCGCGAAGGGTTCCTGTATGCGTCACAAATTCGCGTTTTGCTTTTTTGATGTCAACTGTATCAAAATACTTGCTCACAGCATCCACACGATCAGGATCGCCCACTGTAATAATGGTTTCGGCAATATCTTCAGGAAGTAGATTTAGGTGATAAATACTTCCGTCAGGGTTGATAATTAATTCAGATTCGGCAATTCTACTCATGTTTTGTCAATATTTGTGCGGCAGGATGATAACTAAAGTCATATTTACGGCAATTTCCAAAAACGGTCGCATCCGAGAGCTCGTTGTAGAAATTCTGCATGCTTTCAATCGCTAGTAATCCTTTTCTATTTAAGGCTAAGCGTTTTTCTTGGTGTTCATAAAAAGCAGTTAATCGGTCAATAATACGTGTAATTTGTAAATCGCCAAAGCCATAATATCCTTGGTATTGCAGAATGTACCCTGTAAGTTGTCGTGAATTTTTTATTTCTTCATTTTGAATGATCTTTAAAATGTGCTTTTCCAGAACATTCAATCCGCTGTCAATCGCTGGGAATCGCTTTAAATGCGCGTTGATACAGTTAGAAAGATACGGAAACGAAGAAGATGTCGTCACGTGTTTTTTAAAGTCAATATGATTGTCAGAACAATATAATTTCCAAAGTGTATCTGCCAATTCTAAGTCGGTAAGTGTGAGCGCCACTCGTTGTTGGTAATGTGATTTTAGTTGTGCGTCTGTGAGTTCTCCCAATCCTTTTAAGTTGGGATCGTTCTCTATCCAACCACTACACACCAAATAAATTTTCCCAGAAACTTTCAATTGCTTGATGTGACTCAACGCTGCCATCATGTTTATATGACAGAACAAATCGTATTCAAACCACAACACAATAGACGTATATTTGGCGAAGTTCGTAGTCAACAAAGGATTTAAAAATGATTCCGTATAGGTTTTTTCATCCGCGCCAAAAGCTTTCAAAAAGGCAATTCGTTCTAGTTTGAATGCTTCTGATTTTAAATCATAGCTTGTGGTTCCTTCACAGAGCATTTCACGCCACACCAACTGATCATCTGTAATGCCTAGTTTGGCAAGTCTCGGCGTTAAACTGTCACCATTTAATATATGTAAGGTTTGCTGTAACATTATCCTCCGACACGTTTTACATTGTATCCTTCTTTTTCAAGAATTTGCACAATCTTATCTCTATACTTCCCTTGAATAATGATTTCGCCTTCTTTCACGCTTCCACCCACGCCACATTTTACTTTCAACAGCTTTCCTAACGCTTTTAAATCGTCTTCTGTACCGACAAAACCTTTGACAACCGTAACGACTTTTCCGCTGCGACCTTTGTTGCTAAAATGTGCTTCTAGTTGTTGTTCTTTGGGTGATAGGGTTTCTTCGACAGTTTCATCTTCCAATTCAAAATCGTCATTTGTAGAGAAGACAAATCCGCCTAAATCCTCCAAACTATTCAATTTTTTCTTTGCCATACAGTTGTTTCTTTAAATTCGGGTGTATTTGTAGTATTTTGGAAAAGTGAAGATATAAAAAATCGCTTACTTTATTTGAAAATAAGATTGTTTAATAGTCACTCAGTATGATACGTCATTGACAGGAGAAACGACGAAGCAATTTGTTTCTAGTGAAAACACATGATTTTCTTTGAAATACATTGATACATTTTCAAATTATCAAATTGGTATATTAAAAAGATTATTTCTTAATCAATCCCAATTCAATCAAACGTTGATTTAAAAACTCACCTGCAGTGATATCTTCAAATTGTTTTGGATTATCCGCATCAATACAGTTTTCCAAGCAATCCAACGGCATTTCACTGATTGGATGCATAAAGAAAGGAATGGAATAACGCGAAGTTCCCCATAATTCCTTTGGCGGATTTACCACACGATGTATCGTAGATTTTAATTTATTATTACTGTGACGTGAAAGCATGTCGCCAACGTTAATCACCAATTCTTCTGGCTCTGCAATCGCATCTAACCACTCACCATCATGACGTTGTACTTGCAATCCTTTTCCGTGTGCGCCCATCAACAAAGTAATTAAATTGATATCTCCATGCGCTGCCGCACGAACGGCATCTTTCGGTTCGCTTGTAATCGGAGGATAGTGAATTGGACGTAAAATACTGTTTCCGTTCTTGATGAAATTATCAAAATAGAATTCATCCAACCCTAAATACAAAGCCAATGCACGTAACACATATACACCTGTTTTTTCAAGCATTTTATAGGTTTCTTCTCCAACAGAATTAAATTCTGGAAGTTCTGTCACCGTTACATTATCTGGATATTCTGCTTTTAAAGCATCATTATTTTCTACATATTGACCAAAATGCCAAAACTCTTTCAAATCGCCGACTTTTCTGCCTTTGGCACTTTCTTTTCCAAACGAAACATAGCCGCGTTGCCCGCCAATACCTTCAATTTCGTATTTGCTTTTTGTATCTAACGGAAGACCAAAAAACTTTTTGATTTCTTCATATAAATTATCCACCAAAGTGCTGCTCAAAAAATGTCCTTTTAAAGCCACGAAGCCAATATCTTCGTATGCTTTTCCTATTTCGTCAATGAATTTTTGCTTTCTACTAGGATCGTCTGATAAGAAATCGGTTAAATCTACGCTTGGAATATTTTTCATGTGTTTCTGTTTATTGTTTTAACGGTCACATGCAGTTTGGAAATTACTATCGCGTTAAATGATATACTTTGCTGCATGCTCGGTTCATGTAATTCAAATTTTATTTTCTAAAGAGATGTATGGCTTTACTCAATTTTAGGTGTTAGTTGTAAAACCAATTGTTAATAACTTTATCGCCGTTAAAGGCTTATTTTTACAAATGTAGCTAAAAATTTATGGTTGAAAAAGGAGAGTTATTAACAATCGTAAAAATTATCTCTTTGGGTTTTGACGAACCGTTTTTTTTCGTGATTTTTGATAATACAATTTTAAAGTACGACAACTCATGCCAACTACATTAGAACCAATGGTATACGAAAAAGGAAATTTGACCAACGAAACGTTGATCGATCTCTATAAAAAGATGTTGAAACCACGAATGATAGAAGAGAAGATGCTGATTCTTCTTCGTCAAGGAAAAATTTCGAAGTGGTTTGGCGGTATTGGACAAGAAGCGATTGCAGTTGGAGTGACCTCTTCACTTACGAAAGAAGAATATATTTTACCAATGCACCGAAATTTAGGGGTGTTTACAACGCGTGAAATTCCGTTGTATCGTTTGTTTTCGCAATGGCAAGGAAAAGCGAGTGGATTTACCAAAGGACGCGATCGTAGTTTTCACTTTGGCACGCAAGAATTTAATATTGTGGGAATGATTTCGCATTTAGGACCGCAATTAGGCGTGGCAAGTGGAATCGCATTAGCGAATAAATTAAAAGATAACAAACATGCTTGTGCTGTATTTACTGGAGAAGGTGGAACGAGCGAAGGTGATTTTCACGAAGCGTTGAATGTAGCTTCAGTATGGAGTTTGCCAGTGTTGTTTTGTATTGAGAATAATGGATACGGACTTTCTACACCAACCGCAGAGCAATACAATTGTGAGCATTTGGCGGATAGAGGCAAAGGCTACGGAATGGAAGCACATGTGATTGATGGAAATAATATTTTGGAAGTCTACACGAAAGTTTCTGAATTGGCAGATAGCATTCGTGAGAATCCGAGACCGATTTTATTAGAGTTTAAAACGTTTCGTATGCGCGGACATGAAGAGGCGAGTGGGACAAAGTATGTTCCAAAAGACTTGATGAATGCTTGGGCAACAAAAGATCCAATTGACAATTACTGTAATTATTTACTGTTAGAAGGTATCTTGACTGCTGAAATGGAAGAAACGTTTCATGCTGAGATTTCTGCGGAAATCAACGAAAATTTACAAAAGGCTTTTGACGAAGAAAAAATTTCATCTACGAAAGAAGCGGAATTGCAAGATGTATACCGTGCTACTGAATATGAAGAAGTTACTCCAAATATAGAAACCGAAAATATTCGTTTTGTAGACGCCGTTTCTCAAGGATTAAAACAATCCATGGAAAAGCACGACGATTTGATTATTATGGGACAAGATGTCGCGGAATATGGTGGTGTGTTTAAAATTACCAACGATTTCATCAATCAGTTTGGAAGAGAACGTGTGCGCAATACGCCAATTTGTGAATCTGCGATTGTATCAGCTTCCTACGGACTTTCCGTGAATGGCATGAAAGCCGTCATGGAAATGCAGTTTGCGGACTTTGTATCAAGTGGTTTCAACCCGATTGTAAATTTATTAGCAAAATCGCATTATCGTTGGAATCAGCATGCAGATGTGGTGGTACGAATGCCTTGTGGTGCAGGCGTAGGTGCAGGACCGTTTCACTCACAAACTAACGAAGCGTGGTTTACCAAAACGCCAGGATTAAAAGTTATTTATCCAGCATTTCCGTACGATGCGAAAGGTTTGTTAGCGACTGCAGTGAACGATCCGAATCCTGTGTTATTCTTTGAGCACAAAGCGTTGTATAGAAGTATTTACCAAGATGTTCCAACGGATTATTACACATTGCCTTTAGGAAAAGCTGCTTTACTAAAAGAAGGAAATGATATCACTATTATTACTTATGGTTCGGCTGTGCATTGGGCGTTGAATACTTTGGAGCAAAATCCAGAGATTTGTGCCGATGTGCTTGATTTACGTACATTACAACCGTTAGATACGGAGGCAATCTACAATTCCGTAAAGAAAACAGGAAAAGCCATCATTCTACAAGAAGATTCACTCTTTGGAAGTATTTCTAGTGATATTTCAGCCATGATTATGGAAAACTGTTTCGAGCATTTGGACGGACCTGTGAAGCGTGTGGCAAGTTTAGAAACTCCGATTCCATTTGATCAAGGGTTAGAGCAACAATACTTACCTAAGAATGATTTTGAAGCGGCGTTGAGAGATGTGTTGGATTATTAGATTGTTCTCGCTTATGCGATCTCTATAGATTGTTAGACTTGTTAGATTTTTGATGTTGTTATTCTGCACTTGATCTGACAAGTTATATATTATCACTATGAGTTCCAAAAAACGTCACATCGAGTGGTTTTTCGTAATGAAATGAAGAAAAAATGTATCGAGATGTACTTTAAATTTTAAATGATAAATGTTGAATTTTGAATTTTGAATTACTTCAAACTAAACTTCTCAACTCATAAACTTATAAACTTATAAACTAAGATAATTCATAGCTATTCTCGATACATTTTTATTTTGCTACGCGCCATAAAAACACTCGAACTGACGTTGGGATTTATAATTCTAAAAATTCAAAATACAATCGTCACTTCGAGTGAATTTGTGCAACAAATTTGTATCGAGAAGTACTTGGAAACGCTAAATATTAAATGTTGAATTAGTTCAGACCAAACTGATAAACATAAAATCCATAGTAGATCTAGATACAAAATTCTTTTGGAATTCCACTCAATCTGCTGTTTTTTAATGTATCAATTTGATGATTTGAAAACGCACCAATGCTTATTTTAAAGAGGAACCCTACTTTGATTTTGACAGATTGCCACGACTCCGTCTCGCAATGACGAATCAAAAATTTTATCAAAATTCCTTGCTTTTGTCATAGAAATCAAACTGACGTTTTTTGCTTTAAGTTCAATTTCAGATTCAAATTCAATTTCACAATTTATAACTTCAGACTTTTAAATATTTGATAACAAACAACAATCAACAACTCATCTTCTAGTTACGGTTTCTTGTTGAAATTTTGAAACTTTTAGTTTTCCACTTTTATTGTTGACTTTGTAATGAATGAGGACTTTTTCAGTAGCATTTTTACGGTTATTTAACACCGTGTAATTGCCTTCATTGAAAGATGCATCGAGCACTAATGTATTGTTATTTGTATTTTTTGATAAGAGATGATTCACTTTTATACAACGTTTTGGCGTAAATACGATAACACTGTCGACGCTAATATCGACAGTGTTATCAAGAGCTATCTCAAAAAGATACTTTGTATACGGTTTTGCACTTTGTATGCCTTGAATAATAGTTTGCTTTTTAGAAGTGATGAGTTTAATACTTCCATTACAACCTATAATGTTCAGCGTTAGCATGCATAATATCACTAAGATTAAAAACCGCTTCATTAATTAACAACAATTTTTTTGGTGAGACTTCTTCCTTCGTTTGTGATTTTTACAAAATACAATCCACCTGCAAAACCTGATAAGTCTATTTTTTCTTCTCGCGCTGTTGTTTTGAGTTGTCTTACGACAGAACCAATTAAGTTGTAGACTAAAATATCAGTGTCGCCAGAAAGGTCATTGAGTTTGATCGTAAAGTTTTTATTTACCGTCGGATTTGGATATACTTGTACTGCATTGGAAGCTAATTCGTTTTCTTCCACAGATAACGAAGCTTGATCAATCGCGACTTCCCAAACACCGCGACCGTAGGTAGCTGCTCGTAATTTCTCAGTAGCATAATGAATTTCAATATCGTTTACAATTACATTTGGCAAACCTTGTCCTAGTTTTACCCAGTCGCCCACAGAATCGGTTCGGTAATACACACCTAAATCTGTCGCTAAGAACAATTCGCCATCGGTAGTTCCGGTTTTGTAGAGAATTTTATGTGTTGGAATGTTTGGTAATGTTCCTGTAATATCTGTCCAAGAAGCACCGCTATCCGTTGATTTGTAGACTTTTCCTGCTTGATATCCAGAATAAGCAATATACACTTCCGCAGGATTGGTTGCATTAACTTCAATACTTTTTACGTTTCCATTTTGTGGAAGTGTAAGTGTTGCCCAAAATGTACCACCATCATCGGTTCTTCTTACGGTGTTTCCGCCTGAAACATAGATCACAAAAGGATTGGAAGGTGAGATGGAGATAAATTCCACAGTTCCTACTCCAGAATTCAAATTTGTCCAGTTGTCTCCACGATCTGTAGAACGGTAAATATCATTGAAACCTCCGTAAATTGTGGTTGGAATGGTCGGATGAATTTCCAATTCCCATACAAATGGCGCTCCAAAAGGCGTGCTTACAAATTGAGAATTCGCAAAACCATTCAAGGTTCTAAACATGGTTCCAGCCTGACTGCACGTCCAAGCAATATTACTGTTGGAATAATCCCATAAACCTTCCACACCGTCACTTCCTGGATTTCGACCAAACCAATCGGTTCCGTCAAACTGTCCAATGTCGTTATCTTGCGCACCTGCGATCAATAAGTTTGCATTTTGTGGCGTTCCTGATACATTGTAGTATTGTGTAATGGCAATTCCAGAAGATAAATCTGCCCAAGGATTGTCCATTTGCGCATCTCCAATAAAAATTCCACCATCATTTACAGAAATTGCTGTATTCGTTCCCGGAACAAATTTCATATCGTGATGATCTGAATGCACATAAAAATAAGGATTTCCAGCAACCCAATAACCATCCAAATATTTTTCCCAATTGACACCGCCATTCGTAGAACGCCATCCGTCAATACCGCCCGCAAGTACTAAATTTTCATCAATCGGAGAGATTGCTAGCGTGACATTATAACCGCCTTGTGAAAAGAATCCACTAATGTTTGAGATTTGTGTCCACGTATCGCCATCGTTGAGTGATCTGCGAATTCTTCCGTTGGAATCAATGGTTAAAATTAAATCGGGATTCGCATCTGTAATCGCCATATCCAAACGGTTGAAGGCAGGAGCAGACACTTGCGCCCAGCTTGCTCCGTTATTGTTTGATCTGTAGAAACGTCCATTTAATGAAGTTGCAAAAAGAATCATACTACTTCCTGATTTGTATTCAATATCATTAAAACGTGCATTATTTTGTGTAAAAACATTGGTCCATGTCGTTCCGCCATCGGTTGTTCGTTGGATACTGTTTCGAGTTGTGGCAAAAACTGTGTCTGGATTATTCGGATCAATTAATAATTTTCCAATAATGTTATTTTGACCGAGCGTAAAGGTTAATCCTGTAGTACTCCAATTGGCGCCTCCATCGGTTGATTTCAGGACACCAACTGATCTGTTTTGCAGACCGTCAAAGTCACCAGTTGCCGCATAGACAATATTCGTATTCACAGGATTGATCACGATATCCGAAACGCCCATATTTGGAAATTCGTCACCTTGAGGTGTCCAATTAGTTCCGCCATCTGTAGTTTTCCAAACGCCACCACCTGGCGCACCTACGTACATCGTATTGGTGTCATTTCCAACAAAAGCAACTGCGTTTAAACGTCCCATTCCTGGGTAGAAACTGATGTTAGAAACTGGAAAAGTAGTAGGTCCTAGCAAACTCCAATTTACGGTTGCGACACTTTCATTATTGGCAATTGCTTCTGCATGTCGCGCTTGTTCAGAAACCCAAAGGTTTGCGGTATGTACTGCGGACATAAATCGTCCGCTTGGCAATACGCGATCTTTCCAAAAGGCTTTCCAGCGTTCAAATTGCTTGATTTGCTTTTTACTTCTTCGGTCATCATTGTTTGCAATGGGGGCAAGTATTTGACTTTCTTGTTGCACAACTTCAAAATAATTGCTGTTTTCATTCAATACAGCAGACCGATAATTTTGTGCTTTAATTTCAGTAGAAAAACCAAAAATGGTAATTCCCGCTAAGGTAAGGTAGAGATTCCTTCTCATTGAGTGTAGTTTAGTGTATAGTTGGTTAACAATTTCTTTGCATTAAAACAGTCTATTTGTCAAACACCCTACTTTTTAACATTTTAACTTCTGAAGTTGATCCTAATTTTGAATTTTATGGATCTGATTTTTAATGAGTTGTGAATTATTTTGCGAATTGTGTAATTTCTACTTCATTTTTATGTCTAAAGCATAAAAAAGATCAAAAATGAGTTTAACTATAGAATTACAGAAATACGCGAATGCAAGTGCTCAAAAAATACCGCAAGAAGCACAAGCAACGATGCGACAAGCAATTGATGATTTAGTTGCTTCTGATATGCTGAGCAAAGCATTCAAAACAGGCGACAAACTTCCAGAGATTCGCTTATCAAATGCGATTGGAAATATTGTGAATGTTCACGATATTTTAAAGCAAAATAAAGTAATTATTGCGTTTTATCGTGGAAATTGGTGTCCGTATTGCAATATTCAGTTACGAGCTTTGCAACAAGCTATTCCTGAATTTGAAGCGAAAGAAGCAAAGTTAGTTGTGATTGGACCAGAAGCGCCAGACAATTCACTTACCACCAAAGAAAAACACGAATTGACTTTTGAAGTATTGTCGGATATTGACAATAAAGTCGCACGCAGCTTGAATTTAGTCTACCAATTGCCAGAAGATTTACAAAAACTGTACAAGCAATTCGGAATCGATTTAGATACGAATCAAGGAAATGAAAATCAAGAATTGCCAATCGCTGCAACGTACGTTGTAGCACAAGATGGAACGATTTCCTACCACTTTTTAGAAGAAGATTACAAATTACGTGCTGATCCACAAGAGATTTTAGCCGCTTTGTAAATTATAAAGAATTAGCTATTAAAAAGAGATTGTACAATTTGCGATCTCTTTTTTGTTTTTAAAATCGAAACTCACATGTAACAAAACCTGAAAAAGGATGTCTATTTTTAGAACATTGTTATTTTTGTGATATGAACCAGCTAAATCCCTCTATTAAACTGCATGTACTTATCGGAACGCTATTAAGTGTTTGGATATTTTTATTTGCCTTTTTTATTCGTCCGTTTGAACATGGCACGATGGATTTAAAAGTTTGGATTACCGTAAGTACAGGTTTTAGCGTGCTAGCGTTTGTATGTTATGGATTTATTACTGTTTTTCAAAAAATAGTCCATCAACAAACATCGAAATGGAGTATTTCGCTGGAAATTATTACGTTGGTGCTTTTCTTTGTTGTTTACACGATTGCGACGTATATTTTTTATAGAAGTTCGCTAGTCAAAGGCATTTATAATTTTTCTACCTTTTCAAGGGAAATCATCTTGAATTCTGCTTTGATCCTCACACCAATTTTGATTTTTGTACGAACATATACGATTAAATTAATTCCTGTAAAAGACGATCGAATCACCATCAAAGGAGAGAATAAGCTTGATATTTTAAAAATCAAACAAGCCGATTTGATCAGCATTTCAAATTCGCAAAACTATGTGGAGATTTTCTATTTAGAGCATGGCGAATTGAAATCAAAGCTGATCCGAAGTTCGTTAAAAAAGCTTCAAAATGATTTTGATTTTTTACTACAAATCCATCGTTCCCATCTCATCAATCCCACACATTTTAAATCGTGGAAAGATTCTTCGACGATTTTATTGACGCAAATGGAACTTCCCGTGTCAAAAAATTATAAAGAACAAGTTTTAGCGCTGTAATTTTATACCTAAAACAGTACATTTTATACCTAAACTACACATTTTCAACCAAAATCACTGACTTTATACCTTCGCATGGTTTACCTATTTTAAACTGCTTGTTTTGATCTTATTTTTGACTTCATCAATCAAAAACAAGTATCAAAATGAAAAAATTAGCTTGGCTAGTCTTAGCCTATTTCTGTATCTACATCAGTTTTCGTCCTGTCAAATATTTCTTAGCGGACGGACCAATTGATTTACTCGCAAACAAACCTGACGAAGTATTGGATAGCCTGTTGTACATGACCACTTTTTACATTCACATTGTCACGGGCGGAATTGCATTGCTCATCGGTTGGGTGCAATTCATCAAATGGTTTCGAGATAAATCGCGAAAAGCACATCGAATTATTGGAAAAATATATGTGCTTTCTGTACTAATCAGTGCACCTGTCGGATTTTATATTGGATTCTTTGCGAGTGGCGGAATCGTAACGCAAATTGGATTCACCTTTGGCGCTTTCGTTTGGTTTCTCATGACCTATTGGGCGTACAAAGCGATTCGAAAAGGAAATGTAACAAAACATCGCGAATATATGATTTACAGTTATGTGGGTGCTTTTGCCGCGGTGATGTTGCGCTTTATGTTGTATCCTTTAATTGAAATTACGGGCGATTTTGCCTTTGCCTACAGCATTTCTGTGTGGGGAAGTTGGCTGCCAAATATTGGAATTGCTTATTTGTGGATTCATAAAAAAGAAGAAATCATTTCCATCTATCAGCGTTATAAAATTAAGAGAGTTATTATTGGGACTTTTCTTTTGGTGGGAACGACGGTTTTAGTATCGTATATGAGTCCGCAAACTTGGTTGTATAAAAGTGCTGCGTTTGAAGGTAAAGCGTTTGAAAGAGAGACTTCGCTAACGAATTCGATTTTTACTAAAGAGAAGTTTGAAGAAGTTGAAACGTATCTTAAAGAGGAATCGCAGACAACAAGTATGATCGTGCTTGAGCATGGAAAAGTAATGTACGAATACGGCGATGTTTCTGAAATTAGTTTCAATGCTTCGGTTCGGAAAAGTATTTTGGCAATGTTGTATGGAAAACATGTGGAAAATGGCACGATTAATTTGAATCAAACGCTTGGGAATTTGGGCATTGATGAAGATGATGGATTACTTGAAATTGAAAAGCAGGCAACGGTAGATCATATCATCACAGCACGATCAGGCGTATTTCATGAAGCGGCTAATGGCGGTTACGATATCAAAAATGTAAAGAAAAGAGGCAGTGTGAAACCTGGAACATATTTCTTGTATAACAATTGGGATTACAATGTGGCAGGCGCTATTTTTGAGCAATATACAGGAAAGACTGTATATCAGGAATTGGAAGCACAACTAGCGATTCCGTTGGGTTTTCAAGATTGGAATATTCTCAATCAAGATCGAACGGTTAACAAAAACAAATCGCGTTATTCGGCGTATCACATGCATTTGTCTACGCGTGATATGGCCAAAATTGGACAATTAATGTTGCAAGAAGGCAAATGGAACGGAAAACAATTGATTTCTAGAGATTGGATCAAAAAGATAACTTCTTCTGTGACACCAAAAGATACTGTAAACAAACGTTATCATAAAGATGCATCCAATCCTACACAACATTCGTATGGCTATATGTGGTGGTTGTTTGAACGTTTTTATGATAATCCTGCTTTTGAAGGCGCTTATACTGCTAGAGGCGCGTTTGGTCAATACATCACTGTGATTCCAAAACGAGATATTGTAGTGGTTCATAAAACCACAGTCGATATTTATACATTGCTTAATTTTTCAGACAGAACTTCCACACCAAGTTGGCAATATTGGTGGATTTTACAAAAGTTAATGCGTAATGGAAAATCCATTGCGGAGTTAGCAAAAGACAGATCGACTGATGAAGTGATTGATTTTATAAAATCAAATTACAATAAAGATTGTGGATATGATATTTCCCAAGGGTTGATCAACCGATACGCAGAAAATATCGCCAAAGAAGGAAGATATGAGGAAGCGATTCAGTTTTACGAATTAGTGTTAGAATTGTATCCAAAAGGTTATTACACACATCGCGCGTATGATAATTATGCAGCGAGTTTGCGGAAATTGGGTAGGGAAGATGAAGTGTTGCCTTGGTTGGAAAAATCGTTGCAAGTGAATCCTTGGAATCAAAAGTTGGAGAAAGAAATTGAACGTTTAAAGAAAGAATAGTAATTTACGTTGCACAGTTATAAGACATCTCAGATGTCTTATAACTATTTTACATTTCAAAGCTGTAACACATCTCCAGATGTGTTACAGCGCTTATTTTTTCTTAATCCCAAACACAATTCGCATGAGTTTAAAAGGATACACCAAATATCTATAAAGTAATACGATCACTGGAAATGTAGTAATGAGCAATACAAACAATTTCAACCCAATCGAAAACTTCCATTGCACAATGTAATACGCAAAGACGACAATCACAGTTTGATGCAAAATGTAAAACGGATAAATGGCTTCGTTCAATTTCTGGACTAAGATACTTTTTTGATTGAGCCAAATTTGTCCATAGCCCAACAGCGTAATCACAAAACTCCAACCGACCAAACAGCAGACCAAATACCAAAGCATCCAACCTTGTGTATTGGTTACATACGGTGCGATCCATTCGCTTGGTACAAAATAATAGAAATAAAAGATAAATGCGCTTAGAATAAATAATAGCAAGTTCAGTTTGCGATGCTGCTTTAGGTGTATCCAAGTCGCATCTGCGGAAGCGAACAACATGCCGAACACAAAGAAAAATCCATAGAAAAAGGTAGAAGACAAGTTGAAAAGATCTTTGTCGTAACTCGGATAGTATTGTTTGAGTATGATAAATCCTAAACTTAGCGGAATGACCAACGCAAACAATCCGAATCGTTTTGCAGTAAAACGTTCAAAAAGTTTGATAAATGTGGAAGATTTCTGCGATTTTAAGAATAAAATGATCGGAATCGCAAATAGGGACATCCAAAAGAGATTTCCAATAAACCACAAATGATTGATTTCAAAATCGCCATTTGTGTAAATATCCCAATATGAATTGTAGGTATCGTAGTTTTCAAAGAATGTTTGCGGCGGGACAATCACTAACATTCCAAAAACTAGCGGAATGATGAGTCGCACCGAACGTTCTTTGACGAACTGAATCCACGTGCGTTTGGAAAAGGCAAAAATGGTTCCTGTGCCTGAAATTAGAAACAGCAACGGCAATCGGAATTGCTCAAAAAAGACCATAATATCGTCTAACAATTTGCTAGAATCTTTGTTCATGATGTGGAAATCATCTCCGTTGAAAGGCATCCCAACATGATGAAAATAGACCGCTAAAATGGCAATCACACGAAGCCAATCTAAATCGTATCTGCGGTTTTTTGTTTGCATAATCGTTCGTTTTTTGATATAGCAAACCTACGCAGGATATGAATGCAATGCTTTGGAAAGTGACTGTTTGCAAGGAATTGTGACGAAATGCAGGGTTTGATGTTTTTTTAATGTATCAATTTGATAATTTGAAAATGTACCAATGCTTATTTCAAAGGCAAATCCTACTTTGATTTAGACAGATTACTTCATCAAGTTCGTAATGACAAATCCACAAATCCACAAATCCACAAATCCACGAATCAACAAATCCACAAATCAACAACTAGACGAATCAACAAAAAACCCATCAAACTCCTTAAGCTTCGAACGCGAAACAGGAACCGTTCCAGTATAATGCTGTAGTGACAATTGATAGCCTTGCGCGTTTCCTGCACAGGAAGTAATTTTATCCAAATTGACCAAATAAGAGCGATGCGATTTGTAGATATTTGGGAATTCTTGTAATTGTGTTTCAAGTTCTTTCAGCGTGATGCGAACCAATCTTTTTTCTACTTTTTGTGCATTATATGTGTAAATTTCAGTGTAATTGCTTTCGACTTTGGCAAATAAAAAATGTTGTATATCTAATTGTAATTGTTCGTTTCCTGAAGCAATTTGTACTGTTCTCGCTTGAATACTTTCATCTTTGATCGAAAATGAGAGTTTTTCTAAACTTTTGGTGTGTTTCTGAATGAGTCGCTGTAGGTTTAAAGGAAGAATGATCGCTAACAACAGTGCGCCGACCAAGAAGGAATTTCGAACTTCTTCATACAAATACCGAAACGACCAATTATTCGGATTGTTATAAATGATCTCACGAATAAGAAAGCTTCCGATTCCAATCAAAATCAAGACAACACAGAGATTCAACATTTCTTTTCCAATTGTCCAATGCGAATCGTCTTTCACACCCGAATTTAAGATTGAAAAGTACAGAAATGCAATAGGAACGGGCAACACAGCATGCAAAACTAAAATCCAAATGTAAGGCAGTTTGTGTTCCGAAACATTCACTTCAAAAGGTTCAAACGCATAGGAAAACACAAAACTTGCTGCAGCAATGATTCCTAAAATCGTCAAGATGAGTTGCGGATTTCTATAGAGAAACGGATATGGTTCACGAAGATATTTTGTGAGTTTTTGAATCAAAAGTGTGTATTTGAAACACAAAAGTAGGTTTTAGAATAAAAAAATCTTAAAACCTACTGTATTTTTTCTTCAAAAATGAAGCTTATAGTTTAATTGGTATTACTGCTTTACAATCAACTTTTGTCCGATACGCAAAGTAGAAGTTCTCCGAATGGAATTCACTTTACATAAAGACGCAATCGAAACATTATATTTATTAGAAATTCGCGATAACGTATCACCGCGACGCACGGTATATACTTTGGTTTCATTAGCAATACTCGCCATTGCTTCTGCTTCTGTCGTTGCAAGTTCTATTTTTGATTTTCGTTTCGAATTGTGTCTGTAAGCAGCTGTCCATCGACGCGTCACCCAAATTTCAGGACTTCTCACACGATTTTCTTCATTCGAAAAATCAAATACATATTCAGGATGAATCGGAATGCCTTTGTACAATACTTCCAAATGCAAATGACTGCCACGCGCATTTCCAGTAGTGCCACCAGCGCCGATTACTTGTCCTTTTCTCACTGTATCGTTGATTTTGACCAAATACTTCGATAAATGTGCATATACAGTTTCCAATCCATTAAAATGACGGACTACGACTGTTTTTCCATGTCCTGAATGATATTTTACATAACGCACGACACCATCAAACATAGACATGACACGATCGCCCGTAATAAGATCAATATCAATTCCGTTGTGCGCTCTGCGATTTCGCCAGCCGTAACGCGAGGTAATTACTTTTTTTCGTGGCACAGGCGAAGCGTACGTACTGTCGTCAAACTTAATTTGCAACGGATATTCGCGTGTTAAGTTTTTATACGGATTGAATATTTTGGTATTCCAATGTTCAGCAATCCAGTCCTTTTGGAACGGTTGCTTTTGGTTTAAAGAATGTAATACCAAAGAAACTGTTGGAAATACAGGATGTATTTTGATAGCATTTGTATCAATTTTTGTGGCAATGCTATCTTTTGTTTGACTGTGTATGCTCGTAAAACTTAAACATAGACAAACCAACAAATATATTTTTTTCATGAGTGTTTTTTGATTAATGTATTAAAATAGGCAATTGGGGATTGCAAAGATAACGTGTTCTTAATTGAATAATTGTGAGGCTATTCTTGAGCGTTTTCTGTCATATAATTCAATGGATTTACACGTTTTCCATGGTGACGCACTTCGTAATGCAAATGCGGAGCCGTTGAAAAACCTGTGCTGCCTACATATCCAATAATTTCACCTTTTTGCACCGTTGCACCTAATTTTGTGTTGAATCCTTCTAAATGTGCATACCAAGTTTCAAAACCTTCTAAATGTGCAATGACAATTAAATTTCCCCAGTTTCCTTCTTCTTTAGCTTGCAAAACCATGCCATTTGCAGTAGCAACCACCGGAGTGCCTTTGGGAGCTTTAATGTCAATTCCACCATGTTTGGTTTTGTTTTTTAGTTTTGGATGTTTTCGCATGACGCCAAATCGGGAAGAAATGTGTTTTGCAGTTTTGTTTTGTACTGGAAATAGTGACGGAATTCCATTTTCTTGGACGAAAACTGTAGGAACAATTTCATCAGGAATGTCAACCATAGTTTCGGGACTTCTAAATGCCATGAACGCAATCCCGACAAGCGGAATCAGCAACATATAGACAAGTTTGAGTCTCTTTTTTGATTGTGATTTTGTAATCATTTCTATTCGTTTTTTGAGTGTTGGATGTGAAAAATAATTGTATGCAGGATTGATCTGTGTGGGTTCAAGACTTTGTAAAAGAAGCGCTAAATACGACGACTTTTTGATGTTTTCTTGCCTTAATACCAAAGCATCTGCTTGAAATTCATGAATTGATTTTAACGATTTTCTATACAAATAGGCGAGTGGATTGAACCAATTGAAAGCGATAAAAATTTCAGCTAATACGACATCTGCGGAGTGTAATTTTGAAATGTGTGCTTTTTCATGTGCGAGCATGTATTCGTTAACCGACGCTGTATTTGTGGTTGGAACAAAAATCCATTGGAAATAGGAAAATACTTCTAAAACCTTGGCGCTGTATACTTTTGTATTGTGTACATTGATTTCTTTCGATTGTTGTTTTAGCTTGAATAATTTGACTGTCGTTTGAACGAATCGCCACAAAAAACAAACAACACCAAGTACATATAGAGAAAAAATCCAGAAACTGTAATTGATGGTTTGAAGCTGTTCAGTTTCAGTTGTTGTGTTCGTATCTACAATAAGCGTAGAAAATGGAGCAAAATCTTCCAATAAAGGAATTTCGAGCGGAAATTGCATTTCTGGAAAAATACTGCCGCTTAATGGCAATAATAGCGCTAATGGAAGCAATAACAACAAAAACATTCTGTTGAACGCGTGAAACGTGAATCGGCTAAAAACCACTTTGTACAACAAGTAGAAGCTTCCGAAGACCAAATTCACCTGTAAAATATAAATTAATACACTACTCATCTTTTGCTTTTAAAGTGTTGATTTTTTCTTCTAAAATGGCTTTCATTTGTTCCATTTCAGTCAAATTTAACGTATCACTTTCTGCGAAAAAAGAAGCAAATGAACTGGTAGAACCGTTAAAAAAGTTCCCAATTACCTGTTTGATGTGCTGTGCGAAATAGCGTTCTTTGGAAATGGCAGGCGAGTACTGACGAATCTTCCCATAGGTTTCAAAATCTAAAAATTTCTTCCGAACCAACACACGAACTACCGTAGAAATAGTTGTGTACGCTGGTTTTGGTTCTGGAAATTGTTCCACAATATCTTTTAGAAATGCTCTGTCCAGTTTCCAGACATATTGCATTACCTGTTCTTCCGCTTTTGTTAACTCGTTCATGCGGCAAAGATACTAGAATATTTTACTTTACGACTATTTTTATAGTCATAAAACTATAATTGTAGTCATAAAATTATGTTAATGGAAAAATCAAATAATTTTAACTAATTGATTTATAGGATTATTAAGTGTTTTATTTAAACAGAAAGGTTAGATTCAGATTCTTCTATATATTCCTGTAAAAGTTTCGTTTCAGGATCAATTTTAGCTGCTTTTTGATACAGTTCCAGAGCTTTTTGATAGTCCTTTAGGTAGAAATAATACAGTCCCAAATTACGATACGCATAACTATTTTGATCGTCTAGTTCAAGTGATTTTTGGATGTCTTTTTTACCTTCTTCCAATTGTCCCAACTTCAACTTTGAAAACCCACGATTGTTCCAAGCAAAGCCAAAATCAGGTTTTAGTTGGATTACTTTGTCTAAATCTGCAATGGCTTCTTCGTGTTTATCCAACATTCCATACGCGTATCCGCGATTGTTCAGTAAACTCACATTATTGGAATCCATTTCAATCGCTTTGGAGTTCACTTCAATGACTTTTTCATGTTTATCAAAATAGGAGAGAATGATTCCGTAGTTTGCATAATCGCCAGCTTCAAACGATGTTGAATGCTTTTCTGTGAAGGTTTCCTGAAGTGTTTTTGCTCGTTCATAATTCTTATCCATCAAGTGCGCATAAATTGCCAATCGGTAAAATACTACTTGATTGTTGTCGAACTTTAGTGCTTCTTCAAAGGCTTCTGCCGCAGCAGCAAACTCCATTTTTTCCATATAATGACTTCCCGCTTGAAACTTTCTGTAGGATTTACGGAATTTCCATAAGGTCCACAATTGCATGCCGTCATTGTTAGTAAACGTACCATCATGCAACGAAATCGTGTCTTTTTTGGGGAAAATATTATTCAGAAAATCGAGCGTACAGGAAAACACCAAGGCAAAAATGACCAGTTTGGTGACATCGTCAAATTCATTCAAAGACAAAATCAATGTGCCAATTCCAGCGACTAACAAAGAGAGTAGTGGACCGCAAATCGTCACAATAAAACTCGTTCGTACAGACACCTCTTCTTCATGCATCACACACAAGCCACCTTTCCAATAAAACAAATTGAACTTAAAAAAGCATTCCAATCTACCTAATTGAAATTGCAAAGATTTCTCAGGATTTCCGAGTGATCCCATGTATACCGTAACCTTCTTAGAAGTCAGCAACAACGCAGGAATGGCATGTCCCAATTCATGAATCACGGTTGTCAACAATCGGAAGGTCAACAACGAAAGCATAAAAATAATCGCAACTTCTAAGGGCATGTGGAGATTTTAGATATGTAAAGGTATGGGAATTTTTGGAATGTACTATCTAAAGAAAATCTAAAATACAGCCCGCTATTGACGATGCGCAATTTGACACTTCATGGAAGTTTTGATATCACATACATGCTCCAAAGCAAATCCTTGGCGCATGCATGTTGAGTCGTATACAAAAATAGGAGTAGCTACTTTTTCTTCTTTTCAGAAGGTAAAATGCTCATTTCAAAATTAAATAATTGATCTGCATCACGCTTGCTCTTTATCTTTCGCAGTTTCTTCAAGTTTTTCTTAGTGTAATAGATTTCAAGTAATTTCAAGCGATTTTGGTCGTCTTCAATATCAGCAACCAAGGTTTTGTCTACAAAATTGATGAAAGCACCTTCGGTATGTGTTTTGATAGACTTTCTAAATTTTTTAACCCATTTCAAATATTCAATATTTCTACATTGGTTGGTAAATGCATTCGATACATCGTCCCACCACGCTTGAATTTGTAACATATACGGTTTGTGTGCATAGCCAAATGCATTTTCCCCTGCATTTCTTGTCACAGCACCGCCCATGCAGTGAAAACTCATATACATATTTACATCCGATTGGTAACGTGTGTTTTTTAAATACGTATAAATTGATTCTACTAAATCCTTATGATTTACATCGTCTTTTGGAAAACTGGAAGAAACTTTATGCGGATGCGGTTGATCGCAAGTAGAACTTGGTCCACGATCAGGCACAATAGTTAAATTTCTATTAGCACAAGTTTCACTGGAAATGGTAGAAGATTCTTCTGATGTATCTAATTCTTTACTAGGTAACACCTTAGCCAAAACAGTGTCTTCTTTGCCCGATAATGGCATTTCAAATGAAGGTGCCATCGTAAATGTTGGATTTATATAATCACTTAACATTCTTATAATTTCGGTATACGAATAAATAGGAGCTGACTTTTTAATTTTTCCTTTAAGTGACTTCTTTTTACCAAGCGCTTCTCTATTTTTTCGAGCTTCTCTAAGCGTTTTTTCTGTAACTTCTGTAAACTGTTGCTCATCTGTATTTTCTAGAAATTTTTTACCAAAATAGTTGCGAAGTAGTTTTTTTAATTTCTCTTCTGTACCATAAAATTTACCTGCCATACGACCGTGAATTTCTGATGTATTAGGCTCAGATTCTGAAGCTGCTACTACTGTCATTGTGCAAGTAGCAGAAAGCGTATCAACAATCCCATTTTTTGTGGCATGTAATTTTGCCCATTTGGTAATAATAGGCTTAAACTTTTCTGGTTTTTTCCATTCGAGTCTAAAAGTAGTTACCACAGGAAGTATGGATACTAGCTTAAATTTAAAGCGAATCACAACTCCAAAATTTCCGCCTCCGCCACCGCGAACTGCCCAAAACAAATCAGCATACTTATTTTTCTTAGTTGCGGTTATACATTTTCCATTCGCTAAAACCATTTCAATAGCTGTAACCGAATCACAAGTCAATCCAAACTTACGAACAGATGTTCCCCAACCGCCACCTTGCGTGAGTCCACCAACGTTCACAGATTGACAACCACCACCAGGAATCGTTTTAAAGTCTTCTTCCAATTCGCTGTATACCTGTCCTAATTGTTTTCCAGCGGGAATCCATGCGGTATCATCATCTACAGGTGTGATGATATTGATTTCTGACAAATCAATGATAATAACATCATTCGCAGAGCACATACCTTCATGTTGATGTCCGCCAGAGCGCACTCTAAAAGGAAATGTATGTTCTCTACAATAATTGATACAATACTGCACATGACTCACTTTTTTACAATACGCAATATACATGGGCATTTTCCCAAATCGCGTATTGGAGATGACACGCGCATAATGATACAGTTCATCTTGTCGGTCAATAATTTTTAAATCTTTGGGAGCATTTTTCTTAAAAGAGGTGTTACTTTTCATGGATAAAAATTGATTAGTTGGTTATATGTGAATCCTAAAAGTAAGAAATGTATTTCAAAAAGAATTGCTTTTCCCAAAAAAATAGCACATTTTTCACAAATGAGTTTTGCCTATGGAGTATTAAAATATGTATCATAACTCGTATTTTTACAAAAACAAATTTCATGAACAAGAAACCACTTTTACAACCATACAATTCCAAAAATCTACAACTCAAAAATCGAGTGATTATGGCGCCTTTGACACGAAGTCGCGCCAACAACAAAGGAAATGTACCCACAGATGAATTACACGGACTCTATTATGAACAAAGAGCTTCTGCGGGATTAATCATTACGGAAGGCTCACAAGTTTCTAAAGAAGCGGTAGGGTACGTGCACACTCCAGGCATATATAGCGCTGATCAGAAAAGCGCATGGAAGCAAGTGACGAAGCGTGTACATGACAAAGGCGGAAAGATTTTTATTCAATTATGGCATGTGGGACGAATTTCACATCCTGATTTTCATAATGGTGAATTGCCGTTGGCGCCATCAGCGATCAATCCGAAGCGAAAATCGTATACACCAGAAGGTTTTAAAGATACAGTCACACCTCGCAAAATGACACAAGAAGATATTGATAGAACGATTCAGGATTTTGTCAATGCAGGAAAAAACGCCATGGAAGCAGGTTTTGATGGTGTGGAAATTCATTCGTCTAACGGATATCTTTTTCATCAGTTTTTTACGAATTGTTCCAATACGCGTACCGACAACTATGGTGGAAGCATTGAAAACAACGCACGATTTTTCTTTGAAACGCTCGATGCCATGAAACAAGCAATCCCAGAACAAAAAATTGGGGTACGATTCAATCCATCGTTAGATTCCGTTTTTGCGGGCATATTTATGGATGAAGAAACGATTCCTACGTTTGAATACATTATCAAAAAACTAAATGACTACGATTTGGCGTATGTACACTTATCGGAACCTTTTTCTGATGTATCAGCAGTGCCACATGCAGTCACCAACATTGCGAAGCATTTCAGGCCTTTATACAACGGAACGCTCATAATCAATACCGATTTCACCTTTGACAAAGGAAACGCCGTCATAGAAGCCGATGAAGCGGATTTAGTCGCCTTTGGAAAGCCTTACATTTCCAATCCGGATTTGGTAGAACGTTTTGCACATGGAATTCCTTTAGCCGATTGGGATGCGGAGACTTTTTATACGACGGGTGCGAAAGGGTATACGGATTATCCTAGAGGTAATAATATAAAAAAAGAGTGTTAAGGATTATCAAGTATATATGAACGTTAATCCTTAACACTTCATCAAGCATTATCTGAAATACTTAAAAAATTTGCCCTTTCTGAAACTTGTAAATAGCAACCACAAGAAATAGATCTTCAGTAAGAAAGCTATAACAAGAATTGTAGCTTCAGATAAATAATTTTCAGATTTCATATCTAGTATAGGCCACATAACTTGTAAAAGTGCATAAAATTTCAGTGGACCTAGGACATAGTAATCACTTTCAAACCCTATTTTTGATAGTGCATATGTAAAGTATAGCATACACATAGCGCACCAAAAAGATAAGAACAACACTCCATTGCCATTAATCAATATGATATTGAATCTTTCCATAACTGATATTGAAATGAAAGTAACAGAAATTAAGATTAAAAATGATCTCCAAAACTTAAACTTTCTTTCATAAAGTAATGTCTTTTTTGAAAGCGGTTCAAGTTCACTTTTGTAACGTGTAGGATTTATCAAGAAGTAAGATGCAAAACAAAAAAATAAAGCATTTAAAACATTTAATAAGTCTGCAAGAGACCATACAATAGATTTAGAAAATTTTGATTGAGTAAGGATATCAAATTTCCAATTCAAAAATAACCATGAATATAAAATGATCCATGTTATAAAAATATATCCAAGATAATTCCTAAGCCTGTTAATGTTTTTTATGCATTTTTCATTAAGTTCTCTCTTTTTGATATCATCTCTAATAAAGTAGTCAGTTACAAAAAGTGCTAAAACAAGAATAATAACTTCTGTAATAGAAATAGCCGCAAAACTATAGTTCTTTTGAAATATAAAATCATTAAAATTATTTAGATACCCACTGCTTGATAAATCAAATTCTTGAAATGGAGGTAAAAAATAAAATATAAATGGAGTTACACATGAAATTACACTTAGTGTAACTATAAAAGTATTTTTTTTCATAATAAAATGTTTTGTTTTTTTACAATAATATTTAGTCTGATGAAACAGAAAGTTCAGTTAAATTCATGTGATCTTATTAAGTGCTTATTATAAAACTTGATGTTTTCTTGTCCTTCACACCACAGCATTTTAAACACAAAAAAAAGTTCATATTTTTCTTTCATATTTAAGTTGTTTTTATATTTTTGACGGTCGATTTTTAATAATGCGTTCTTGTCTTTAACTAAAAAGAAAAGGAAATATAAAATTAATAGAAATCATTTGTTTAATATTGCGAAATACAATTTTTTCCACCTCAAAACATTGAAAAACAGTGGTTTATTCAATAATATTCAGGTTCTGTAATATTGCAGGTTCTGTATATTGCAGGTTCTGTATATTGCAGGTTCTGTATATTGCTCGTTAGACAAAAAAATTCAAGTAGCAATGTTTTTTAGTAAGAATAATCTACCTAATAAAGTAATCTAAAAATTGGATATATGTTGAATATTGAAGAGGTTGTTAGCTTAATTGAAAAAGTATATTTATCAATAGGTATTAAACTAAAAATTCATGAAAGCTCATTATTATATATGGAAAAAAATCCAGATCATTTAAATGAAATTTTAGACTCCATTATTGAAGAAATTACTAAAAATAAAGATCAATGTCAGGATTTTTTAATTGATTATAAATTGATGGAAGGTTTCTTGGAAGAAATTTTACTAAAAACTACTAGAAAAAATTCAGCCATTCATTTACTTGATTCTATTGAAGAAGTGTTAATTATTTTAAACAAAAAGAAAAAGGCAAGACTGATTAAAAAAATTAAAATAGAATTAGTCGCTTCAGAAATGAAATCTAAGGGATACATTGAAACAGATGCTGTTATAAATTTAAGACAAACTCTGTATCCAATAATTAAAAAATCATCAGTGGAGATTAATTCGTTATTAAAAGATAACAAATATAAAGAGCGATGGCTTCTAACAAGGAAATTACAAACATTTAAAAATTTACTCAATAACAATTCTTGAAAAATCAACCAACACAAACCGCCCGCTTCAACAACACATATTCACCCTTATTTTTAAACTCACGAATCGACGAACCTACGTAACGTTTAAAGGTTTTAGACAAATGACTGGCATCTGTAAAGCCCAAATCATCTGCGATTTCGGAAATGGTGAAATCTGAGTTCAATAAGCGAATTTCTACGAGTTTTAATTTGGCTTTGATGATATATTCGCGCAGTGGAATTTGTACTTGTTTTTTAAAATATTCGCTCACATACGTAGTAGACATGGAAAAAACGTGTGCCAGATGTTCTACTTTTAATTTTTCAGGTTGATCGATGTGTTCGTTGATATATGTCAACATTTTATGAATGCGATCGTCTGTGGAATCTTGTGAAACCTCGTAAAAGCTACTTTTTTTAATATTTCGAATCAAAATTTCCAAAATACTAGTCATTAAGCTTTTAATCAATGTGATAGAAGCTTCTCCGTAATTGCGAGATTCTTCTAATATCATACTAACCAACTTGTCAATATGCTGTCGGTCAGTCTCACTTTTCACAATATCGCCAGGCAGTTGATTGTAATTGGAAAGAATATACGACGCTTCTTTATACCATTCATTCCGATCAATCGGAGAGCGATTCGCATTCTTAAAAAAGGCATCCGTAAACTTCAAAAACACAAACTTCGAAGGTCTTTCAATCTGAAAAGAATGACATTTCAAAGGCGGTAACAAAAACATGCTTCCTTCGGAATATGGATATTCATTGTAGTTGATACATTGCGTACCAGCTCCTTTTTTAATCAAAACCAACTCGAAAAAGTTATTCTTCACCGGACGTTGTTTCCATTCTGATAATTCGATTTCTTGTATTTCGAAAGGTTTATAAGTCTCTAATACTTGCATATTTCATCAAAATTTAGACAAAACTATAGAAAAAGTTCCTATTTCAAATCAAATTAAACTAGAAAACCTTGAAAAATACCAAAATACCCTTCATAAGTACATAACAGGAACATGAATCTGAGCTAATTTTGTATCAAGAAATTTAAAAGCAAAAAACAAGATGAGTCAATTAACGATTGTTGCTAGAATTGTAGCAAAAGAAGGAAAATCAACATTTATAAAATCTGAATTATTAAAACTAATTGAAATCACACGTGCCGAAAAAGGTTGTATTAATTATGATTTACATCAAGATAATGAGAACGAAAACCTGTTTTTATTCTATGAAAACTGGGAAAATCGTGAATTATGGCAACAGCACATGCAAAATGATCATTTAGCAGAATATATGAAAGTAACGGACGGAGCTGTGGAATCATTTGAATTAAACGAAATGACCGTAATTGGATAAACGAATGAAAACATTCAACATTTGGATTGTATTGTTGGTAGGATTGTTTTTTTCTTGTGAGAACGCAACAAAGGAAACTACCAATACGCCTGAAAAAATAAAGAATCCAACGAATAAAGTGCAACTTAGCTCCGAAATTGTCTGGGAAAAACTCAATCCTGCGCGCGGCGATAAAAGTCCACAAGCAGGGACTATTTGGGGCGATCGAAAAGGAACGGTTGCAACGGGTTTTTTAGCAAAATTCGTAGATGGATTCTCCTCACCACCACATATTCACAATGTAACCTACAGAGCCGTTGTGATCAAAGGTTTGGTCCATAATGACGATCCTGCGGCTGCCAATATGTGGATGAAACCAGGAAGTTTTTGGACGCAGCCCAAAGGTGAATCACACATTACTTCTGCCAAAGGTGAAGAAAACATTGCGTATGTAGAAATTGACCATGGACCGTATTTAGTGAAACCGATAAGTGAAGCTTTTGATAATGGTGAAAGACCTGTAAATATTGATGCTTCTAACATTATTTGGTTAGACAAGTCTTCCACAAATTGGATTCAAAATAGCAAGGCTTCCATAAGTTATCTGTGGAAAAATGAAGACATACAAGGTTTGTTTGTAAAGCTTCCACCAAATTTCAACGGAACACTAAAAAGTGAAGGAACTATTTTTCATGCAGTCATCATTCAAGGAAATGTAGCCTACACATTGCCACAAACGAATGAAGTCAAAAACCTAGATGCAGGAAGTTATTTTACTTCAACAGCAGAAGCCATACACGATCTTTCAAACAAAAGCAGCAACGACGTTATCATTTACATCCGAACAAATAAAACGATCAACATACACGAATAAAATCAACTATAAAAACAAGAAAATGAAAGCCATAGGATACAAAGAATCATTACCAATAGAAAACGAAAATTCATTGCAAGACATTGAATTAGACATGCCAAAAGCGACTGGAAAAGACTTGCTAGTAGCAGTGAAAGCGATTTCAGTAAATCCAGTGGATTATAAAATTAGACAAAATGTAGCTCCTGAAAATGGAGAATGGAAAGTAATTGGTTGGGACGCAGTGGGAATTGTCAAGGAAGTAGGCGAGGAGACAAGTTTGTTCAAAGTAGGCGATGAAGTCTATTATGCAGGCGATTTGACGCGTTCTGGAAGCAATGCAGAATTTCAATTGGTAGACGAGCGTATTGTGGGAAGAAAACCTAAAAGTATATCCAATAGTGAAGCAGCGGCATTGCCTTTAACTTCGCTCACGGCGTGGGAATTGCTATTTGATCGCATGCAGATTGAAAAGGACAATCCAAACAAAAGCATTTTAGTCATTGGTGCTGCGGGCGGCGTCGGATCGATCATGGTGCAACTGTTGAAACAACTCACTCAGTTGACCATTATTGGAACTGCTTCTCGCGAAGAAACTACGAATTGGTTGCTAGAATTAGGAGCCGATCACGTGATCAATCACAGAAACAAATTAAGTGAAGAATTTTCAAAGTATGAATTGCCGGAACCCGATTATATCGTAAGTCTCAACGCAACCGATCAACACAAAGATGAAATCGTAAAAATCATCAAACCACAAGGAAAATTTGGCTTTATCGATGATCCAAAAGGCGGATTTGATGCAACAGTATTCAAACTAAAAGCGGTTTCTACACATATCGAATTCATGTACACACGTTCCATGTTTCAAACAGAAGACATCATGGAACAACACAACATTCTCAACGAAATCGCAAACTTGATTGATGCAGGAACGATCAAAACGACGGTTGGAAATCATTTTGGAACCATAAATGCCGAAAACGTACGAAAAGCACATGCGTTGCTCGAATCAGGCAAAGCAAAAGGGAAAATTGTATTAGAAAACTTTTAAAGATCAAAATCATGTCATATTATTCAGTATTAGATGTTACACCAACATCACAAGAATGGATTGCTGCCTACGTAGCAGAATCCGGAAATATCGTAAAAAAACACGGTGGAAAATACTTAGCCAGAACTGCGACACACGAACAAATTGAAGGAAATGAACAGGCTGCCGCGTTACGAATCATTTTAGAATGGCCATCAAAGCAAGCTGCGCTAGACTTTATGAATGATCCGGCGTATGTACCACATTTAGAAGCACGCACCAAAGGTTCGGTAAGTCATCATTATTTGATTGCTGCTACAGATGATTTGGCATAGAAACTTTATGAAGTTTCGTCAAACCGAACTTGATTCGGTTTCTCATTACAATTGATTTTTTGTATGAGATTCTGAAACCTGTGCTGAATTTATTTCAGTATTAAGTTCGATTTGACAAAAATTAGCCTTCTTTAGGCAACTTACTAGACTAAAATATATTTTTCAACATGAAAACCTTTGAACACATAAATCACGGATACAACAGCGTTTTCAAACAACATCAACTCAGTATTGGCTTGGTAGTTCCGATTGAAAACTATGCGCAAAGTTCCGTTCCAACGATGAAAGATCATTTGAAACGTGTACAATTGGCAGAAAAATTGGATTTTAAAGCAGTTTGGCTGCGAGATGTACCGTTTCATGTACCATCATTTGGAGATGCAGGACAGACGTTTGATCCCTTTACCTATTTGGGCTTTTTGGCGGGAATGACCTCTGAGATTGCACTTGGCGTTTCTAGTATTGCTTTGCCATTACATCATCCTGTGCACGTAGCGAAATCGGCTGCTACGGTAGATCAACTGTCGGATGGAAGATTGATTCTAGGAATTGCTTCAGGTGATCGCTATGAAGAATATCCTGCGATGGGCATTCCGTATGAGACTCGTGGCGAGCGTTTTCGAGAAGCCTTTCAGTACATCCGAAATGCACAAGCATCGTTTCCTACTTTTGAATCAAAAGCATTTGGAAAGTTGAATGGTCATGTAGATATTCTGCCAAAAGCAACAAGCCATAAAATTCCGATGTTAGTCACAGGATTTAGTCAACAATCTTTGCAGTGGAATGCGGAACACGGCGACGGTTGGATGTATTATCCAAGAGATACAACTCAACAAAAATACCGTATTGCAGAATGGCGATCGTTGATTCCAGAAAATCAAGCGTACGACAAACCATTTATGCAACCTTTATACATAGATTTGCATGAAAACGACGATTTCAAACCGCAACCAATTCATCTAGGATTTCGAATCGGCGTGAAATACTTGCTTGCGTATTTAGAACATTTACAAGATATTGGTGTCAATCATATCGCATTAAATTTACGATTCAATTCAAAACCGATAGAAGACACTTTAGAACGTTTGGCAGCAACCATTTTGCCTAAATTTCATTCAAACACCACAGAAAAACAAACGACAAACGCATGAAAAAAACAATCATCATCACAGGAAGTACCGACGGAATTGGAAAATTAGCAGCGATACAACTCGCTAAAGACGGACATGAAATCTATATTCATGGAAGAAATCCAGAAAAACTAGCAAAAGTTATCTCAGAAATACAAACAGCTTCCCACAATTCAAATATCAAAGGTTTTACAGCAGATTTGTCTACTGTGACTACAGTAAAACAATTAGCAGCTGACATCGCTAATGAAGTTCCAAAAATTGATGTATTGATCAACAATGCAGGTGTCTACAACAGTAAAATCAGTAAAAGTGCAGATGGTTTTGACATGCGATTTGCGGTGAATTACTTTGCTCCATATGTCTTGACGAATGCATTACTTTCATTGAATTCTTTTGCGGAAAATGCCAGAATCATCAATTTAAGTTCAGCAGCGCAAGCACCAGTTTCTTTAGATGTTTTGGCAGGAAAAGCCACAATTACGGAATCAGCAGCGTATGCGCAAAGCAAGCTAGCGTTGACAATGTGGAGTTTCGATTTGGCAAAAAACCGATCAAACATGCAAGTCATTGCCGTAAATCCAGGCTCGTTATTAAACACCAACATGGTCAAAGAAGCGTTTGGAACGCATTGGTCTTCCGCAGATAAAGGCGCAACTATTTTATACAATTTGGCAGTTTCCGATGAACATAAGGGAATCACAGGAACATATTTTGACAATGACAAAGGCAGCTATGGAAACGCGCATCCGGATGCGTATGATGCAGAAAAAGTACAACAGTTGCTTCAAGAAACAGAGAAAGTTTTAGGAAACATATGAATTGAAAGTCTTCATAATATTTTTATATTTGAAACACATCAATTACAACACACATGAACAATTCGTTGCTATTCTTTTTATGCTCCATTGACGTATTTAATGGATTTTTAGCAAGCATCTATTTTCTGTTTTTTTAGTAAGCAAAAAAGGGTAAAAAACTTCTTTTAATGAGCAACTGTTTTGATTTTTAAAAATGATAGTTATAAGTGAATAAACTAGTCACGTCCAATAATCTTTTTTCTATGTTTTATGCCCCATTCCGTCAATTCCTTAAACACTGAATCCAATGTGAGTCCATATTCGGTAAGTTCGTATTCCACGGTAATTGGAGCAGTATCTTTTACGGTTCTTGAGACAATATCATGTGCTTCCAAAAATTTTAAATCTTTCGACAAAACTCTTCCTGTAATTCTAGGAATGCTTCGCTTTATCTCGTTAAATCGCATTTGTCCACCTAAATACAAGGTTGTCACAATGATGATTTTCCATCTGCCACTCAGCAATTCCATGGTATCCATAATGGGCAGTAATTTTTTTGAAATTTCACTTTTTGTATCCATCAGCAATAAGATTAAGTATCCATAAAGTAACCAGTATACAAAAAGATACTGTTATACTTTTGATACCTAATATACGTATTTTTGAATCAATCATAAATTTAAAAAATTATGGAAAGAATAGTGTTATTCAATGCTACAGGCTGTCAAGGTACTGCTATTGCAAAAAGGCTTCAAGAAGACAATGTAACGATTGTGGCTCCAGTTCGTTCGGAGAAAAATATTAAATTATTAAACGAAAGAAATATAGAATCGTTTCTAACAGACTTTTCAGTGGAATCTTTGACACAAGAACTACAAAAAGCTGACAAAGTGGTAGTGCAAATACCTGCTGCGATACAGCCTACTTTAATGGTTGAAATTGCAGAAAACATCATGAATGCAGTTGTCAAGGCAGGATACCCAAAAACAGTCGTTGTTGTTAGTAGTACAATACCAACAACACTCACCAATAAAGAGAGTGTAAATGCACGTATAAAAATCAAAGAACTGTCTTTGGAAAAGCTTCCTGATTCCCCTATTTTAAGTGCCACTGAATATTTAGAGAATTTTTCAACGGCTTACAGAGTGCCTATTTTAGATCATGGTGTCATTCCTCAAACCATACCATCAAATCATCCAGTAAATTATCTTTCTTGGAATGATTTGTCTATCTATGTATATGCAGCACTTACAGCAACCAATTTGTCAGGAAAAATGTATCCAATAGGTGGTAATGAAGGAATCAATGGAGCGGATTTGGCCGAGCGCTTAGGAAATGTATTGAATAAAAAACTAACCTACACGCCAGTTTCTTATAAACAGTTAGAAGGAATTTTAACGCCAATAATGGGACCAGAGATAGCAAAAGATTATGCTGAATTTTACGAATGGCAAGATACTGATGGTGTAGAACTACTGAATCCAGATACCAACGGAATCCGAAAATTACTCAACATCGAACTTCCTTCTTTTGAGGAGTGGGCGAGAAGTGCTTTTAAGGTATTTTAACATTTTAATTCATAACTTTGGTAGAAAATTAACCAACATTCGTGAGCAAACTAAGAGCAGAAATCAAAAGATTATCCCAAGGAACCAAATCCGAAATAGACGAGATTTATAATAATTTGACCTTGACAATACTAGAAAAAGGTGATTTCCTTTTAAAACAAGATCATATTTGCAATCAATATTTTTTTGTAGAAAGTGGCGCGGTACGTTTGTATTACTGGAAAAAAGAGAAAGAATATACGGTTTGGCTAGGTACGGAAGGACAAATTTTCACCGAATTGGACAGTTATCTGAATCAAACACCTGCGTTGGTTTCTATTGAAAGTATGGAAAGAAGTTTGGTGTACAGAATTACTAAAGAAAAAAGCGATCAATTGGCAGTCATCTCTCGGGCGTACAATACATTGTTGCGAAGGACCGTGGAAGAAGCTTTTGCAAACATGTCGAGAAACATCATTTCTTTTCAAAGTGAAGATGCTACCGAACGTTACAGAAGAGTCGAAAAAGAGAAAAACTGGCTTCAAAAATATCCGCTAAAATATATTTCGAGTTTTATTGGCGTTACGCAAAGTTCTTTGAGTCGTGTTCGTGCTAAGAAAGAGTAATTTTTTGTCATAAGGCAAAAAATTAAAAATTGCTTCTTTTTAGTTTTATCGAAACTTAAAAAGACTCAAAAATGGTAACTACAATTTTACTTTCTATCGGATTTGGCGTTCTAATCGCTATATTGCTATTAATAATCAAACTTCCTACTAAAATTCAATACATTGAAGAAATACAAGTGAATGCAACGATTTCAAAAGTCTATGATGCCATTCGGTATCAAGAACAATTAATGAAATGGTCCGCGTGGCCTAGCGAAACAAAATCGCAATGTGCCGTGAAAAATGTGGATGGACAGATTGGCGCGCAAACTGTGTATCTTCAAAAAGGGAAACAATTTGGTTATCAAGAAGTAACGGAGCTTATAGAAAATGAAAAAGTAAGTTTCTATTTAACGAGTAAAGCGCCTTTTGAGCAAGATACCCGATTGCATTTTTATCTAAAAGCACTTGAAAATGGCAAAACGAATGTGTTGTTATATTTTGATAATACGTTGAAAAGACCTAGTCATCTTTTTCCGCATGTTTTTGGGATTATCAATTGGACACATCAAATGCACTTAAAAGATTTGGCGGGACTTAAAAAGTTTTCAGAAATAGAATAGCATGAAATCATACACAGGAACACAGAGCATACAACAACTTGAAAAACGAAAAGGTGGTTATTTTTACTTAAAACTAGATGCCGATATCATCAACCAATTTGCAAAAAAGAGAGCTACTAGAATGATTTGTACGATTGATGATAAAGTAAGCTATCGTTGCGGATTGAATCATTTAGGCGATGGCAATTTTTATATCATCATTAAAGCGGACTATCTTCGACAGCTCCATAAAGAATTGGGCGATGAAATTATTTACAGAATTGACGAAGATCCAGACCAATTAGGTGTTGAAATGCCTGAAGTACTTACTGTTTTCCTCGCACAAGATGCTGAAGCAAAAGTCATTTTTGATAGCTTGACTGATGGAAAAAAGCGAAGTCTGATCTACAGTTTCGTAAAAATAAAAGATATTGACAAACAGGTAAAAACAATCATAACTTTTCTCGCAAAAGAAAAACAGAAAATGAAAAAATAAAGTGTTATTTCTATTGTTTATTGACTACAATTCCCATCAATAATATTCTGTTGTGTTGGGTTGAACTGATTGTCAGAAACATTATAAATAGACAACTCCTGATTGTTTTGTAAAGGAGTTTGCAATGTGCAATAATTCACCAACATATCATTATTAAAGATAAAAACCGTATTGCGAATGTTCTCCAAACCTTCTAGCGCTTCTAAAGAAATTAAGCTATTGTTACTGGTAATATTTAAACGGGTAATACTATTTATATTTTCCAAGCCATCAAGCGTAGTCAATCCTGTTTTATCAATAGAAATCTGAAAAATAACTTGCGGATTGATACTGCTTAATCCTGAAATCGAAGTCAATGCAGGATTATTGGATAGTGAAATGAGGCCACCGCTTAGAAATGTTTGTGCTGTTAAAATGGTATTTCCATCAATCCGACTCAGACTTGTGAGTCCATCTAAAGAAGTCAACGTTTCATTGTCGTTAATCACCAATCCTGAAACAACGGCTAAGTTTGAGAAACCATTTAAAGAAGTTAACTCTGGATTACTTTGTATTTCGAGTTGTCTGGTAATACTTGTAATGGTGCTTAATGGCGATAAATCGGTAATATCCGAAGGTTCTGCTGGAGTCGTATCAGAAGCAACATCGCCAATATGCAATGATCCGTTGATAACATTGTAGCCTTGTGCGCCAATCGCATTCACTTCTGCTTGCGTTCTGATCACTAAATTTCCTTGAAAGACAATAACAGGTGGCGTTCGAATGGTATCATCGGAAGAACAGCCCACAATAGCAATCACAAGAAAAACAAGTACAAAGATTTTTTTCATAACAATACGCTTTTAAAATAGATGTTACAGATTGGAAAAGGTTGCGTGCAATTGGTCGTTTCGTTTAAAAAAAACTTTACATAAAAATAGCACTTCCTCTGTAATGAATCAATAACAACGTAAAATTAAACAAAAAAGAAACTGTATTTTTGATATCGTGAAGCATTTCAAAACCATAGAAGCGTACTGCAAAGCGATTCAAATTCCGCCACCAAGACAAGCGTTTTTTGACATTCGTAGTTTCGAAGAAAACATGAAAACGGTAGTTTCTCATGTGGAACCGTTTAAACATGAATTCTATGCGATTGCGATGAAAGTAGAAGGTTCAGGAAAAGCGATTACGGGACATCACACCAATTTTCCAGAAGGCGCAACCGTGTTTTTCAATACACCTTTTCAGTTAATTTCTTGGGATATTTTTCCCGATTGGAAAGGCTATTACATCATGTTTTCCAAAGAATTCATTGCGACTTCAACATACTTACAAAAGCTCTTAACCGATTTTCCTTTTTTAAAGATCGATCAGTCTCTGCCGTTTGAAGTGAAACCGGAAGAAGTCTCGAAATTGTTATCCATTTTTGAGGTGATTCACGAAGAAAATACGGATTTGCGAGAAGATTCTAATGCGATTATAGAAGCACAAGTGTTGGTATTGCTTAATTTCATAAAGCGTTTTTTCACTGCACAGATGAATCAGGAGGAAGCCAAAATAGCGTTCCGAAAAGCAGATGTACATTTATTATCGCGCTTTCAAACTTTGATTGAGACCAATTTCTATTCTGTAGAAACCGCTTCGAAAGCGACACATTCGCCAAGTTATTATGCCAATCAACTTGCAGTGCATCCGAATCATTTAAATGCGATTGTAAAGCAAATTACGGGTCACACTGCCAAAACACATATTCATAATCATATAGTTCAATTGGCAAAATCACGCTTATTACAGACGGATTTAAGCATCAAAGAAATTGCCTATTCACTCCACTTTGATGCACCCAACAATTTCAGTAGTTTCTTTAAAAAATATACTTCAGAAACGCCAAATTCCTATAGAAAATCGAGCAATCTTTGATTTTTATACTTCTTGATTTGATTTTATAAATTCTTATCAGCGGATTCGTTGCAACTTTGTATCAACAAAAGAAAATGATATGAAACGAATTTCAATGTTACTCTTAATACTCTCTTTTTTAGGATGTGAAAATTCAAAAAAATCAATAGCTATGAACGATACAACCGCAATACAAGAAACCGTAATCAAAATGTTTGTCAACTCTGATCAACGCAATTGGAGTGGCGTAGAAGCGCAATTTGCTTCAAAAGTAATCCTCGATTATGCTTCCATGACAGGAAATCCTGCAGCAGCAGTCACGCCAACAGAAATCACCACCGGATGGAAAACAGTCTTACCAGGTTTTGACAGTACACATCATCAACTCGGAAATATTCTTGTAGAAGAAAAAGGCACCAAAGCACATGTATTCTGCTATGGAACTGCCACACATTATTTAGAAAACGAAAACGGAAACATCTGGACTGTTGTGGGAAGTTATGATTTTGATTTAGAAAAGATTGATAATCAATGGAAAATACTATCCATGAAGTTTAATTTCAAATACCAAGATGGCAATACCACTTTGGTTCAAAAAGCCATCGAAAACGTAAAAAACAACTAAGGAATCATGAAAAAACTCAGCATTATACTTACAGGAATCTTGTTTTTTTCCTGTGCACAAACCGAAAATACGATGAACACAAAAATCATACAACAAAATACACAAAAAATGAAAAAAGTAAACTTTACAAGTGAAGGATTAAATCTAGTTGGAAACTTATATTATCCAGCAAATTACCAAGAAGGAACAAAATATCCAGCGATTGTATGTTCAGGAAGTTGGACGACGGTCAAAGAGCAAATGGCAGGTTTGTATGCGGAGCGATTTGCACAAGAAGGTTTTATCACCTTAGCCTTTGATTTTAGAAATTATGGTCAAAGCGAAGGTGAACCAAGAGCTTGGGAAAATCCAGCAATGAAGATTCAAGATATTAAGAATGCCGTAGCGTATTTGCAAACATTATCAGAAGTAGACACAACAAATATTGGTGCGTTTGGAGTTTGTGCAGGTTCGATGTACACGCTCATGGCCGCTTCTGAAGATAACAGTATCAAAGCAGTTGCAACCACTGCTTCTTGGTTGCACGATGCCGAGGCCGTGAAATTATTCTACGGAGGTGAAGCAGGTGTACAAAACAAAATTGAGCAGGCGAGAGCAGCAAAGAAGAAATATGCAGAAACAGGCACATTTACGCATATCAAAACCATTTCTACTACCGATCAAACCGCAGCAATGTTTGGTGAGTTTGATTATTATTTGAATCCTGATCGTGGTGCGATTCCAGAATGGAGTGCCGATAAATTTGCCGTAGCGACTTGGGAAGATTGGTTGACTTTAGATCCGTTCCCATCAGCTAAAAATTTGAAAAAACCTGTATTTATGGTACATTCTGACGGATGCGTATTACCAGATTACACAAAGAAATACTTTGAAACGATTGCTTCAACTGATAAAGAATTGGTTTGGGTAGAAACCGAATTAGGATCGCCAATGCATCAATTTGCTTTTTACGATCAAGAAAAGGAAGTGAACTTGGCAGTAGAGAAGACGAGTGCTTTCTTTCAGGAGAAATTGAAGTAATGGGTTTTTTTGGATTTGTTTATTTGTTTATTTGTGGATTTGTGGATTTGTGGATTTGTGGATTTGTGGATTTGTGGGTTTGCTGACGTGAGTTCAATTTCTACGACAAAACAAGCAATTTTGATAAAACTATGAACTGTCATTGCGAGACGAAGTCGTGGTAATGAATTTTTAGTGAAGTTTTATTCTTATTTTCTATCACGAATACACGAATTATTTTTATGATTACTGAACGTCAGTTCGAGTGAAATCTTGAAAAGATTTTGTATCGAGAACAGCTATGAATTCTTTAGGTTTATAAGTTTATGAGTTGAAGAGTTTATTTTCAAACTAATTCAAAATTCAAAATTTAGAGTTTCCAAGCGCTTCTCGATACATTTTTCTTTCAGAAAAACACTCGAAGTGACGTTTTGTATTCATTAAAAAATAACTTACATTAAACGTTTGCAAGTACTCCTCAATAGATCCTGAATCAAGTTTAGTACACTCGAAGTGGTATTAGAAAAAGCTGTCTAATTTAATTGATAAAATACATTTATCTTTGAACACTCAAAAACTATTTCCATGAGCACATTTGAAGTTCTTCGCAATAATTTTTTCGAACACGATTTTATCAAATACCATCCTGAATTTTTACAATCTATGTTTGGTACTACAGATATTGCGCCTTTTTGGATTGCAGATATGGACTTTAAAGTCGCGCCGCCTATTTTGGAAGAATTGCAACGCTTGGTGGATAGAGGTGTTTTTTCCTATGAATTTCCAACGAAAAAAGCGTTTAAAGCAATCTCTAATTGGTTTTTAGAACGACATGACTTGCAACTCGCCGAAGAATCGTTTATCCAAATAACAGGCGTCCTTACAGGAATTTCGTTAATGATTCAAGAATTATCTAAGGAAGGTGATGCTGTTTTGATTCAAACGCCTGTATATCATCAATTTGCGACTATTGTGAAGAATACGAATAGAAAATTGATCTGTAATCCATTAAAAATTGTCGATGGGAAATATGAAATGGATTTTGAGGATTTGGAAGAAAAATTCAAGTCTGAAGCTATTAAAATTATGCTATTATGCAATCCTCACAATCCCGTTGGGCGCGTTTGGAGTCGAGAAGAATTGCAACAACTGCTAGATTTAGCCGAAAGATATAAGGTTACTATTATTAGTGATGAAATTCACGCAGATATTGTCTACAAACCTGCAAAGTTTAACAGTATTTCATTGTTTGACCAAGAGCAACATATTGTCATTATTGGTTCTCCAGCGAAAACATTTGGCATGCAAGGCATTGCGACAGGTTATTTGTACATTCAAAATCAACAACTACACGAAAAGATCAAGAAAGCCGTAACCACTTTATATCTCGATCATGGAAATGCACTTTCTGTGTATGCTACTATTGCTGCGTATTCTAAAGGACAAAAATGGCTGGATGAGTTACTCGTTTATTTACAACAAATACTGCATTGGATTGAAGAATTTTTAGATAAAGAACTTCCAGAAATACAATTATTGAAACCACAAGGAACCTATCAAATTTGGTTGGATTGTAACAAACTTAATGTATCAGAAGAGGAATTAAAAACCGTATTCTTTCAAAAAGCAAAAATAGGATTTGCTCCAGGTTCTTGGTTTGGAGTACAATGCGGACAGTTTATGCGAATGAATATTGCTTCGCCTTTAGCAGTGATTCAATCGGCGTTTCAGCAATTAAAAGTGGTGATTCATGAACATTAAAACTTAGTTTACATTTTAATACAATACTAGTTAAATTGTGATAAAATATAAATAGTAGATTTGGTATAAGAATTGAAAACAAGATTGTACTTTTGCGACTTATCAATTGTACATGAAACCAATTCCATCCAAAGTCCTCATTATCCTTGCGTTTATCGCAATATATATTATTTGGGGGAGTACGTATTTGATGAATAAAATTGCAGTCACCGAATTGCCTGCATTTTTCTTAGCATCTTTCCGCTTTTTGTGTGCAAGTATCTTAATTTTTGGAATTGCCTTAGTTTCAGGAATCAAGCTTACAATTACCAAAAAACAACTTTTAAACTCCATTTTTGTTGCCATTTTGTTTATGGTTTCTGGAAACGGATTGTTTGTGTATGCATTAAAGTTTTTAGACAGTGGATTTGCCGCGTTGTTAGCTTCAACACAACCGTTATTTGTCTTGTTATTGATGCGAGTGCTCGATAATAAACGCATGCAATTACAATCGATTGTAGGTGTGGTTTTAGGAATTGTGGGAATGTATTTATTGGTAAGCCAACGCGAATTGGTTGCCGATGAAGACACACTGATGGGCATACTGATTGTATTTTCTTGCGTACTCGGATGGAGTTATGCGAGTGTATTTGTATCAAAAGCTGATTTACCCAAGAATCATCTCGTTAGTACTGGCTACCAAATGGGAATCGCCTATTTTATGCTTGCTGCCGTAAGTTTATTGATAGGCGAGGAGTGGACTTCTCCATTAGAATGGAGTACCGACGTACAGTTGTCTATGGTGTTATTAGTCATCTTTGGAAGTTTGGTTGCTTTTACGGCGTTCAATTATTTACTCAAACAAGTTTCTACAGAAAAAGTAGCGACAGCTTCCTATGTAAATCCAGTCGTGGCGTTATTTTTAGGATGGTGGATCTTAGATGAAAAACTTACTACGCAGTCGTTGGTTGCGGCTAGTATCTTGTTGATTGGAGTGTATTTTATTACTTCGCGAAAAAAGTAAAAGGAATACTTTTTCCACAGCTTACAACTCTTAAAATTTTATACTTACAATTTATGAATCTGGAGATCATATGATTCTTTTTGCGCTGTTTATGAGGTAATTTTAAACAAAATCATTTAAAAAAGTATACTCATGAAAAAAAAGAATTTAAAACGCAACGAACTAAAATTAAACAAAAACACGATCTCTAGTTTGGCATCCGCAAGCGTAAAAGGAGCAGGGACAAATATTTCTTGCTTTTTTGATGTAGATGGTAACTGTGCTGCAACGGTAACTACTTGTCCTACTACGACAAATGGACCTACACAAGAAACCTGTGGATGCGTGCCACCACCAACAAATCCGTGTCCATCACAAATTGGCGGTATTTGTAAAATCACGAAATCTCCTGGTTGTAACTAGGAAGTATATAAGAATTTATAAAGGAAAAACAATCATTGCATTTTTGGAATGTGGTGGTTGTTTGTTTTTTTCCTTTATGTTGTGACCACAAGAACAAATTATCTGAGTTTTTATAAATAACTTTGCATTCTCTAAATAGATATATTACATCAAATTGAAGTGCTACAAACGAACATACTTTTATCATTCATTCGTCTTATTACCAATCTTATTTAGCAGTTTTGGCTGTGAAACCGCTACCGAATCGGTTACAAAAGACACTATTTTTATTGGATTGATTGTGTTGGAAATTGCGTTTTTGGCCTTTGTGTTTATTACGCGATATGTCACACGAAATGATGACCATCATCACGATGAAGAAGATGACTATGATGAGATTTAATTAGGGTAAGAAATTAAATTCCCAATTCTTTCTTAAACCGCGCCACATCTAAATTTTCTAGCAATGTAATTAAATGTGGATACCATTTTTCATGATATCCGAATTCGGGTTTTCTAAATTCTGCAATCGCGGCTTCTTTTGACCAATTTTCAAAGACAATTCGGTAGGCTGCGGTAGTAATTCCTGTTCTGTCAGATCCGTGCCAGCAATGGATTAACAGTGGCTTTTTTGCATTTTTGATAGCTTTCAAGACGTTCAAAATATCTTCTTCATCAATGGCTTTGGTTTTAAGCCGAATATGGATCAAATGTAAATCTGTCTTTTTAGCTTTGCCATTATCCTCTTTTAAACGTCTTAAATTCAATATACTCACGAGTCCTTTCTCTTCAAGCAACTTAAAACCTTTTCGACTCGGTTGTTCCGATCGATATATAGAATCATTTATTTTATAAAGTCTTTTAAATGTTTGCAAAGGTACTTTTTCTGCTGCATCAGATTGCCCATTACAGATGTATACATTGGCTATAGCAATAAAAGCAAAAAAATAGATAAAACGCGGCATAGATATATGTGTATTTACAACAAAATTAGCGCTTATTTTGATAACTTTACCGTACAGAAAAAATATTTTCATTATCAATTATAAAAAGTATGATTCCAAAATTTTTACAGAAATTAGACCAGAAGATTGCCGAAAGAATGCGGTTTTTAAGTGTTCCTGCATTGCGAATTTCGTTTGGAATTATTTTTATTTGGTTTGGTATTTTGAAACCATTTGGACTGTCTGCAGCCGAAGAATTGTTAAAAGCCACCGTTGCTTGGTTGCCTTTTGGTGCGCCTGAACATTGGTTAATCGCTATTGGTTGGTGGGAAGTAGCTATTGGTGTTTTTTTTCTATTTAAATCTACCACACGATTTGCCATTGCATTATTATTCATGCAAATGATTGGTACTTTTATGCCGTTGGTTTTTATGCCAGACGTTACATTTCAAAATAGTAATCCGCTGTTGCCAACATTGGAAGGTCAGTATATCATCAAAAATTTAATGATTATATCAGGCGCATTTGCAATTGGAGGCACGTTCTTTAGAAAATCAAAAGCGTAAATGGTTTCTTACACCTAACCGCGTAGCATATTTAATAACAACGTCGCTGCGATTCCAAAGCCAGCACCGGAAACAAAAATATTCCATTTTAAATGTTCTCCTTTAATCACTTTCGTGTAGAACCATAAAGCGATCATAAACAGTAATACGATATACAATTGTCCAGCTTCAATCCCAACATTAAAAGCGAATAATCGCATGACAATGCTATCGCCAAACAACATTACTTTTAAACCACTTGCAAACGCCAATCCGTGAATGAGTCCAAAAACCAAAGCAATGGCATATTTGAGTTTTGTATCTGAAAATTTACCTTCTTTGCCATAATTCACGATGTTTGAAATCGCCGTAATCATAATAGTCATCGGAATTAAAAGTTCTACGATGTACGAATTACTCGGTACAATATCCAAGGCACTTAAAATGAGCGTGATACTGTGACCGATGGTAAAAGCTGTGATGATGATCAAAATTTGTTTCCACTGTGTTAATTTAAACGCGGCACACAAAGTCATGACAAATAACAGATGGTCATACGCATTGAGGTCAACAATATGTCCCCATCCAAATACAAAAAAATCATTAAAACTACTCATTGAAGAAGGAATTAAAACTCGTGAGAATAGGTTGAATTGTCCATTTTACTTTCAAAATTTTTATTTAGCAGAAACGGAGGCATATTAAAAGAAATCCAATTCGATTGCTGATAATCGAACTCTTCAAACAGCAATTCATTTTCTATATAAATCTCATCTCCTTTCTTTAACTCGGCATAATTTTCTGAAAACGCTATCGTCATTACATTCTCTTTAATGGTGTAATCTTCAAAACTCAAGGATAATTGCCGATTGTTGATGTAAATTCTGTATTTCTGCTGAAAATATTGTTCGATTCCTTTTTTATCTTCTTCTGTAAGACTTTCCTGTTTTGCTCTTATAAATAAAGTGGGATTGATTACTGGTGTAAAATCATCAATAAACACATTGCATCGCATTTGTATACTTTTTGTTTTTGCATCGTACTTAATTTCAGAAGATGTGAGCTTAATTGGATGCGCTACAGATTGTTCCGTCGGTGAAGAAAAAAACATCGAAGCTATCAATAAAAGTATATAGTGTAATTTGAGTGTCATTATGAAAATGGCTTTTTAATGCAACTGTGTTGCGGTAAACAAATATATAAATTTAATCAGAGAGCGTGTAGGTTTGAAAACAAAACTTTGTAGCGAATTGAAGCGAAAGTTGAAAGTTTCTTTACATGAGCAGATTATTATTTAGATTCATCATCTTAGTAGTCTTTCACATTTCAAATACTAAAAACGATACTTCAGCTAATTTGACTATTATAAAAGATAAAATACAGTAATATTTGTGCTATAATTAAACAATCACATCATGAAAAAAACACTTTTTATCCTTGTAAGTCTGTTTGTATGCTTCCAAGTAGCCGCTCAAACGACAGTAAATTCAGCACAATGGCAGGAAGATCTTCGATTTTTACAAAAAACGATTCATCAAGACTATTCGTTTCTTTTCGTAAAAACAACTAAAAAAGAGTTTGACACGCAGGTGGAAGCCTTTTATAAAGAGATTCCCAATTTACAGGAACATGAAATCCGAGTAGGTTTGGCGCGAATTGTATCGCTATTTAAGTATGGGCATACGCAATTGGGCTACAGTACAACTGCTAAGCGTGGAATTTTGCCTATCAATCTGTATCAATTTCCAGATGGAATCTATATTGAAGGTGTCCACAAAGACCATAAAAAAGTACTTGGAGCTAAAGTTTTAAAAATAGGAGAGACGTCTATTGAAAAAGCTTTAGAACTTATTTATCCTGTAGTTCCCGTAGAAAATGAGCAATATTTTAAAGCATATGGTTTGCGATTTTTACTGTCGCCAGAAGTATTACATGCCCAACGTGTGATTCCCACACTTTCAGATCGTGTAACGCTTACGCTAGAAAAAGAAGGAACGGTTTTTACGCATGAATTTAGCACGATTGCAACAAAAGAAAAGCCAAGAGCCTTTAATTTTACATTGCCAACAGAGAATTGGTTAACTATCCGAAATACAGAAACGACGCCTTTGTATTTGAAACATTTGAAAGATAAATTGTATTATTTTGAATATTTAGAAGATAAAAAAACAGTGTATGTTCGACAAAGTTCGGTCTTTAACGATCCAAACGAACCATTGAAACAATTTTACCAGCGATTATTTGAATTTATTGATACGCATGATGCGGAAAAATTAGTTTATGATGTCCGTTTGAATGGCGGTGGAAACAATTACAATAATCTTCCATTGATAAAAGGAATTATGGCTCGACCAAACATCAATAAAAAGGGAAGTTTCTATTATATTATTGGTCGCGATACATTTTCTGCTTGTCAAAACTTAACCAATGAAATCACACGATACACAGAAGCCATTCTAGTAGGCGAACCGACTGCAGAAAACATCAATTTTTATGGTGATTCTAGACCTGTTACGCTACCCAACAGCAAAATTAAAGCATACTTATCATACATCTGGTGGCAAGATTATCCAGCCTTAGAAAATGCAGATTGGACAGCACCAAGCATTCCTGTAACCATGAGTTTTGAAGAATACGTAAATAATAACGATACAGTATTAGAAGCTGCATTGACATTCAACGCTGAAGGTTTTCATCCGAAACCGATAGAATATATCACAGAATTGTATGTGACAGGACAAGTCCAAAAAATGGGAGCAGAGTTGTACAAAATGACAAAAGATCCACGCTATGCTTTCTGCGATTTTGATACCGAATTAAACAAGAAAGGGTTGCTTTTACTTAACACAGGTCAAGCACCACAAATACAAGCTTCCATACAAGTATTTTCAAGTATTTTACAATTCTATCCGAATTCTGCACAAACGCACAAAAATATTGGTCACGCGTATTTGTTATCAGGAAATACTCAGAAAGCGAAAGAGTTTTTGGATAAGGCTGTTTCTTTGGATGTGGATGGTGAAGTAGGGAAGGTTGCTAGGGAGGTGTTGTTGGAAATTAAGGATTAGATTTAATTTTATAGATCTTTGAAACTATTTTTATTTATGTGAGTCAGCCTTTTTTGGGGTTGGCTTTTTTGTTTTTAGGAACATACTCAAAAGCTTTTTTATAATATGGGTAATTTAATATTTTTTGAGTGTAGAAGTGAGGCTCGGTAGTTTTGAAACAGGGTATTCTTCCCTTATTTTCAGTTGATTACGGATTTCCGTAAGGAATTACATTTTAAAACTCTTTAATTGTAATTTATAACAAAACTAACTTATTCGCCTATTATGAGTCAACTCTACTTAAGAACTATTGCTGTACTTGTTGCTATAGTATTATTTAATACTTCTTGTGAACAAGATCGTTACGAGGAACCTGAACTTAACCCGAGCATATACAACTTTAACTTCCCTAACAAGCTTACTTTTAACTACTCGCAAGTTTTTCAAAAAAGAGAATCTGTCATTCCGTATACGAATACGCTACGCATAAAAAACATTAGTAATGATTCTCAGTCTGTAGAATTTGTCATATTCTCATTTAAAGACGATTTGTTGAATTATGATAATATAAATTTTATTAAACATTCGAGTGAAAGTATTGAGATAGGCAATACTACAGAACCCATAGCATTAGCCCAAACAAACACACTTTTTACCAATAACAATACCATTACATCTCTTTTAAATTCAAACAATTCTCAGAATCATATTTTCAATGGTTTATATAGAGGAGAACTCAATGTATATGATGATTCAGATGAGTTTCAGAGAACTCTTTTATGCACTGGCTTTATAGACTACCAAGGAAAGTTCTATTTCTTTATTGAGAATGAAAATGAAAATGATATTGTACGCTTGGAAGGCAGTTTTAATTCTCAAAACACAATCTCAGGTACTATTTTCAACCGAGAGGCAGTTACTTTAGCTTCAATATCTAACGACTCAGAAGTTGATTTTTCACTCACAAATATGAATCTCACTGGTGATATTAATTATACAAATAATGCGCAACAACATCTTCTACAATTCAATCTAACCAAACAAAACTAACATTATGAAATTAAGACTTACTTCACTATTATTACTTGTTGCGTTTGGTGTATCTGCGCAAAAACAACTACCATCTTATACTTATACCTTATCAAATAATGAAGGTAAAACTGAGACTATTTTGATCAGCGCTTCGGCTGACGCTGTAAATAGCATTACGTTTACTCTTAAAAATGAAAAAAATGAACCGTTAAAAACAAAAAAAGACAATAAAGAAGTCGATATAACTTTTAAGGTTTTTCCTTTTACAGAAGTGTCTTTTAGAAAATATTTGGTGGATGCCATTGCCAGCATTGATGAAAAAGAGGAATCCAATGAAAAATATGATGTTTTTAAAACTACACTAGCACCACTCCAAAAAGTTGAAAATGCATCACAAGGAAAGAAGCTTGGAGATCAGTTAAATGAAAGAAACAAAGCAGTACAAGAAGTACGAAATATTTATCAGTTTTTTAATGCTTTAGTGATAACTGCTTTTGAATATGATGATGAGCCAGTTGCTGGAATTTTAAAATATAATGAAGAGGCGTTAATCATAAAACAAAGTATAGATGGCTTAAATACTGACGATTATTTTAATCGTCAAGCCAAACTATTAAGAAAATTAATTTTAGATGCTGATAATGATCCATCTAAATTTGAAACGGCTTTCAATAATAAAAATGGAAAATATAAAAATATAAAAATTGATGATTTTTTAAAGTTTTTAGCTGGAGGAATTGACTCTAAAGCCAATAGAAATAAAAAAAACGACAATTATAATAATAGAAATCGTAAAAATTCGCTAACGCCATTGATAGATAAGCTAATACTTAAGTTAGAAAACAGAGAGCTTGAAAACGTTTCAAATGAAATCGATAGTTTAGTAGAAATAAAAAAAAGCATTAATATTCTTGAGGAAAATATTCAAAAAAGTAAAGAAAAACTTTGTGAAAGTGACCCAAATTGTGAAAAAGGTGTGGTTAGTAATTTAAAATACTTAAAAGTATTATCAGATAAATTAACCACACCTTTTTCACAATTTGGGTCACTTTCACAAAGTTTTTCTTTACTTTTTTGAATATTTTCCTCAAGAATATTAATGCTTTTTTTTATTTCTACTAAACT
>JBCCLH010000009.1:0-147055 GCA_039026955.1 Bacteroidota bacterium
ATTTTCTATTATTTTAATTAATAATTGATTTTTATTCATAATAATTTCAATTTTGAATACTATTAAAAAGGAATCCTATGAAATTTAATCCAGCTAATAACATTCAAGATTTACAGTATTTTGGCGAATTTGGAGGTGTCAATCCTTCTATTTCAGATGCTTCTACATATACATTTCTTTCAGCAAAAACCATGTTTGATACGTTTGAAGGCAACGCCGATGGTTGTTATTTGTATTCGCGACATACTTCACCGAGCAATTTATATTTAGGAGAAGCCTTGGCAGCTATGGAAGGCACTGAAACGGCAAGCGTAACGGCTTCTGGTATGGGCGCTATTTCAGCAGTTTTATTACAACTTTGTAAAAGTGACGATCATATTGTATCGAGTAGAACGATTTATGGTGGTACGTATGCGTTTTTGAAAAATTTCACACCACAATTCAATATTCAAACCTCTTTTGTAGATATTACGAAATTGGACTTGGTAGAAGCTGCCATTACGCCAACAACCAAAGTGTTGTATTGTGAAGCGGTGAGCAATCCGTTGTTGGAGGTCGCAAATATTACCGCTTTGGCGGAATTGGCAAAGAAATACAAATTGCAGTTGGTGGTCGACAATACGTTTTCACCCTTATCGATCGCTCCTGCTACATTAGGAGCTGATGTTGTGATTCATAGTTTGACAAAATTCATCAACGGCGCTAGTGATACTGTGGGCGGTGTTATTTGTGGTACACAAGTATTTATTGATCAATTACGAAATGTAAACGACGGTGCGAGCATGTTATTAGGCGCTACAATGGATAGTTTGCGTGCTGCTTCCGTATTGAAAAATTTACGCACTTTACACATTCGCATGAAGCAACACAGTGCCAATGCGCTGTATTTAGCAAATATGTTTCAAGCAGATGGACTCAAAACAGTCTATCCAGGCTTAGCAACACATCCGTCACATACCATTTTTAAAAGCATGGTGAATCATGAGTATGGCTTTGGTGGCATGCTGACTATTGATGTGGGTTCTATTGACAAGGCCAATGATTTAATGGAATTGATGCAACAAAAAAATTTGGGCTACCTAGCGGTAAGTCTAGGATTTTATAAGACACTGTTCAGTGCTCCGGGCACTTCAACTTCCTCCGAAATTCCAGAAGAGGAACAAGCCGAAATGGGCTTAACAAATGGTTTGATTCGTTTTTCTGTTGGATTGGATCATGACATTCAACGCACGTATAAGGTAATGCGCGAATGTATGGAAGCTTTGAACATTCTGGAGCCAGTAATGGTATAGTTTTCAAAGTTTAGTTTTATGGAGTAAAAAGGGAGCGTCTTTTCGGCGTTCTCTTTTATTTTATCCTTACAGTTCAACCAGAAAGCACCTAGGTAAATATACCTATTTATAAGGATTTTATTCCCGATTACGGTTTTCCGTAATTTTTACTGAGGGCTTTTAGTTATTATTGATTCCCAGATAGAATTAATACTAGAACTTACGGTATGCGTAAAAAAGTTTACATATTGCGAGAACGAAAATCTGATGGAAGTTTGCACCTCTTTTTAGCCGATCCGACAGATCAAAACACGTGTCAACCACAGTACTATTCAATATGTGGTCAAATGACAATTGAAGAGGAAGCACGCACTATTTTTTCATGTCTGTCTGAAGAACGCGCTCGTAAGGAATGTGCTAAAATTGGTCGTCGCATGTGTTCCCAGTGCATGAGTTACTTGTATAGAGATGAAGATTTATAATAATTCTTTTCTTTAGATTCCCCACAAATCAAAATGTTTATCAACTTTATTTTACAATAAAAAACAATGTAGAATTGTGAGTAATTTCAAACTGTATACACTCAAAGAAAATAGCAAAGGGGAACTTCATGTATTTCAATCTAAAAAAGATGATGCGGGCGAATGCTTGACAGATTCTATGTCAATTTGTAAAAAAATGCGCTACAATGAAACCATTACAACACATTTTGTGTGTCAGCCAGAAACCTTCACACGAATCAAATTAGCCGAAATCGGAAAACGCGTTTGCGGCATCTGTGCAGGGTATCTTTACTCTAATTATTGAGAATTGGGAGTTAAGAGCTTAGATATTAGTATTGGGTATTGGGTATTGGGTATTGGGTATTGGGTATTGGGTATTGGGTATTGGGTATTGGGTATTGAGTATTTAGTATTGAGAAGTTTCAAAGAACAATTTCTATCAAAATTACAACCCAAAACAAACAACACATAACTCACAACTGGCAACAGAGCGGAGCGACCAACTCACAACCAACAACAGACAACCGACAACCAACAACAAAGCGCAGCGACAACCGACCAACAACCAAAACCCCTACTTCCCCTTAATCCGTTCCCAAAAAATCCCTAGCACATCGCTAAAGTTCGTGTCTTCATCAAATCTTGGTCCTTGAAAAGGCGACATGTTCAATCGGTCACCGTCTGGATATACTTTAAATGAAAATACAACCGATTTCCCATCGCCTGTGCTGATGGATGGATAGCGTAAGTCTTTATATGTAAACGTATCATCTTCGTTTTTTTCAACCGTGTAATAATCGTTGCTAAACCAAGCTAAAGACGCCAAATCTGAATTCGTCTTTGGAAGTACTTCATGATTTTTCGGAATCGTTTGCCAATCTGTAAACACATCTTTCGTATCAAACAACGAGTAAAAAGCGACATGAAAATCATTCTCCGTCTCTGCAATTCCGTACCACAACACATTGTTTAAAATACTTGCTTCTGTATTATAGCGTTGGTATTCAATTCCTTGTGCTGCTAATGATTTTTCAAATACATTATTGATGTAAAATTTATTTCCCATCGTAAATAGCATATACGCTGAGCTAATTCCAAACGCAAGTTTCAACCAAAGTCTTCGCTTCGGATTCTTGCGTTTGTAAAACATCAATACAATCAGACATATTAAAAAAGGAAGTGTATACAAAGGATCAGCTACCGAGATATTACTAAATGCCACGCGATAATCGCTAAATGGAGAAAATAACAGCGTTCCGTATCCTGTAAAACTATCTAAAATTGGATGTGTTAGGATGGATAGTAAAAATAACCAAGTCCAATCTCTGCGTGTTGTAGTCCCGCGCCGTTTCCCTTTATCGTATAGTTTAAACACTAGCCAACCAAACAGAAAACCAGCCAAAATTGCAAACAGAAACGAATGCATGAATCCTCTGTGAAACAGCATGGCGTCAATTTTATTGCTGTATAAAAGATTACCTATAAACACATCTAAATCTGGAATCGTTCCGCCAATAGCTCCAAAAAGTAAGGCTTTGTTTCCTATCTTTTTTCCCATGGCTGCTTCTCCACAAGCAGCGCCCAATACAATTTGCGTTAACGAATCCATAAATAATCTTTCATTCTAAGTTTGCAAAGGTACGCAACCAAAATGATTTGCATACTAGTTTACAAAATCGTAACATTACGCTTAGAAAATAACTACACCAAAAATCACTATGCAAAGTCAAGACATAAAGCCAAGAGAACCAGAAGATGAAAACATCATTGAAAATAAGGAACTAAGTATATGGGAAGCATTGATCCCTGTAGTTGCCCTGGTTGGAATGCTATTTTATAATGTAAAATTTGCCTTTGGTGATGATGCGCTTAGCGGAAGTAATCAATTTATACTTTTACTAGGTGCCGCTGTAGCAGCTATCGTTGGTTTTTACAATAAAGTTTCATACAAGCAAATGCTCGATGAAGTCGCGGAGAATGTGAAATCGACCACAGGTGCATTGCTCATCTTACTTTTTGTAGGTTCATTAGCAGGAACTTGGCTTATTAGTGGAATTATCCCATCTATGATTTATTATGGATTGCAGATTTTAAATCCTACTGTATTTTTACCAGCTTGTGTTATTATTTGTGCTATCATTTCTATTGCAACAGGAAGTAGTTGGACAACGTCTGCAACAGTTGGTATTGCTTTGATCGGAATTGGAAATGCCTTAGGCATCCATGCAGGAATGACTGCTGGTGCGGTGATATCTGGAGCGTATTTTGGCGATAAAATGTCACCTTTGAGTGATACTACAAACTTAGCGCCTGCTATGGCTGGCGGGGAATTATTTTCACACATAAAATACATGACGTACACTACAGTGCCAACTATTGTAGTGACACTTATAATTTTCATCATTATCAGTTTGTCTTTGGATGTGCAAGGAACAACAGATACAAGCGAAATGCTAAACTCTATTGCAAGTTCATTTAATATTTCTCCATGGTTATTTTTAGTACCGATTGCGGTTATTTTCTTAATTATTAAAAAGACGCCGCCATTAGTAGCTTTGCTGATCGGAACACTTTTAGGAGGAATTTTTGCGGTTATTTTTCAACCAGAAATTGTTACCAGTGTTGGTGGTGGTGATAGTTTAACGTTCAAAACTGCTTACAAAGGAATCATGAATGCCATGACCGTTGATACAGCTATTGAAACACAAAGTACGGACTTAAACGATTTGTTTAGCGCTGGTGGAATGAGCGGAATGTTAGGTACTATTTGGCTGATTGTATGTGCGATGGTTTTTGGTGGTGTGATGGATGCTATTGGTGCTTTGTCGCGCATTAGTAAATCTGTATTAAATTTATTTGACACCATTTTTGGATTGTTCGCAAGTACTGTGATCAGTTGTATCGGATTAAACGTTTTAGCTTCCGATCAATATTTAGCAATCGTAATTCCTGGAAGAATGTATAAAAAAGCGTTTGAAGATAAAGGCTTAGCTCCTGAAAATTTAAGTAGAACGTTGGAAGACGCTGGTACTGTGACCTCAGTATTGATTCCTTGGAATACTTGTGGAGCCTATCAAGCAGGAGTTTTAAAAGTAGATACATTTGCCTACGCAGGATATGCATTTTTCAACTATTTGAGTCCATTTACCACACTCCTATTTGCTGCATTTAAGATTAAAATTAAACAGCTTCAGGGGAAAATAGCATAAGTAATAAACTCAGAAAAGCGCTATATTGAGATTCTGAATCAAGTTCAGAATGATGTTTCTTAGCTATAATATTAATTACAACAACCGATGCTTCCGCGCTTTCTCCACAGCTTCGATTTTGTTGTGGACTTGTAATTTTTTGTAAATGTTTTCAATATGCTTTCGGATGGTTGATGGCGACACGAACAATTTTTCTGCAATGACTTGATAACCCAAACCTTTGCTCAATTGTTCTAAGACTTCTTTTTCGCGTTTGCTGAGTTTGATCGTTTCATCTTCTACATACGTTGGTACTTCGGCAGTTTGTAATATTTTCAACGCTTTCATTGCGATGCTTGGCGTCATGGTTGCTCCGCCGTTCATGACATCTAAGATTCCTTTGTACAATTCGTCTGCAGTAGCTTCTTTTAATAAATAACCGTCCGCGCCTGACTGAATGGATTGTAAAATATGATCATCGTCGTCAAACACAGTAATCATGACAATTTTGATGGTTGGATAACGTTTTTTGATGATCTGCGTCGCTTCAATCCCATTCATGTTGGGCATTTTGATGTCCATCAAGATGAGGTCGATTTCGTGTTGCTCCTCCAGTTTTTCGACCAATTCTTTTCCATCTCGGGCACGGAATCTATATGTCAAATCTTCACTAAAAAAAGAAAGCTTTTCTACTAAAGAATTCGCTAAAGGTGTATTGTCTTCTGCAATGGCGATGTTGTATTTTTTCATATTTATTTTCCACGAAAGTGGATATCTCTTTTTAATTAAACCTAAATTCTATCCGCAAGCGTTGTATCAATTGTTAATTTTATGGTAGTTCCATGAGTTGCTTGCGATACAATATTCAACTTTCCATAGATTTCTTCTGCACGCAACTGCATATTTTCAAGTCCATTTCTAGCGGATTCAGCATTTGTATCAAAACCAATTCCATCATCCGTAATCACCAATACATATTGTGCCTCTACTTCTTGCATTTGAATGTTGATTTTGCTTGCATTGGCATGTTTGATGGCATTGTTAATGGCTTCTTGCATGATTCGGAAGATATTGATCCCAACTAAAGACGAGAATGTGGTAGTTTCTGAAACTTCGTTTTCAAATTCGATTTCGGCTCCTGTCAACACTTTTGCCTGTCCGATATGATTCCGCATACGCAGCTCTAAATCTTCAAAATGAATCGCGTCCATATTCATCGCCCAAATGGTATCTCGCAACTGATTTATGGTGTTTCGCGTAAAGAAATTGATGTTTGACAAACGTTCTAAAAAGTCAGGTTTTGCGTCTTTTAATCCGTATTTTAGGTTGGCAATCGATGAGATAATAAAAGTTAACTGCGAACCAATATTATCATGCAAATCGCGCGAAATTTTTAAGCGTTGTTCGTGTAGTTTGTTTTGGGTTTCCACTTTTACCAATGCATCTTTTAGTTCGTTTTCTTTTTGGAGTTGTCTATTTTTCAGCTTTTGCTGATTGTACAACAAATATCCTAACACGAACACAATCAATACGCCTGCAATCAGTCCGTAAATCATGGTGTTTTTTTCTGCTATTTTGGCGCGTTGAATGAGGATTTCTTTTTCTTTTTCGGCAGATTGATATTTTTCAAAAATTTCATTCGTAGCAATGGTTTCTTTTTGTTTTTGAATGGTATCCTGCAACTTAATCGTTTCTTGATAGTAATTCGAAGCATTTTCATGATCGCCCAATTCGCGATAGGCATTTGCCATGCGCCGCATCGCCTTGCTTTTGATCATGATTTGGGAATCGTCGAGATTGTTTAAAGCAATAGTATATGCATCAATCGCTTCCTGATAATTTCCTTGATCGTAATAGGCAATTCCCAATAACTGAATGTTTTTTGCACGATGTTTCCGCGAGTTGAAACGTTGGTAGATTTCATCTGCTTTTTTGAGATAATAAACTGCGGAATCGTGCTGCTTCAATTGTTGATAGGTTTTTCCTAAGCTATTGTAGCTTGTTGCCAAACCTCTGACGTCGTTGACTTTTTCTTTGGTCACAATCGATTTTTGCGCATAGTACACACAGGAATCCAATTGTTTTAATGCATAATGATTCATGACCATATTTGTGTAAGAAGCGCCCATTCCGTAAGTATCTTCAATTTCTTTTTTGATGGCCAAACTCCGTCTGTGATACGCATTCGATTCTTTGTGACGTTTCAATTTAGAAAGCAACAATCCGATGTTATTCAAACTAGTTGCCTGTCCTCGTTGCTTTCCCAAGTCTTTGAAAATTTCATACGAACTCAGATAGTAATCCATCGCGGTTTTGTAATCTTCTTTTCCCCAATAAATCAAGCCTTTGTTGTTGTATACTGAAGCCATTCCGTCTTTATCGCTGGCTCTTTCAGCAATTGCATACGCTTTATCATACCAAAGCAGAGAACTGTCTTTTTTGCCAACAATATCATAGTAAATTCCTTTCCGCAACAACGAACGCACCATTAAAAAATCATTTGCAATGATATTACTTTTTTGCATAGCGATTTCTGAAAGTTTTCGAGAAATTTCGGGTTTGGAATAGACATATTTAAAAAATACTTTGTGTAAATATTGCACACGTAATGAATCGTTGTCCTTGGTTTGGGCAACTTTTCCAATACTGTCCACAATAGCTTGATTGTTTTGTGCAGTTATTTTTAAAAATGAACTTAGAAAACACAGCAATATTACTACTGTCTGCACACTTTTTTGGTTGAATATGTTCATAGACTTCGGTTGTCAATCAGAAATTAAAGTACAGGCTTTTCACTACAATTCCAAAAACGAGGAACTCCACGATCATTTTTTTTAAGGTTTCCTATAAAATTTGATTCCTCACAAATATCCAACAAGCAACCTTGACAAAGTATACGACACTTGCCCTATTTTTTGATCGGTTTTCACACAAAAAACAACCAGTTTTCACACCACAAAGACTCTCAATTTACTAGAACACAAACGCTTAAAATTTACCATAAACACTTCCTATGGATTGATAAGAAAATCAAATTTTTTTTATGAATTTGTCTTTGTCACTTCTCTATATTTGTAGCCATTAATAACTTAATTTTTTAAACACATAATACAATGGCTTTAGTAGGAAAAAAATTCCCAAACTTGAATGTAGATGCAATGAACGAAATGGGAGATACTTTTAAACTAAATGTGCTTGAGGAAGCCGTAAATAACAAGAAAAAAGTATTGTTATTTTGGTATCCAAAAGATTTTACATTTGTTTGTCCAACAGAATTACACGCATTTCAAGCAGCTTTGGGAGAATTTGAAAAAAGAAACACAATCGTAATTGGTGCTTCTTGTGATACGCCTGAAGTACACTTTGCTTGGTTAAATACAGAAAAAGATAACGGAGGAATTGAAGGAGTAACCTATCCTTTATTGGCAGATAGCAACCGTAACTTATCAAGCATCTTAGGTATCTTAGATATCACAAACGAAGTATACGACGAAGCAACGGGAACAGTGCAAGTTGAAGGTGACAATGTAACGTACAGAGCAACCTACTTGATCGACGAGGAAGGAACAGTTTTCCACGAAGGAATCAACCACATGCCAGTAGGTAGAAATGTAAACGAATTCATCCGTTTGATTGATGCATACACACACGTTCAAGAAAAAGGAGAAGTATGTCCTGCAAACTGGGAAGAAGGAAAAGAAGCAATGAACGCTAACAGAAACGGCGTTGCGGAATATTTAGCTACGAACGTATAAAGTAAAGAGAGATGGTTCAAGAATTAAATCAAGACAATTTACAAGAATTAGTAACTAGCAACGATACGGTTGTAGTACAATATTCTGCTTCTTGGTGTGGAAATTGTCGCATCATGAAGCCAAAAGTAAAAAAGCTAGCAAGAGAATTAGAAAACATCACTTTTGTGATTGCAGATGCTGAGAAGTTTCCTGAATCGAGACAGTTAGCTACTGTAGACAATTTACCAACATTCGCCACTTTTAAAAATGGTTCTTTTGTAAATCAAGTACAGACCAATAAATTTGATGTATTTAAGGAACTTGTGGAAGAAGTTGCGTAGTAGTATATTAACAATAAGATTCCCTTTTATAACGGAATAAAAATATTTTTTATGAAATTACCTGTAATTAAACACTTAACACAGTTTATTGCCGAAAATGACGAGGATTATGTAGTGGAAACTATTGATACGTTGGAAGCATTGACAGAAGTTCCCTCTTTAAAAGATGAAGAACTAGACGTAATCGGTGAACTGATTTCCAATATGTACGGTGCAATTGAAGTACATAAAATGGAAAAAGCAGGAACACCAAGAAAAGAAGCGTTGAATAGTTTTATGCAACGTGTAATGGGTTCTATTGATAGGTAATACGCTGAAAAGATGTACCACTGACATCCCGAACAAAAAAGACTGCTCGAAAAAGCAGTCTTTTTTTTGATAACATTATGAGTGTTGCTCTTATACTACCAACGTAGTACGAAAGCTAAAAAATTGATTACAATTAGTCTTCCATTAATTCTTCGATCTGATCTCTCACCCAATCAATTGCGCTTCCTGTATAATATCCTGCCCACCATATGAAGTTATGCTCTTCTTCACCTCCAGATATCGCTTGTTTCAATTCTTTTTCATTTATTACTGTAACTTTCTCTTTTAATTGGTCCAATGATAATTTTTTCATGGTTTTTATATATTTAAATTATGAATGATTTAGTTTTTAAACTATCACTTTGTGTAACATAGCTACATAGCACTACTAGTTAGAAAGTCTGTGAATAGATTGAATATTCTTAATCTTCGGTTAACCAATACCATACCTCATGTACATAGTAGTCTACCGTATCAAAGATTTCAACAAGAGTGTCTCCTACATCACCTCCAGCAATTGATTGTTGTACTTCACTTTCGTTGATTACATTTAATTTGTCTTTCAATTCGTGTAATGATAGTTTTTTCATGATTTCTATATGTTTTATTTAGTTACTAATTTGGAAATTTTTCGCTTTCGCCAGATTTAATACTAAAGTAGTTGAAGCCTTTAGGCATTTTTAACTATAAATAATTTTAATGAATATCTGAACTAGCGAATACTTCTCTTACAAATAAAGTCAAATAATCGAAGACAAATCTGACATAAGCGCCTTTAAAACTGAAAGTTGATATATTTTATTAAAATGGGAGAAATGCATATAGAAAAGGTTGCCCAAAAAGTAAATTCAATACTTTTCAGACAGCCTTTTTATCTGTGAAGATTTGTAATACTTATTTTATATCAAATCTATCTAAGTCCATTACCTTTGCCCAAGCAGCAATAAAGTCATGTACAAATTTATCTTTTGCGTCATTCGCTCCATATACTTCTGCTACGGCGCGTAGTTCTGTGTTTGATCCGAAAATCAAATCTGCACGTGAACCAATGTACTTGATTTGTCCGTTTCTACGATCGCGTCCTTCAAACGTTTGTTCAGTTTCGTCGATAGCACCCCACGTCGTTGCAAAGTCTAATACATTCACGAAGAAATCGTTTGTTAAGCTTCCTACATTGTCTGTAAATACGCCGTGATTCGATCCGTTGTAGTTGGCACCTAATACACGCAATCCTCCAACCAATACCGTCATTTCAGGAATAGAAAGTGTCAATAAGTTTGCACGATCTACCAACGCATCTTCTGCTGCCATTTGGATTCCAGATTTGATGTAGTTTCTAAATCCGTCAACTCTTGGCTGTAAGTTATTGAATGATTCGATGTCTGTTTGTTCTTGTGAAGCATCGCCTCTTCCTTGTGTGAACGGAACTGAAACATCAAAACCAGCATTTTTAGCCGCTTCTTCTACGCCGACATTTCCAGCCAATACAATTAAATCAGCCATAGAAATTGTTCCACTAAAAGAATTCTGAATTCCTTCTAAAATGTTTAATACTTTATTTAATTCTACTGGATTGTTTACTTCCCAGCTTCTCTGTGGCTCTAAGCGGATTCTACCACCATTTGCACCACCACGCATGTCTGAACCTCTAAACGTAGAAGCCGAAGCCCAAGCGGTTGTTACCAATTGCGAAACTGATAAACCTGAAACTAAAATCATTTTCTTTAGACTTTCAATATCTTCAGAAGTCAACGTATAATCTACTTTCGGAATTGGATCTTGCCAAATCAACTCTTCTTGTGGTACTTCTGGACCTAAGTAGCGATCAATTGGTCCCATGTCACGATGTGTTAACTTGTACCATGCACGTGCAAAAGCATCTTCAAAAGCAGCGTGATCTTCGTGGAAACGCTTTGAGATTTCTATGTATGCAGGATCAGTACGCAACGCGATATCTGCCGTAGTCATCATTAACTCTTGCGTCAAATTAGCATCTCCTGCTCTTGGAGCTGTACGTGCGTCTGATGCCGCGGTTGGCTTCCATTGGTGCGCGCCTGCTGGACTTTTTGTTAATTCCCAATCATAATTTAACAACACATCAAAATAATCAGCATCCCAAGTCGTCGGATTTGGTGTCCAAGGTCCTTCAATTCCACTGGTAATAGCATCATCTAACACTCCTGAACCGTAAGAGTTTCTCCATCCTGTACTCATTTCTTCTATAGAAGCTCCGTGTGGTTCTGGGCCTACATATTTATCTGGATCTGCAGCACCATGTGCTTTTCCAAAAGTGTGTCCACCAGCAACCAAGGCTACGGTTTCCTCATCATTCATTGCCATTCTTTTGAAAGTCACGCGAATATCATGTGCCGATTTCATTGGATCAGGCACTCCGTTTGGTCCTTCTGGATTTACATAAATTAATCCCATATGCACCGCTCCTAAATGATCTTCTAATTCTCCTGTTTCGTAACGTTCTTCATTTCCAAGCCATTCATTCTCCATTCCCCAGTAAATATCTTGCTCTGGCTCCCAAACATCTTCACGTCCGCCAGCAAATCCAAAGGTTTTAAAGCCCATTGATTCTAATGCACAGTTTCCTGCTAAAATCATTAAATCTGCCCAAGAAATTTTACGTCCGTATTTTTGCTTTACTGGCCACAATAACAAACGTGCTTTATCTAAGTTTCCATTATCTGGCCAACTATTTAAAGGTGCAAAACGGTGTGTTCCTGTTCCTGCACCTCCACGTCCGTCTCCTACTCTATACGTTCCGGCACTGTGCCAAGCCATACGAATCATAAATGGACCGTAATGCCCATAATCAGCTGGCCACCAATCTTGTGAGTCTGTCATTACGTTAATCACATCTTGCTTTAATTCAGCATAGTCAATACTGTTAAATGCTTCTGCATAATTAAAGTCTTTCCCCATAGGATTTGGATCGTTCCCATGTTGGCGAAGAATATTCAATTTTAGTTCATTAGGCCACCAATCTCTGTTTGTGGTTCCACCACCTGCAGTTTTTCGTTTTGCCGCACTGAACGTATCTGTTCCATGTCCGAAAGGACATTTACCTTCGTTACTCATAATTTTTGATGTTTGATTAATTTATATTGCTTTTTCTAGTTTGTTTAAAATTACTCAATAAATGTTGAACAAATCATAAAACAAATTGATTGTTTTTATTTTATAATAGATTTTTACTATGTCCTGCTTCAGAAAAAATTAACGATAATTTACCATTTTTGGGATAGAAAATGGCTATTTTTAACAATTATAAAAACTATTAAACCATGGCATCAGTAACCTTACAAGGAAACGAATTTCATACTTCAGGAAGCTTACCAGAAGTTGGAGCAAAAGCTCCTGATTTTGCATTAACCGCAGCAGATTTATCTACAAAAACACTTGCAGACTATGCAGGATCAAAATTGGTATTAAATGTTTTCCCAAGTATTGACACATCAACGTGTGCGACTTCTGTACGTACATTTAATCAAGAAGCTAGTGAATTAGAAAATACCAAAGTGTTGTGTATTTCTCACGATTTACCATTTGCACAGACGCGTTTTTGTGGTGCAGAAGGTTTGAATAATGTCATCAACCTTTCTGATTATAAAAACGGAAGCTTCGGAAAAGACTACGGATTAAATTTCGTAGACGGTCCATTAGAAACATTACATTCGCGCGCAGTGGTTGTAATTGACGAAAACGGAACCGTAAAATATACCGAGCAAGTTCCTGAAATCGTAGATGAGCCAAATTACAAGGCGGCTTTGGAAGCATTATTAGATGATTAAATTCATTAAAGGAAGAATAAAAGGAGTTGGATATGCGTTCAAGGGCGCATATCTGCTTATAACTACAGAAGCCAGCGTAAAAGCACAGTTTTTTATTGGCATTATGGTGACCGTTGCTGGATTTTACTTCGAAATTTCTCGCACAGAATGGATTGTGCAAACACTTACCATCGGACTTATTATGAGTTTGGAAGGACTCAATACTGCTATTGAAGAAATTGCTGACTTCATTCACCCCGAACATCATAAAAAAATAGGACTCATCAAAGATTTAGCAGCTGGTGCTGTGTTTATTTTTGCCATTGCTGCCATCATTATTGGTTGCTTTATTTATATTCCAAAAATTATATAATCTCTCTTTCACATACAGTCTATTAAGCAAAAACTCTAAACGCGTTCATTTTTTTCTTACCTTCATAGTATTATTAACTTAAAATTATAACACCATGAAAAAAAGAGAACTAAAGAGTTTAGCTTTAAACAAAAAATCAATTTCCAGTTTGGATGAAGCTGTAAAAGGTGGCGCAAAACCAATTGATTCACTAGTAATACTCTGCAACAATACAGGATGTATAGGACCAGTGAGACAAACTTGTGGAATTGTCAATTGTGAGCTGCCTGCAGAAGAAAGTTAATATAAAAAGCTGTCTAAGAAGTACAAAGTCCGATTTGACGAAATCTGTACTTTTTAGACAGCTACTTTTTCTTTTTCTCTACCAATCTTTACGCTACTTCTATTTATACTTTATTTTACGGAAAAACGTTTCGCTTACAAATTAATTTTAAATATATTGCGCTGTAAGCACAATTTGTATTTTTACTCGATAGTAATAAAGCAACTGTACAAAGGCGTAACTCGATATTTTATTGTGAATTCCTTGCAATTATCTCGTGACTTATTCCAAGATAATTGACTATAAATAGCGATCCCTGAATGGCAAAAAAGAAAACCGTAAAAAAAACGAAAAAAACTCCAAGAGTCTCGAAATTCAAAAAACCTGATTTTACTTTTACCCGACAGCATCAAATTATATTGGGAAGTTTACTCATGTTGTTTGCAATCGCGTTGTTTATTGCCTTTGCTTCGTATTTCTTTACGGGCGAAGTCGATCAAAGTGCGTTAAGCAATACAGATGGTACTGCACAAACCCAAAATTGGATGCAGAAGTTTGGGGCTAAAATCAGTGACTTCTTTATTTACAGAGGATTTGGAGTAGCTTCTTTTATCTTTGCCAGCTTGCTTTTTGTGTCGGGATTGTATCTGTTAATGGATATCAAAAAGAAGTTATTTAACAAATGGTTTTGGGGAAGCGTCATTGTCATTTGGCTTTCTGTCCTTCTTGGATTTTTCTTTAACTCTGCTCCTATTTTAGGGGGAACGATCGGCTATGAAATCAATTCATATTTGCAAGTGTATATTGGTAAAATTGGAGTGGGATTGTTATTAGTTTTTGGTGCGATTATTTATGCGGTATTGCGTTTAAAGCTTACGCCAGAACAGGTCACAGCATATGTCAATAAAAGAAAGAACGATTTAAAAGATGATTTTGCTACGGAAGAAGCGACTGCGGTTGCCACTCCTGAAGCAGAAACTACGACGGATGCGCCAACAGAAACAGAAACTACGACCAAAGAAGAAGTGGTTGCCGAAACAGAAGAAGCAACGGAGGAAAAAGTCGCAAAATCTGAATTTGAATTATCCGTAGAAAATTTACAACCTACGATTAAAAATCATTCGGTTGCTGAAACAAAAAAGAAGGAACCTGAACTGAAAGACACCTCTTTTGAAGTAGAAATCGCCAAAGAAGAAGAAACTGAAATTCAAGTTGAAAAAATTGTTGAAGAAAAAACCGTTGCTGAAAATTTATCCGATAAATTAGTAAAAGAACACGGTGAATTCGATCCTACATTAGAACTCGGAAACTTCCGCTTTCCAACCATCGAATTACTAAAAGATTACACCAACGGAAGTTCAATCACAATCAATCAAGAAGAACTTGAAGAAAATAAAAATCAAATTGTCACAACACTTCGCAATTACAAAATAGAAATTGCAAGCATCAAAGCTACCGTCGGACCAACGGTAACTCTTTACGAAATCATCCCAGAAGCTGGTGTGCGTATTTCCAAGATTAAGAATTTAGAAGACGATATTGCACTTTCCTTAGCAGCCTTGGGAATTCGTATCATTGCGCCAATGCCAGGAAAAGGTACTATTGGGATTGAAGTGCCCAACAAAAAACCTGCGATTGTTTCCATGCGCTCTGCCATTGCTTCCAAGAAGTTTCAAGAAGCAGAAATGCAACTGCCAATTGCCTTCGGAAAAACAATTAGCAATGAAACTTTAGTGGTCGATTTAGCAAAAATGCCACACTTATTGATGGCAGGTGCCACAGGACAAGGAAAGTCGGTAGGACTGAATTGTATCTTGACTTCCATTCTCTACAAAAAACATCCGGCAGAGGTAAAATTTGTCTTAGTCGATCCGAAAAAAGTAGAATTGACGCTTTTTAATAAAATTGAACGTCATTACTTAGCCAAATTGCCAGATTCAGAAGAAGCAATCATCACAGATAATTCCAAAGTAATCAATACACTAAATTCACTTTGTATTGAGATGGATCAACGTTACGATTTATTGAAGAATGCCTTGTGTAGAAATATTGTGGAATACAATGCCAAATTCAAAGCGAGAAAACTGAATCCGAATGACGGACATAAATTTTTACCATATATCGTATTAGTCGTAGATGAATTTGCCGATTTAATCATGACCGCAGGAAAAGAAGTGGAAACGCCTATTGCCCGTTTGGCGCAATTAGCACGTGCGATCGGAATTCACTTGATCATTGCGACACAGCGACCTTCCGTAAACGTAATTACGGGAATGATCAAAGCAAACTTCCCTGCCAGAGTCGCGTTCCGTGTGATGTCGAAAATAGATTCTCGTACGATTTTAGACAATGCAGGCGCCGATCAATTGATTGGTCGTGGAGACATGTTATACACGCAAGGAAACGATTTAATTCGTATACAATGTGCTTTTGTCGATACGCCAGAAGTAGAAAAAATCACCGATTATATTGGTGCACAAAAAGCCTATCCCGATGCATTTATGCTTCCTGAATATGTAGGCGAAGAAAGTGGCACAAGTCTTGATATAGACATCGCAGATAGGGACAAATTATTCCGTCAGGCAGCTGAAGTAATCATCATTGCACAACAAGGTTCTGCTTCGTTATTGCAACGCAAGCTCAAACTCGGGTACAACCGTGCAGGACGTTTGATTGATCAATTGGAAGCCGCCGGAATCGTAGGTCCTTTCGAAGGAAGTAAAGCACGCCAAGTGCTCGTCCCAGATATTTTAGCTTTAGAACAATTATTAGAAAATGAAAAAAATGGATAACATGAAAAAATTAGTTTTAGTGTTGGTGTTAAGCGTATTTACATTCAATGTAAGTGCACAAAATGCGCAAAAAGCAAAAAAACTATTAGATGAAGTTTCTGCCAAAGTAAACAGTTATGAAAACATTCAAATCGACTTTAAGTACGAATTGAACAACAAAGAAGCCAATACCAAACAAGAATCCAAAGGAAATGTAACTTTAGAAGGTCAAAAATATTTACTCAATTTCTTAGGCTTCACCAAAATTTACGATACAAAAAAAGTATACACGATCGTTCCGGCTAATGAGGAAGTGACTATTTCTGACTTAGACGATGATGAAACAGGCTTGTCGCCTTCCGAAATGTTAACCTTCTACAAAAAAGGATATTCCTACGCGTGGGACATTCTACAAAATGTACGCGGTAGAAAGATTCAATACATCAAGTTAACGCCAACAAATTCAGAATCAGACATTAAAAATGTATTGTTGGGTATTGATGAAAAAACAAAACATATCTACAACCTAATTGAGACAGGGAAAAACGGTACAATCACTACTTTAACTGTTAATTCTTTTAAAACAAATCAGCCATTATCAAAAAGCTTATTTATATTTGACGAATCGAAATACGAGGACTATTATATAGATAAAAACTAGGCTACTTTTGAAAATACTAGATAGATATATACTTAAGAGTTATCTCTTAACCTTGCTTACCGTGTTTGTAATATTTATGTTCATATTTATATTGCAAACCGTTTGGCTTTTTATAGGTGAGTTAGCAGGAAAAGGATTGGACGTAGGAATCATTTTAAAATTCTTACTCTACACCGCGCCAAAACTCATTCCGCTAGTATTGCCGTTAAGTATTCTAGTATCTTCTATTATGACGTTTGGTCGATTTGCAGAAAGCTACGAATTTGCCGCGATGAAATCGACAGGAATCTCGCTGCAACGCGCCATGCGAAGTCTCATTGTGTTTATTGCACTTTTAGGTGTGGGAACGTTCTTCTTTGGAAACAACGTGATTCCTTGGTCAGAATTTAAACAATACAATCTCCGTAAAAACTTAGCAAAGAAAAAGCCTGCCTTAGCGATTGGTGAAGGTGTTTTTAATGATATTGCCAACATCAATATTAAAGTAGATAAAAAATACGGCGACAACGATCAATTGTTGGATAAAGTCATCATTCACCAAAAGTCAAATGATAAAAAGAACCGCATCGTTATCAAGTCGAAAAATGGGGAATTAAAAAGTAGACCCGACTCTGATATTCTGCAAATGGTGTTGTTTGATGGAAATCGCTACGAAGATGTAAAATCGACCGATCCGCGAGAACAAATGCGCCAACAGCACGCCAAAGTTTCCTTTGAAAAATACATCATGAATGTTGACTTGCGCGACATCAATAAAGTGGATTTAGACGACGAAAGCTACAGCACATACAAAATGTTTAAAGTACGCCAATTGAATGATACCATTGCTTCGTTTGAACGCAAATACAATCAGGAAAAAGTTGGGTTTGGAAACAATATGTACAAACGTACGGGAATGGTTATCATTGCAAAAGATTCTACCAATCGCGTACCGTTGGATTCTATTAGTAAAACAGACAATGTGTTGAATCTACTATCGCTCAAAAATCAAAAACGCGCTTTAGACATTTCCATTACCAACATCAAAGGACGTATTACAACACTCAAAAATACTGAGAATCGCTTTAAGCGAATGGAGAAAAAAATCAATCATCAAAAAATATATTTACACGATAAATTTGCGGTCGCCATTGCCTGTATCATACTATTCTTTGTGGGTGCGCCTTTAGGAGCCATCATTCGAAAAGGTGGTATCGGACTGCCAATGGTTATTGCGATTTGTTTGTTCTTAGTCTATCACTTTATCGGAATTTTTGGAAAAAACAGTGCTGAAGATGGCAGTATTCCGCCGTGGCTCGGCACGTGGCTATCTACCATGATTATGTTTCCGCTGAGTATTTATTTTACCAGAAGAGCAACGTCAGATCAAGGATTGTTTAGCTTCTCCTTCAGAGAATTATTTGTACGACTCACAGAAGATGAAAACGAAGAAACAGTGCAGGAATTAGCTGAAATCAGTGAAACAGATCGTCAAAGTACGGATAAATTAACAGCGCTAAGTGATACACAATTGATGGATGTTGTACAAAACTATCGCGATTACAATTATAGTGACGGAGAGCGAAGTTTAGCCATCAGCATTCTAGAAGAACGCGGTATTTCCAGACGACGCTTAAAAGTATTAGGCGTTTTTGAAAATGATAAAAATAAGAACATTGGTAAAATTTACACTTCGTATTTGAAAGCTTCCAAACTATCGTTCATTTACTATGTGCCGTTCTTACTTTCAGGACTCTCCTTGCCTATTCTAAACAACAACATCAAATTAGAAGGCTGGATGTTTTATGGTTTATTAGCAGTTGCGATCATCTTTGGAGTGCTCTTTATCTACCGATTTGTCCGCTCTAATATCTTTTTGCGAAACATTATGGATGGTGTGGGAATGAAACCTTCCAAAAAGTCAAATACGCAAATCATTTCGATTCTTGGTTTTATCTTCTACTTTGTAACGTTCTTTATCGTCAGAAAGCGTATCAAAAAAGCGGTAAAAGGCAAACTCTAAAAGTAACTTCTCTAATCTGTGTATGAAGATGTAAATCTTTAGTTGCTTGAATATACATTGTTATCGATAGAATCCGTATTTTTGTTCTCAAATTATACTACACATGAGTACGTCCACTACAAAAGTAAAAGCAGGCACACAATTAGACAGCATTCACGAAGCTATTGAAGATATCCGTAAAGGAAAAGTAATTATTGTAGTTGACGATGAAAACCGTGAAAATGAAGGTGATTTTTTAGCTGCGGCTGAAATGGTTACGCCAGAAATGATCAACTTTATGGCCACTCATGGTCGTGGTTTAATTTGTGCACCATTGACTGAAAACCGTTGTAAAGAATTGCAACTCGGCATGATGGTGAGCAACAACACTGATCCGATGGAAACGGCTTTTACCATTTCGGTCGATTTGAAAGGAAACGGCGTAACAACCGGAATCTCTGCTGCCGATCGTTCCAAAACAGTGCAAGCCTTGATTGACAAAAACACACGTCCGTTCGATTTGGCACGTCCGGGACATATTTTCCCTTTAAAAGCCAAAGAAGGTGGCGTATTGCGTAGAACAGGACATACTGAAGCAGCAATTGACTTTGCACGCTTAGCTGGATTGAAACCTGCCGGTGTCATTGTAGAAATCATGAACGAAGACGGAACGATGGCGCGTTTGCCACAATTGCTAGAAGTTGCTAAAAATTTCGATCTAAAAATCGTTTCTATAGAAGATTTGGTTGCCTACCGAATGGAGCATGATTCGTTGATTGAAAAGCGAGAAGACTTTACCGTACAAACCCGTTTCGGAGATTTCCGTATGCGAGCATATTTACAAACTACGAATAATCGCGTGCATATAGCGTTAACCAAAGGAAGTTGGTCTGCTGATGAACCTGTGTTGACTCGTATCAATTCTACCTTAGTAAACGATGATATTCTTGGAACACTGACCAACAATGTAGATAAAAAACTGGACGATATGTTCCGTTTGATCAATGAAGAAGGCAAAGGTGCGATTGTCTTCATCAACCAAGATCACAGCTCTTTGAACTTACTACACCGCATCAAAGAATTGAAAGCGTTACAAAGCAATGGAGAATACAAAGCGCCAAAAATTAAAATGGATTCCAAAGACTTCGGAATCGGAGCGCAAATTCTGCACGACATTAATATTAGTAAAATTCGTCTCGTCACCAACACACATCAGGAAAAACGTGTTGGGATGATTGGCTATGGTTTGGAGATTGTGGATTATGTTACTTATTAGACGCGCTTTGCTTTTAGACACGCTTCGCTTTGGTATCGGCTTCGCTTATTAGTCACGCTTCGCTTTAGTATCGCTTACGCTCTTGGTATATTGGTATTTTAGTTGGTGAGTTTGTGAGTGTCATTTGGAGGCATTACTACATTTTCAAATTGGTACATTGTTAGATGCGCTGCGCTTTTAGATTGTTAGAAACGCTTACATTTTAGTATCACTTTGCTCTTGGACAGTCGCTTTGCTTCTTTTTGTTAACTTGTGGATTCGTTGATTTGTGGATTTGTCTCTTTTTCAAAGGTCATTTCGAATTTAATGATAAAGCCCGTGATTTTGATAAAAACTATGATTCGTCTTTGCGAGGAGTTTACGACGCGGCAATCCCATACTAATCATTCAAAATTATTCTATAATAAACAAACTACCTAATCAAATTGTTACTGGTAGTGTAGTTTCAAATCAATAAATACACAAATCGACAAATTAACAGTAAAAAACAAAATCCAGAAAATCAAAGACCTCCTGGATTCTTGATTTGTACTAACAACCAATCTGTGTTGTATGACAATTTGTATTCATCGTTGTTCCACAGGCTTTAGTCAAAGGAGTTGTGTCTATAGGTTTTGTAGGGCCTGTATATATACATGTGAAGTTAGGTAGTGTTTCACAAGCATTCCAAGATACACAAAAGTTGGCACCAGTGATATCACATCGAATACCTGTAGCTGGATCTGGAAGGGAAACATCTCCTCCCGACACTGCTTGTCCTTGAATTTTAGAAATTGCCTTTTTGTTTAATGCTAGTTTTTTTACATTGCTTTTTTTCATGTTTAAAGTATTTATTGGTTATACCGCAATAGTATAAAACTTATATAAGAAAAAACATACGAATTGTGTAGTGAGTCTGTAAAGGTGTGTGGTTAGTAATATTGTTTATTTGTGGATTTGTGGATTTGTGGATTTGTTTGTTTGTGGATTCGTGGATTTGTTGAGTTGTCTTTGAAGAGAAACGTCTTTGCTAGAATTTTTATATTGAGCTTTACTAGTGATGCGTTAACTTTAGAATTTGGTATTTCCAAGCACTTCTCGATACGATTTTTCGTTCCTCAAAATCACTCGAAGTGACGTTTGGGTATTGTAATTCAATAGTTTATAGAAAATAAACTTAAAGTAGCTTCTTTTTCTATAGCTAAATTAAAATCAATTCAAATCCAAAAATAAAAAAACGTCTACATCCTTTATTAAAAGAGGGATCACAATATTTTTTTTAGATTTAACGCATCACTAGCAATTGAGCTTGTTGAAATAAAAATGCATGGCAATCGCATACCTCAAATTACAAATCGTTCTACGCCAAAAGACTGCCGCGTCATGTTGTTCCTTGCAGTGACGTAATTTATTAATGTATCAATTTGAAAATGTAACAATGCTATCAAATGATAATCACAACTTACCAACAGAAATACTAATATACCAAGAGCGTAAGCGATACTAAAGCAAAGCGTGTCCAACAGGCAAAGCCGATACCAACATACTAACAGCGAAGCGATACCAAAGCGAAGCGTACCCAAAATACAACCAAGCCCCAAGACCTAACACCTAACTAAAAACTGCCTCGCAAAACAACTCAAAACTCAATACTAACATCTCAATACTAAAAACTAACAACAGTCCCATCCTCAGGAATAAACACCTTCTCAGACAATCCTTCTTTTTCCAGTCGTTCTTTCAATCCTTTTCGTGTGGTTGGACAGTGATTGATCGCTTCTAAATGATTGGCGATGACTTTATCAGGAGCATTTCTGACAAATTTTACAATATCATCCATGCGCATCAGTAAAGGTTGGAAAAGATCAAATTGTGCGCTTCCGGCAGCAACCACTGAAATTGCAGGTTTGTAGGTTTGTAGTACCTCATCAACAGGATCTGTGTAAATCGTATCCGAACTGATGTAGATAGAAGGTGCATTCGATAATTCTATATAAAATCCCATCACATTTCCCATCGGTTTGGCAATAAAACCGTAGCCGTGTCTTGCTGGAATTCCTTCAATTTGTCCGCCTAAGAAGGAAACACGTTTGTTATATGAAAGTGCATTTGCAATGTGCAAACCTTTCTTTTTCAATGCTTCCTCGTCTTTGTAACTGCAAGTCACAGGAATGTTTCGTTCTTTTAAAAAGGCAATTCCCGCTTTGTCTAAATGATCGTCGTGTTGGTGCGTAATCAAACAATGCGTTACTTTTTCTAAGATCGCTTTGCTTGCTTCTGGAAAAGGTACAGTAGGATTTCTTCGCGCTTTCATTCGAATAAACACAAATGGCGGCAACGTACCTTTATCACCCAACATTGGATCGACGAGAATGACTTCTTCTTGGGTTTCCATGACAAAAGTAGCGTTTCGGATATGATGGATTTTCAACATGGTTATTTAATTTTCTTAACACAAAGAAACCACATCCCACAAGAAATCCCATTGATTCAAATCAAGAAATGCGTTTTCGAATACGGCTAAGTGTTTCAGGCGTAATGTTTAAGTAGGAAGCAATGTGATATTGCGGAATCTTTTGCAACCATGTTGGTTTGTAAATGAGCAATTCTTTGTACAAATCATCTGCAGTTTTGGTGATTCGGTTGTATTCTAAGAGTTCCCGTTGTCTGAATAGTTTCTGGAAAGCATCTTTGACAAATTCTTTCCCACAAGCATATTTTTCCAAATGCGTTCTGAATGTAGTTTTATCAATCACTAATAATTCTACTTTTGACAAACATTCTTGAAACTTTCGCGTAGGAGAATCGTTATTAAACGCCAATAAATCTGTGATGAATTGCGGTTTGGTGTAAAAGTTTATATTCGTTTCTTTTGTTGCCGTCGCATAGTATTCTCGGATGCTTCCCGAATTCAAGAAACGTAACGATTCCTCTTGTTGATTTTCTTTAAGAATGATATCACCTTTCTGATACTGTACTACTGAAAAAGCCGCGAACAATTCTTGCAAACCTTCCTGATTCAACGGATGTTCCGTTTCAAAAAACAACGCTATTTCACGAAGTGATGACATGTTTCTGGATTGAAATCGTCGATACTATTACTTCGCGCATTTTTGCCGCTCTGCTTCGCACCTCTTCTTCTGTCCATGACATTTTGATCAAACAAGAGATATTTCGCGCAATATAATGATCGGATTGTTCAAAAGTCTTCGTAGCTAAATATTGCATGCCGTCGCGTACTTCTTGCGAAATTGGATACAACGATTTGAGTTCTTTTAAATGTTCCCACTTACGAATATAGTGCCAGTTATTGTCGTAATAATGAAAACATACATCAATTCCATTTTCTTTAAAACCTGCCATTACTTTTCGAGCTGTATCTAAATCTGGCAAGAAAAAGTTTAAGAAGGCACAACTCTCCACGCCGCCTTCAGGAACGGTTCTAAAAGTAACCTCTGGAATGTCTGCCAACGCTTCTCGCAATATAGTATAATGTTTCTTCTGAATTTCTAAAAATTCTGGTAAACGACGGACTTGTGCTAGTCCGACTGCGGCGTTCAATTCTGAAATTCTAAAATTATAACCTAAAAACGGATGTGTTTCTGCACCGCGATCGCTTCCAATATGATCGTGTCCGTGATCGCTATAATGATCTGCGTTTATGGCATAGTTACTATTGTTTGTGATAATGGCGCCACCTTCTCCGCAAGTCATGGTCTTTACAAAGTCAAACGAAAAACAACCTACGTCGCCAATGGTTCCTAAGGCTTTTCCGTTATACGTTCCGCCAATGGCTTGACAGGCATCTTCTACCAAAATCAAATTGTGTTCGTCACAAATTGCTTTAATTTCGCCTAAGTTTGCCATGCTTCCACACATGTGTACAGGCATAATGGCTTTTGTTTTTGGAGTAATCGCTTTGCGAATCGCTACTGGATCTAAGGTGAGTGTATCGTCAATATCAACCAATACTGGGATCGCGCCCAGCATCATTATCGCTTCAAAACTTGCTACAAAAGTAAACGTTGGCATGATCACCTCATCGCCTGCTCCAATTCCTGTAATGGCGAGTGCTACCGAAACAGCTGCCGTTCCACTAGATACCAATTGCGTATGTTTTACGTCAAATTGTGTTTGTAAGGCTTGTTCAAGTTCTTTCGCTTTCCAGTGTCCATTACGCATTCCGTCAAATCCGTAACGCATCAATACGCCACTTTCTAATACATCATTTACTTCTTTACGTTCGGCATCACCAAACAATTCAAATCCAGGCATAACAGTATGTTTTTCTTTTTTAAAAGCTTATCAATTTTAATTTTTTACTCCTCAATAAACTCTATTTTTTCATTCAAATATATGGTTTTTTATTTTCGTTTTAGCTCATGTCATCTTTATTGTATTTTTAAGGAATTCATGAATCTTCGATTTCTTTGCTCGACCAAAGAAAAGAAACAAAAGAAAAGGCGCTTTTCCAGAGGTATTTTTAATTTTTCTTTATGGGAAAAATTAAAACCGCATGAATTTTTCTAAATTTTTTCCAAGGCTTCAAAAATTTTTAACGAAAAATCCATGATATAACGCGAAAAAGGAATTCTTTCAATTGAAAGATAATCTAAACTTAAGAAAATTCTATGTTTTCTCATTTCAATTTTAGCTATTATTATCCAAACATTTTAACAATAAAAAACCTCTTTTCCAACTACAAAAGTATAGAAAAGAGGTTGTTTTTGTAGGTTTCTTTTTAATAGTTTTTTAAAACTTTTTCAAGAAACTTATAATGTCTCTTCGTGTTGCGCATCATATTGTACGACATAATATTGTCTAATTCCTTTCCTTTATGATTTACGGCAACTATATTTGGAAACTTGTTCTTCTTGTTGTATTTCTTCGCTAATTGCAGATTGGCGCTGCGCTGCTCTTCCGTAATAATGTCAATACGTCTTGGAAAATCCGCCATGACCAACACAAAATTCTTTGCTTTTTCTTTGAACTTTTCCGTGTAGAAGAAATCTTCTTTCAATAATTTACATGGTGGACACCAATCGCTTCCCGTAAAGTAGATCAGAATCGGCTTCTTTTCTTTTTTGGAAATCGTTTTGGCTTCTTCAAAATCGGTCAACCAATTCAATTTGATTTCTTCTTGCGCTAATGAGGAAAATCCAATAAAAAAAACGGCTAAAAAAAGTAATTTTTTCATCTGTGTTGTATGTTTCAGAGCTAAACAAATATATGTGTTTCTTCCCTTAAAACAAGAATCCTGCCAAAATATTATAGTTCTAACACACTTTCCGCAACTGTTTTACGCACTTTGTTCATGCTTGAAAACATATCGTCTTCCGCTCTGTATCCAACTGGTAATACCAATGCGGAAGAAAGTCCATGCGCTTCCAATCCTAAGATTTCATCGTATTTTTCTGGAACAAATCCTTCCATTGGACAAGCATCAATCTGTTCTGCGCCACAAACGGTCAACAAAGTTCCCATAGCGATATATGCTTGTTTCGATGCCCATGTTTTTAGTTCTTCTGAAGTTTTCTTTGAGAAAGTATCAATCATAAAATCCTTGAAAGGCGCTAAAATTTCTTCTGGTGTATTTCGAATGGCTTTTACACGATCAAAATAGGCTTCTACCGTATTTTTATCAATTGTATTTTCCACACATAATACCAACACATGCGATGCATCGGCTACTTGGCGCTGATTCCAAGAATGTTCCACTAATTTTTCTTGCAGTTCTTTATTGTGAATCACTACCAAACGAATCGGTTGCAATCCGTACGAAGTTGCTGTAAGATTGAAGGCTTCTTTTAATATTTCTATCTGAGTGTCATCTAAAAAACGATTCGCATCAAATTTTTTGGTGGCATATCGCCATTTTAGACTATCTATTATTTGCATATACGTTATCTTTGAGATTTAATTTTAAGTCGCAAAAATACGCAATACCTCACAAGGATATTGACACTTAACCATAAATTAAACCAATTGCTTCATAACAAAATCTGTTACCATGAATCCAAACATTCAAGCACGCATCGAAAATTCAGAGACACATATTTTTAAAGCGGTATTTCCGAATACTACCAATCATTACGATACTTTATTTGGAGGCACCGCATTACAATTGATGGATGAAGCTTCGTTTATTTGCGCGACACGCTTTAGCAGAAAGAAAGTCGTCACCGTTTCCACAGATAAGATTGACTTTAACAAACCGATTCCCGAAGGTACCTTGGTAGAACTCATAGCCAAGATTGTAAAAGTCGGAAACACCAGTTGTGTCGTACAAGTAGATATTTTTATGGAAAACATGTATGAAGACGGACGCAAAAAAGCCGTAACGGGATTCTTTACTTTTGTTGCGATTGATGATGAGAAGTGTCCTGTTAGGATTGTGGACTAGGGATTAGGGGTTTGGTATTAGGGATTAGTTTGTGAGTTGTGAGTTGTGAGTTGTGAGTTGTGAGTTGTGAGTTGTGAGTTAACAAATCAACAAAAAACTCAATACTTAATACTAACATCTCAATACTAATTAACAACCAGCTATACCATTTTTAAAACTAACTTTACATATTTCTACACCGCTTACACCTTAGACAAGCACAGTAAGAAAAACTTTCGTACCTTATGATGCATAAGTGCATGAATGAGAAGAATTTGCAACACCAATCAACACAAACCAATTTAATTTATGAAAAGAGTAAAATTACAACGTCTTTGGGAAGATCGTAACCAAAGTACTGGCGTATTGACCGTTTTGACGGATAGTGGACAGCCTATGTTTGCTTCGTTGTGCATAGAAAGAGGCGACCGAAATAATCAGCGAAATGTAAGTAATGTTCCTGCGGGAACCTATCCTTTAGTATTAGAATTTTCACCTAGATTTCAACGCAAATTATACGAATTGAAAGACGTACCTAATCGCAGCGAATGCAAAGTGCATGCGTCAAACTATTGGCATCAACTCAACGGATGTATTGCGCCAGGCGTAAAATTGAAGGACATGAACAGTGATGGTTATTATGATGTCACCGACAGCCGTAAGGCGCTGGATGCATTCCACAGAGCTTTAAAAGGAGTGGAAAAAACCACCATTGAAATCATTGATCCTGTGGACTAATCATTTTTTCTTTACACAATATAAATACATTCTCATCTCGGGTATAAAGAAAGGCAGTATACAGTTTTGACCTAAAATCCAATAATAGTAAAAAGATGGAAAGTGCTATGTAACGCAGCAATACTGTCAACTATTTTTACTCCTAAAAAACAAATCCCTTGCAAGCAGTTCGTTTACAAGGGTTTTTGCGGAGAAAGAGGGATTCGAACCCCCGGACCTGTTACAGTCAACAGTTTTCAAGACTGCCGCATTCGACCACTCTGCCATTTCTCCGAGTGTCTCATCAGGTATTTCCCGATTGCGGATGCAAATATAGAAAGCTTTTTTAATTCCTAAAATAAAATCACAGGTTTTTTACGACTTTTTTTCATTTACACAGGTAAATATTTGTTTCTGTTTGGGTTAGGTTGTGAGTTGTGAGTAAGAAACAAACAACATCTCAATACTCAATACTAATATCTCAATACTAATTCAAAACAAGTCAACAACTAGCCCCAAAGACCCAAGACCCAAGACCCAAGACCCAAGACCCAAGACCCAAGACCCAAGACCTAAGACCCAAGACCTAAGACCCAAGACCCGAGACCTAAGCTCCTGTAAGCACCCACACATATTTGTACCTATTCGCACGTCATTTGTATGCATTCGGACGGTAGCTGCATGCTGAATAACTAGTTTTAAAATTCAAACATTAAAATATAACATTATGAAAAAACAGAATTTAAAAACATTGCAATTACAGAAAAAAGTGATCTCTACCTTAGATCCTTCTAAAATAAAAGGTGGCTACTCACACTCCAATGCACAACAAGGTACACAAGAGCATTGTTGTTATCCTTTGTAGGAGATAGATAGAAGTATAATAAAGGTAAAGAAGCGGACTCAGGGATGGATGGGTTCGCTTTTTTATTTTGGGTGGATTTGTGTTTTTAGAGAAAGAGGATTTGATGAAACTTGCGCGTAAAATGAAATCGGAAGGCTATATAACCAAAACTATTAAAGAGTTGAGAGTGTTTGTATACTCGCGGTATTAAGTAGGCTTGATGATTTCTTCTCTACTATTTTTCCAATCAGATAACTTAGTAATACAATACTTCCAATTGCCATTAACTAACATGATGCTTTATCAGGTTTATGTTCTATAGCAAAAAGTAATAAAAAGTTCTGTTGTAATAGATTTCAATAAGCAAAAAACCACCCAAACCGCTTCTATAAAAAACGAAATAAATGGTCTTGAAGTTGTAATTTTATGCTAAGAGATTTTTGTTTACAATGAGCAGAGTGGAAGTGTAGATTTGTTAATTTGTTAATGCGTTAATTTGTTAATTTGAAAATGTATCAATGCATCCTCAAAAACTCAACAACTCACCCACCCATCCACTGACCTACAAAAACACCAATAGCAAAGCGATACCAAAATACCAACCTACCAAAAACGAAGCACCAAGTGAAACCTCAAAAAACAAATACACAAATCCACACATCAACAAATAAACACCACCAAAATCCAACAACAAACAACCAGCTACCAACACATCGCATTCTTTCTACAACTAGCCACTAAAGCTGTCCCCTTAACAACAAAGAATATATTCAGATAATAAAGTCTACGCACAAACAGTATATAAACTAAGGTTTTTCCATAATTATCATACTGTTTCACAAAAGTTACGGTTTCCCATAAGATAAACTTAATGGAAAGTTATATATTTGAATGTAATAAAAAAACTTTAATTATTATAAGTAAATTAAATCAAAAACAACAATAAAAACGTACCGAATGAAGAAAATATTCGCCATACTCATACTAAGTATTGTTTTGTGGAATTGTTCCTCCAATACAGAACAAACCGATGACAATCTTTTAAATATCTCAGCTGTTACGAAAAAACAGTATCAAGAAATGTCAAAAGAAGAGCAGGCAAATTTTAAACGTAAGTATGTCGCTTTTTTAAGTGATGGCGAACCGTGTTCTTGCGAATCTACAGGTACGGACTCCAATGGTAATCAAAGTTCCTGTGCTTGCAATTCTGGAAACTGTCCGGATGCTACAAAACCGAAATGCCATTGTGCAAGCGGTAGTTGCGATTGTGGTTGCGAACCTTATGGAAAAATAGCGCTGCGATTGGTATATACGATTCAAAAAGAAGCGGATAGCTATATCTTCACTAAAAATAATTTCCCAAAAGCGATCACCAAACTCTTGACTTCCAATTTGCCCAATGCATTAAAAATTCACAATCTATTCAGTGTAGAGATTCAAAAGAGCACTATGACATTGACCACAAAGGAATACTACAAACTAGAAGCAGAATTTCAAAATTTAGTAGAGCAGTATACTCCAGAAGAGTTGTTTGTATTGGAATATGAGTTGTAGTTTGTTTGGTAGTTTAGTCGTGGATTTGTGGATTCGTTAATTTGTATTTTATGAATCGTAAACTCCTAAACTTATAAACACATAAACTTCTTCGATTCGTCTTTGCGAGGCATAGCCGTGGCAATCTCATACTTCAAATAACAAAACCGTACTACGATAAACAGACTGCCGCGCTATCGCTCCCAGTGATGTTTCTTTTAATGTACCAATTTGAAAATGTACCGTGCATCCTAAAAAACTCACCAACTCACCAACTAAAATACTAACAGCGAAGCGATACCAAAGCACCAGCGTGACCAAAATACCAACAGGCGAAGCCGATACCAAAGCGACAGCGTGTCCAAAACAACCAAACTGACAATTCCGCCCAACACTCCGACATAACTGCAAAACATCCTCCAAAAACACCTAACCACCTCATTTACAATGACTAATTACACATTTTTACGGTAAAACCGTAGTCATATCTAGTGGCTTATTTCTAAATTAAAGTTTAAAACTTAATGACATGAAAAAAAAGAGCCTAAAAAGTCTAAGCTTGAAGAAAGCAAAAGTATCCAACTTAAACCAACAAGGACTTACGGGAGGAACTGATCTATCTATCTTCTTTTGTACATTCCCATTTCCAGTTCCACAACGGACAAAAGGAGGCTGTTCGGAACTGGTCGATTGTGATTCAGATGTTGCCTGTACAGCAAATGTGTGTAAAACAATAGAGTTTGACACTGAAACGCGTCCTATCTGCTAAAGAATACTAATCCTACAGCAAAACAAAGCCACATGAAAAAAAAGAAACTACATAGTTTACACATACAAAAATCGACCATTTCTAGTTTACAGACGCAAGCTATCACAGGTGGTACCATAGTGACCTTTCAGAATTGTCCTGTACCAATAGTGTCAGCGACTACCTGTTCTCAATTTGCAAAATGTGATTCAAAACAGATTTGTTCAGCACACATCTGCAAACCTATTCATGATACTGATGTACCTGCGCACTGACATTTAATACCATCATCCGCTGAGAAAACCACTCAAAATAATGTAATATGAAAAAAAAGAATCTCAACAGTTTACGGCTAAGAAAATCCACCATTTCAAGTCTGAATACACAACAAATTATTGGTGGTGACATCATTATCATCATAACGTTACGTCCTCCGTGTCCGAGACCACAACCGAAAACAAATACAACCTGTTCTGAATTTACAGATTGCAACTCGATTGATATTTGTAGCAAAGGCATTTGCAAACCTATTGACAATACCACGCAAGCACCTGTTTGATACATTTGTAACACACGATTAAACTAATTTCATATGAAAAAAAAGAATCTCAACAGTTTACGGCTACAGAAATCTACTATTTCTAGTTTGAATTTACAAAACGTCATGGCAGGAGATATCATTGTGATTCTCACCTTACGTCCACCATGCCCTAAGCCAAAACCAAGAACGGTTACAACCTGTTCGGAGTTTGCCGAGTGCAATTCGATTGATATTTGCACAGCACATATTTGCAAACCTGTAGACATAGGTGGTCAAGTGCCAATTGGGTAACTACCTGATATTTTAATAATTAAAAACAATTTAAAATGAAAAAAAAGAACTTACATAGTCTGCATTTAAAGAAATCAACTATCTCTAGTTTAAATGTAAAAGCCATTACTGGAGGAACAGATCACGTCAATGAGACAAAAGAAGACGCCTGTCCAGTAAATAAAACCGTAACAACCTGTTCTCAATTTGCAAAATGCGATTCAGAACTCATTTGCTCAGCAAAATGCGAACCAATTCACCATGCAGAAGTGCCTGTTGGGTAGAGTGTTGGATGTTGGGAATTAGGCATTAGGAATTAGGGATCAGATCGACTGACAACCGACAACCGACAACTCACAACTCACAACCAACCAACAACAAACAACCAAACAAAAACCATTATAAAATTACACAATCATGAAAAAAAAGAATCTAAAAAATTTAAGCGTAAAAAAGTCGACAATCTCTAACTTGAATAAAACACGTGGTGGAGCAGGAACTTTTACTAAAGATTATGCTGTATGTGGAACAGGACCTGCATCTATTTTCACATGTCCAAATACAGTGTATTGTTCCGTATTAATAAAGTGTGATCCTTACAACTCTATAAACCGTTGTAAAACAATTGAAGTAGATGCAAATACACTTCCTATTTGTTAAGAAATTGATTTACTAAAAATGAAGAGCGGACTCTGGGTAGGGTTCGCTTTTTTTGGTTGGGTTACTACTTCGATTCATCTTTGCGAGGCGACAGCCGTGGCAATCTGCTTCTTACAAAACTCATATTACTCTTTGAAACAGATTGCCACTAGTTTACAAAACTCTCGCAAAGACGTTTCAAAAATATTATTTACAATATAAAACTTAATAATAAAAACTTCGATTCGTCTTTGCGAGGCGACAGCCGCGGCAATCTGCTTCTTACAAAACTCATATTGCTCTTTTAAAACAGATTGCCACGAGTTTACAAAACTCTCGCAAAGACGTTTCAAAAATATTATTTACAATATAAAACTTAATAATAAAAACTTCGATTCGTCTTTGCGAGGCGACAGCCGCGGCAATCTGCTTCTTACAAAACTCATATTGCTCTTTGAAACAGATTGCCACTAGTTTACAAAACTCTCGCAAAGACGTTTCATATAAATTTTAAAACAAATAATCCTTTAAAATAAAATTGTATCTTTGCTATACGTGAAAAAACTTCTAAAAAATAGCATCTCCATTACCCTAGCCTTTCTAGTGCTATGCTCTACGTTTTCATTTACGATCAATGAGCATTATTGTGGTGGTGTACAAATGAGTTTTTCTATTGGAATGGCACCAGATAATTGTGGTACAGAAATGGACAACATTGCAACTACAGAAACCACAATGAAGCAAGTCTCTTGCTGTGATGATGTGAGCAAATTGATTCAAGGACAGGACGAATTGCCAACACAAAAAGAAGCAGATTTCCATACACAAACATTCTTAACAGCCTTTGTATACAGTTATATCTTTGTACTTCCTGCAACAGATCAGGAAAAAGCCGTATACAAACCGTATGTCCCGCCACCGTTGATAAAAGACATACAACTCCTCGACGAGACTTTCTTAATTTGATATACAGGTCATTTATTTTCTATTCCTAAGAATTGTGTTTTAGGAACAACATTGCTATGCAATTTTTAAAAATAATACGCACCTATTATATCAATACAATATGCTCAACAAAAGCATTCAATATATCATACAACACAAACTCATTGCAGCACTCCTACTCGCTGCCATGATTGGTTTCGGATTGAGTACAGCGCCTTTCGATTGGGATTTGGGCGATTTCCCTAAAAACCCTGTTGCGGTAGATGCCATTCCGGATATTGGCGAAAATCAACAGATCATTTTTACCAAATGGGACGGACGATCGCCTAAAGATATTGAAGACCAAATCACCTATCCGCTGACGACTACATTGATGGGAATTCCAGGCGTCAAAACGGTTCGGAGTTCGTCGATGTTTGGGTTTTCTAGCATTTATATCATCTTTACTGATGATGTGGATTTCTATTGGAGTCGCAGTCGCATCTTAGAAAAACTCAATGCGTTACCGCCAGGATTACTTCCAAACAATGTACAACCAACCTTGGGTCCTGATGCGACGGGTTTGGGACAAATATTTTGGTATACCTTAGAAGGAAGAGACGAAAATGGCAAGGTAACAGGCGGCTGGAATTTACAAGAACTCCGCAGCATTCAAGACTATTATGTAAAACCCGCATTGTCAGGCGCCACCGATGTGTCGGAAGTAGCTTCGATTGGCGGCTTTGTGCAAGAATATCAAATCGATGTACTGCCTGATGTCCTCAAAAAATATAAGTTGACACTTGCGGAAGTCGTCAATGCGGTTCGAAGTTCCAATCAAGAAATTGGCGCAAAAACCTTGGAAATCAACCGTGCAGAATATGTAGTGCGCGGATTAGGCTATATCAAATCGATTGCAGATATTGAAAATACACCGATTAGCTCCGAAGGATTTACACCCATTTTAATTAAAGATGTAGCAAAGGTCTATCTCGGTCCCGCAGAACGACGTGGCATTCTCGACAAAGAAGGTGCTGAGGTTGTGGGCGGTGTCGTCATAGCTCGCTATGGCGCGAATCCGATGCAGGTAATCAACAATGTCAAAGAAAAGATTCATACAATTGCTACAGGTTTGCCTTCCAAAACTTTAAAAGATGGACGTACTTCACAATTGACTATTGTTCCGTTTTACGATCGTACGGAACTCATTCAAGAAACTTTACACACGCTGGAAGAAGCTTTATCGCTAGAAATCTTAATTACTTTGCTCATTATTGTCATCATGGTGTTCAATTTGCGGGCTTCATTTTTAATTGCGAGCATCTTGCCAGTAGCTGTTTTGGTAGTATTTATTGCGATGAAACTCGGAAATGTAGATGCAAATATTGTTGCCCTTTCGGGAATTGCCATTGCGATTGGAACGATGGTCGATATGGGAATCGTCTTGATCGAAAACATCACGCGACATCTCGAACAAAATCCCAAAAACACTCCGATCAATACGATTGTGTATAAAGCAACTTCAGAAGTATCAGGAGCGATTCTCACCGCAGTATTGACCACGATTATCAGTTTTATTCCAGTGTTTCTGTTGGTTGGTGCAGAAGGTAAATTATTCAGTCCGCTTGCCTACACCAAAACGATGGCATTGGTTGCTGCGATTATCATTACGTTATTTATTTTACCTGCTCTGGCAGCTTGGGTATTTGGTTGGAAATCGACACAAAGTCGTTTCAAGTTGTTGCTCAATGTTTTTATTATTTTATTTAGTGGATATGTAATTATTAACGGAGTATATCTCGCGATTGTATTGGTTCTTTTTAGTCTGACCAATATCTTACAACTACAAAACATCTTCACAGAAAAAACAACAAAACGCATACACATTGCACTTGCAATTGGTACGTTATTAATACTCTTAAGTCTGTATTGGCGACCGTTAGGCTACACACATCACCTCAGTATCAACTTTATATTTGTTGCAGTGACCTGTGCTTTGGTTATTGGAACGTTTCTACTATTCATTCGGTATTACGAACGCTTATTGCGTTGGGCATTGAAGAACAAACTACTCTTTTTAAGCATTCCTTTGTTGATTTTAATTGCAGGAATTTCAATTTGGCGAACCACTGGAAAAGAATTTATGCCAGCTTTAGATGAAGGTTCTTTTCTACTGATGCCAACGTCACTTCCACATGCTGGGATCGCCGAAAACAAACAAATCTTACAGCAATTGGACATGGCAGTTGCCAACATTCCCGAGATTGAAACGGTGGTCGGCAAAGCGGGACGTGTAGAAAGTGCCCTCGATCCTGCACCGCTGTCTATGTATGAAAATACCATTCATTACAAACCTGAATATATGTTGGATACAAACGGAAAACCGCAACGTTTTAAAGTGAATGCGGATGGAGAGTTTGTGTTGAAAAATGCTTCTCATGCTTCTGTCAGTTCGAGCAAAATCAAGAACAAAGAAAGCATATCGACTGCGCTCGATGTGACAACTGAAAACCAAACGTCAGATCGAGTGGCGCGAGGCACGAGCGTTGTATCGAGATCCACTATGAAACGAATTACTTCGGATGATCTCATCCCAGACAACAACGGAAAATTCTACCGCAATTGGCGACCGCATATCAAATCGCCAGCAGATATTTGGAATGAAATTGTACAAAACACGAAACTCCCAAGCATTACATCTGCTCCAAAGCTACAACCGATTGAAACCCGATTGATCATGCTGCAAACCGGCATGCGTTCTCCAATGGGAATCAAAATTAAAGGACAAAGTTTGGAAGAAATCGAAGCCTTTGGATTGGAATTGGAACAATTACTAAAAGAAGTGCCAGAAGTAAAAACAGAAACTGTTTTTGCCGAACGTTTGATTGGAAAACCGTATCTAATTCTTGATATCAACCGTGAACAAATTGCCCGTTATGGTTTGTCGATCAAAGCAATCCAAGACATTCTGGAAGTTGCCATTGGTGGAAAAGTTGTGACGCAAACTGTAGAAGGTCGTGAGCGGTATAATGTGCGTGTACGCTATCCAAGAGAGTTTCGTGCCAATCCTAACGATTTAGAAAATATTTACATTCCGCTGCCAAATGGTTCTGAAATCTTACTGAAAGAAGTGGTTTCCATCAAGTATGAAAAAGGGCCACAAATGATCAAAAGTGAAGATACGTTTTTAGTGAGTTATGTACTATTCAACAAACAATCAGACATCGCCGAAGTGACTTTAGTAGAACAGTTACAAAAGCTCGTACAAGAACGCATTGACTCTGGAAGTTTAGTAGTTCCAAAAGGTGTAAATTACGAGTTTTCAGGAACCTACCAACAACAAGTCCGCGCCGAAAAAACCTTGACGATTATTGTACCAATTGTGTTGTTGCTTATCTTTTTGATTCTGTATTTTCAATTTACATCGGTAGCAACGTCGCTGTTTATTTTTGTGGGAATTGCAGTTGCGTTTGCGGGCGGCTTCATTATGATTTGGTTGTACGGACAATCGTGGTTCTTAAATATTGATCTTTTTGGAACAAATCTGCGAGAATTATTTCAAATAGAAACTATCAACCTGAGTGTAGCGGTTTGGGTAGGATTTATTGCTTTGTTCGGAATTGCCACTGATGATGGTGTGATTATGGCAACCTATCTGAAACAAAACTTCGCCAAAAAACTTCCAACAACCAAAGAAGCGATACAAAATACCGTAGTCGAAGCTGGGAAGAAACGAATTCGACCATGTTTAATGACAACAGCAACAACTTTATTAGCCTTACTACCGATTTTAACCTCCACAGGACGCGGAAGTGACATCATGATTCCGATGGCGATTCCAAGTTTTGGCGGCATGTTGATCGCGCTGATTACCTTATTTGTTGTGCCTGTATTATACAGTTGGCATCAAGAAATTCAATTAAAAAACAATATACATGAAGCATAAAATTCTATACATATTCGTGAGTTTATGGGGCTTTTATACAGCGCATGGACAAACCTTAGAGACCTATCTGGCGGAAGCCGAAAAAAACAGTTCCGCCATTTTAGCCAAACAATTGCAATACGAAAGTGCGCTAGAAAAAGTAAACGAAGTAGGAAGCGTACCCAACACACAATTGGGCGTAGGTGTGTTTGCACAAGCCGTAGAAACGCGTGTAGGTCCGCAGCGTGCTCGTTTTTCAGCAAGTCAGCAAATTCCTTGGTTTGGGATCTTAAACGCAAAAAAAGAACAAGCCAACTTAGCAGCACTTGCCAAAGAAAGTGAGATCGATTTTTTAAAGCGACAGTTGCGACTAAATGTAAAAATAGCATACTACAATTTGTATACATTGCAGCAAAAGCAACGTATTACCCAACAACATATCGAGATCTTAGACACTTATGAAAAGTTGGCGTTGAATGAACTCGAAAACAATCGCACAGATATGGTGGATGTGCTGAATATTAAGATGAAGAAAAATCAGTTACAACAACAATTTTCAACGATTGAAGAGAACATTCTAAGTCAGAAAGCACAATTCAACTTGTTATTGAACAAACCGATTACGACTGAAGTAGTACAACTAGATTCATTACAGATTGCACAAACAGCACTTTTTACAACGCTTGAAACAGTAGACAATCATCCAAAGTTACAGCAGTTGGAAGCACAAGCCATTGCATTGGAAAAATCGGAAATCGTTGCTAAAAAACAAGGCAATCCGAAAATAGGTTTTGGATTGGATTATGTATTAGTCGCAGAACGTTCAGGCGTTTCCTTACCTGATAATGGAAAAGATATCATCATGCCGATGGTGACCGTTTCCATTCCATTATTCAACAAAAAACACATCGCTAAACAAAAACAATTGCAATTGGAACAAGAAGCGATTATTCAAACCAAAACAACTGTCAAAAATGAATTGTTAATCGCTTTTGAACAAGCAAAAAGTAAATTGGACAATGCTCTTAAAAGTATCAGTACACAAGAAGAAAATATTATACAAGCCGAACAAGCGAAAGAAGTAATTTTAGCAGCGTATCAAACCGCTAAAATGGATTTTGAGCAACTGTTAGACTTGGACGAATTGAAATTAGGCTTTGAATTGCAAAAAGTAGAAGACGCAAATACTTGTTTAACAAATAATGCCATCATTGAATTTTTAGTAGTAAATTAAAGGACATGAAACAAACCTATCATATACAAGGAATGACCTGTACAGGTTGCAGCAGTAAAGTGGAATATATCATACAAAACCTCAACGAGGTGACTTCAGTTACGGTAAATTTAGAAACTGCTACCGCCACTGTGGAAGCCACTTCCCTACTCGAGTTGGACACGATACAAGCTGCATTACCTGAAAAATATACAGTGCAACAGTCCGCCAAAAATCTATTCACACAAACAAAACCGAAAGAAAAAAGCGATCTTCAACAATTGTTTCCGTTGTTTTTAATTTTCTTTTACATCACCACAGCAAGTATTTTGTTGCACATCAACAGTTGGTCTACGGAAGCGTTTATGCTGGATTTTATGGGCTTATTTTACATTGTGTTTAGCTTTTTTAAGTTCTTGGATTACAAAGGATTTCCTAATTCGTTTCAGATGTACGATCCGCTTGCGAAGCAGATTCCTGTCTATGGGTGGATCTATCCGTTTATAGAAGTCGCGCTCGGATTGATGTTTTTATTTCGATTTGAAATTCCAGCCGCATTGATCGCTACAATTGTAATTTTAGGAATTACAACTTTTGGTGTCACAAAAGCACTGTTAGACAAAAAAACCATCCAATGTGCATGTTTGGGAACTGCGTTGAAATTGCCCATGACCAAAGCCACATTTATTGAAAACTCCATCATGTTGGTGATGGCAGTGTGGATGTTACTCAACTTATATTTGTAAACTCATGAAAAAATACCTCATATATATTGTTTTAGTTGTTGTGGGAATTTTGGTAGGAAAGTTTGCCCTTTCGGGAGAAGCTACCGAAGCACACTCGCACGATACTAGTACCAAAGAAACTGCGATGTGGACTTGCTCAATGCATCCGCAAATCATGCAGCCGGAACCGGGCGATTGTCCTATTTGTGGCATGGATTTGATTCCTGCCAACGAAATTACGTCAGAACTATCATCCAATCAGTTTCGTATGACCGAGAATGCGATGGCACTGGCGAATATTGAAACTTCGAAGGTTTCCGAAGGAATAACCTCTAATGGAAGCCTGAAACTCACAGGAACGATTGAAGCCAACGAAAAGACCAATGCAACACAAACCGCACATTTTGGTGGACGTATTGAAAAATTATTTGTGAATTACACAGGAGAAACCGTCCGAAAAGGACAGAAAATCGCGTTGATTTATTCTCCAGAATTGGTTACCACACAACAAGAACTGTTGACAGCATTACGCATGAAGGAATCACAGCCTGCGTTGTACAAAGCCGTTCGGAATAAATTGAAGTTATGGAAGCTTTCCGATGCTCAGATTCAACAAATTGAAACTTCCAAACAAGTCGCTTCTCAATTTCCGATTTATGCCAGTGTTTCTGGTGTCGTGACCGAGAAATTGGTGGAAGAAGGCAATCACGTCATGGAAGGCGGCGCGTTGTTTAAAGTCTCAAATTTAACTACCGTTTGGGCAAGCTTTGATGCGTATGAGAATCAAATTACAAGTCTGGAAAAAGGCGATGCAATTACGATTACCATAAATGCTGATCCTACTACAGAAATTCCAGCAAAAATCTCCTTTATCGATCCTGTATTAAACACCAACACACGAACCGTTGCTGTAAAAGTAGAATTGAACAATCGCGATAACAGTTTAAAACCAGGCATGTTTGTCACAGGAACTTTACAGACCAATAAAGCCGCCAACACAAGCTTGACCATTCCGAAATCTGCCATTTTATGGACCGGAAAACGATCGTTGGTATATGTAAAGAAAGCTACTAACGAACCTGTTTTTGAAGCACGGGAAGTCGTTTTGGGCAATCGTACCGGAGACAATTATGAAATCATTTCGGGACTCAATCCAGATGAAGAAATTGTCACTAATGGAGCCTTTACCGTAGATGCCGCCGCACAATTGCAAGGAAAAAAGTCCATGATGCACCAAGGAGCCGAAAAACAAACAAAAGAAACAGCAATATCAACAGAAACATTAGCATTAGATGTAGCGATTCAAAAAGCCTTTCAACCTAGCATTAAAGCGTATATAGAACTGAAAGATGCGCTCATCCAAAGCGATTCAATATTAGCAGCTTCCAAAAGTGAAAATTTTAGAAAAGTGATGGAGAAATTAAGCGTTCCGCAACGTACACAACTCGGAACTTTTTGGGCTATCTTACATAAAACCTCAAAAAGAATCAATACCAACGTTACATTAGAGAAACAACGAGATATCTTTTACCTAGTTTCGCGAACAATGCTTAGTTTACTCCAACAATTTACCTACTTTGAGCAAAGAGTGTACGCACAATATTGCCCGATGGCAAACGATGATAAAGGTGCGTATTGGCTAAGTCTTGAACAAGAAATTAAAAATCCTTATTTTGGGGATGTGATGCTTACTTGCGGGAGTGTGGAGTGGGTATTTGATTCAGGGATTAGGGATTAGGGATTTGGCATTAGGTATTTTCAATTTAGAATTCGACATTCAACATAAACTATTAAACTAATAAACATATAAACTTTTAAACTATAACAAAAATGAAAAAGATTCTAGTATCACTTGTAATGATTGCAGCTTTGATGATGGTAAGCTGCAAAGGAGAAGTAAAAACAGAAACAAAAACCACAACTGCAAATAGCAAAGAATTGTCGATGGCGAGTTTTGGCGTGCGTGGCAATTGTAGCATGTGTAAAGCAACTATTGAAAAAGCAGCAAAAAGTGTAGAAGGCGTTGCCGAAGCCACTTGGGATGTAAAGAAAAAAAGTATTTCTGTTTCCTATGACGAATATAAAATTAAAGAAAAAGACATTCACAAAGCGATTGCCGCAGCTGGCTACGATACTGACAAAAATAATGGTGATAAAGCAGCTTATAAAAACTTACCAAAATGTTGTCATTATGATAGTAATCAGCCGATGAATCAGTAAGAATATTAAGTACCTTTGCACCATGGAAAAAATCGTAGTAATCATAGCGGCTTTGTATGGCGCATTGGGAATTATTTTTGGTGCGTTTGGCGCGCATGCTTTAAAGAAAACTTTTACCGAAGATTTACTGAAAAGTTTTGAAACCGGCGTAAAATATCAGATGTATCACGCGATTGTATTATTGGTGATCGGATTTCAATTGTCCTTTACAGAAACTATTGAAAAAAGCGCCGCTTGGTGTTTGATGATCGGAACGTTGCTGTTTTCGTTTAGCATTTACGGATTGTGTCTCAGCAGTGCCAAAGGAAAGAAACTTCGCTTTTTAGGACCTATTACGCCGCTTGGAGGTTTACTTTTAGTGATTGGCTGGGTTTTGTTGGGCGTTTCGTTTTTTTAGGAATCTGTATACGAACGTCGCAACTCTGGCAAGGTTTTTTTAGTCGTGATCAATCCGTTGATGAGATAGTTTCGCAAGTGTTCCAAATCGTCATGCGGAATGTGTTTTGCCCATTTGGTTTCTGCAGTGATCGTTTTGAGTTGTCGTAACACTTTACGCGTGTCGCCCACAGTTCTTAAAGTGTATTCGGAATTGTAGAAAGGTTCATTTTTATGGAAGTACTCATATTTTTGTGTGAATTCACTTTTTTGGATGAAATACAACTTCTCTACTTCGTTGTCTTTGTAAAAATCGGTCCATTTGGCAAAACCTATTTTCTTTCCGTTTTTAAAACTTTCAACATCCGTTTGCAAACGCCATCTGCAAGTTGCTGCACGTCCCCAATGTGAGGAAATTCGGTATACGCCATCGTTTGTATAAAAATACTGACTTCCCGATCGGCTCGTAAAATCGGGTGTTTTATCTTGAATGATTTGAGGATCAACCGCTTTGAACACACAATAGGTATTTTTAAAAAAGTTTTGTTTATGATAATTTAATTTCGTCACAACGCTGTAATGTGTATTTTTGCTCAAATTTACAAAATGTACAAGGATACTTAAAAAGCTAAAAAATAAGTTTGGCACAATAAGTGGATACTGTAGCGTTAGTAATAAAGAATAAAACACCTAAACAATGACTAGAATGAAAAAGATTGTATGTCTTCTCATGGTAACGTGCCTGTTTCAAGCAGTAGCACACGCACAAAATTTACCTTTTAAAGATGGAGAAAAATTGGTATTTACGGCCTCTTATAAAATGTCAGGCTTCTTAACCGACTTGGCACAGGTAAGTATGGAAACTTCGCAAGTAAAAACATCTAAAAATACCTTATTGCATTTTAAATGTCGCGCCAACACCTTTAAAAAGTATGATTTTTTCTTTAAGATTCGTGATGTGTATGAATCGTATGTGAGCAAAGCTTCTTTACTGCCTGCTTTGTACAAAAGAGATATTCATGAAGGAAGCTACAAGAAGAAGATGAAATATGTGTACAATCAGAAGAAAAGAACCATCAAAAGTGAGCAAATTAAGCGAAGAGGCGATGGAACGGATTGGATTGTAAACAAAGAATTTAAATTCAGCAATGGTGCCATGGATGTAATTTCTACCTTATACAATGTACGTAATCTTCCAATTGAAAATGCTGCGGTAGGTGATACCAAAACGTTTACCATTATTTTTGACAAGGAAGAAACACCTGTTACTATTAGATATGCTGGAAAAGAAACCGTGAGCGCAGGAAATTTAGGGCAAAAATCATGTCACAGATTAGAAATCCTTACCAAAGGAGATTACCTAAAAGCTGCCACACTTTGGATGACCGCAGACGCGAATAAAGTTCCTGTAAAAGCGGAATTTAGCATTCCTATTGGAAGCGGAATGTTGCAATTGACCAATGCTTCTGGACTCGCAAACTAATTTCATTAAAACCAAAAAATACAACCCATGAGAACTTTTTGTATCATCTTAGGAAGCATTGCCGCGGTACTGGCCTTTTTCGGTTCATTTTTCCTAGATAGTCTTGCCTTCATTCCTGTAATTATAGGATTTATTTTAGGTGTTTTTGCATTGTATGTATCCAAAAAAAATGGAATGCGAGAAAATGTTCCAAAATTAATTATCGTTTTGTCTTTTCTGGCAGCTGCCATTACCACAATGAATTTATTTAGAGAAAATCAAGTTGCGGATGATGCGAATATCACGCAGGAAGAAAAAGAAAAACAACAAGAAGAAGATTTAAAAGAAATCGATTTAGAAGGATTAGAATAATCGCAAATAAATACATAAAAGTCTATCTATATGTTAATGGATAGACTTTTTTTATATCCAAAAATGAAGATTCTTGATACTTTTAAGAAATCTATAACAAAATAAAAAAACCTTTTCAATATCTTTGAAAATCTTAGAATTAACCCTGTAAAAGGCGTCAACTCAATTCGATACGACCAAGCATGAATCTGGCAAATTTTACAGTCCCAAGCAATTAAAGACTTCTATATGAAAAATTTCCTTTTGCTTTCACTTTTAGCGGTTGTTGGATGTGGAACCAATCAACAAACCACTGAAAAGAAAAAAGAAAAAAATTTAGATCCTATTCCGTATGCCAATACCATTACAGAAGCTGAACTAAAGGCACATTTGTACACCTACGCTTCTGACGAATTTGAAGGAAGAGACACGGGCGCTCCTGGACAGAAAAAAGCGGTTGCCTATTTACGAGATGAATATAAAAACTTGGAAATTCCGGCAGCAAAAAAAGATGGAGATTACTTTCAAAATGTACCTTTGAAAAAAGGTGGTACTTTAAACGCTGAACTTACTGTAAATGGCACTTCATATACGTTTGAAGATGATTTTTTAGCATTATCAACCCAAGCAAATCAGACAGTACAATTTTCAGAAATTGTGTATTTGGGCTATGGAATTGATGATGAAAACTATTCCGATTACACCAATCAAAATGTAGAAGGAAAGATTGTATTGATCAAAAAAGGAGAACCGGTAAATGCGGATGGAACTTTTGTAATTTCTGGAACGAACGAAGAATCAGAATGGTCGGGTGCACGACGCGGAGCCGTTGCGAAGATTGAAGCTGCCAAAGCCAACAAAGCCAAAGGAATTTTATTTTTTGTTGATGACTTGTATGAAACGTACAAAATGCAGTTAAACTTCATAAAACAAAGCAATAGAGTTTCCCTAAAAGAGAAAGCTGAATCTATTTTTTACTATGTAATTAATGAAAAGTTAGCAACGGATTTATATGCGGATATCAAAAAGACAAATAGTCCATCAACCATACAAGTAGACGCAACATTGATCAATAAAGATACCACGAACGACATTGCCTCAGAAAATGTAGTTGCCGTCATCAAAGGAGACGAAAACCCAGATGAATATATTGTCATTTCTTCACACTTAGACCATGTGGGCATGCGAAATGGAGAAATCTATAATGGCGCTGATGACGATGGTTCAGGTACTGTGGCGTTATTAGAAATTGCGGAAGCTTTCAAACAAGCAGCTAAAGATGGAAACGGTCCAAAACGTTCTATTGTATTTTTGCATGTCACTGGTGAAGAAAAAGGATTGCTAGGATCAAGACATTACACAGACAACGACCCAATTTTTCCTTTAGAAAATACAGTCTCTAATTTAAATATTGACATGATTGGTCGTATTGATCCGAAACGTACAGAAGGAGATCGCAATTATATTTACTTGATTGGTTCGGATAAGTTGAGTACGGAATTACACAATATTTCAGAAGAAATCAATAAAAAATATACCAATATTGAATTGGATTACAAGTATAATGATGAAAAAGATCCGAATCGTTTTTACTACCGTTCAGATCATTACAACTTTGCGAAGAACGATATTCCGGTTATTTTCTACTTCAATGGAACGCATGATGATTACCACCAACCCTCGGATACGCCAGATAAAATCAATTACGATTTGTTAGAGAATCGTACGCGTTTGGTGTTTTACACAGCTTGGGAATTGGCAAACAGAGAACAGCGAATTGTTGTGGACAAACCTACATTGACAAAATAAAATACTGAGCTAGTAGATATAATTATCCGCTACTTTTGGAGATTCCTGATCACTATCGTACACAAATTTCACAACATGATTGGTTTCTAATTGCACAAAAGTAAACTCAACTTTGGATGCTTTTTGTGCGAAGCGAAACAACAAAATACCTTTGTGATCTGTATACGGAAAATCGATATCATAGTGTACATTTGCTTGCGAGAATTGCAAGGTCTTTTCGCAGTAATTGTCTGTATTGAAGTCCAGTCGCCTAAATTTCTTTGGCTTGCTGTAAATGGTAATTTCATTCGCAATTTTATCACAAATACGGAACTTTTCTGCAAAAGTTTCCGAAAAAATAGTTTCCACAAATAAAGTTTCTACCTCGCTCAAGGCAGATCCATCGTTGCAAGCAGTGCATACCAAAAACATACATACAAATATCCTCTTCATAGCTTCAAAGTATCGCGTAAAATTGCGTGTTTTTCAAAAGTACGTAATTGCGCTCATACAAATAGTAACGTTAACATTTAGTTTTGTGTTAATATAAATATAAAACCCTAAACAGTTATGAGTCTTAAAGTTAACATTACAAACAATAGTGGAATTTCATCAAGTGACGTACATTGGATTTGCTTCGGATTGGATAGTGATCCTGGCAATAGCACACCAAATTGGTGCTACGTAGATGTAGATTCTAAAGGAAATGCTTCATTAAAAAAATTCACCAAAGGACAAGATTGTTCAAAATTATTCAAAACCGTCGATGCATTAAGCACATTCAATGGTTTACCTGCAATGTGGTCAGGACAATTTTTATTCTCGTTCAAACAATTGCCAAACGTATTTAATATTGTGACAGGCGGACAACACGGTATCGGTGTACAAACACCGCCATTTACTCCAGGTACAGCAGATGCGGATACTTTATTTGTTGTGGTTGAATTCACAAATACGGGAAGTACATTGTATGCAGATTGTACCATTGTAGATTACTTCGCCGCGCCTGTTTCAATTGAAGTCGTTGGCGATACCACCAAAACCAACGGAATCATGAAATCGACAAGCACGCGCGATTCTATCTTTGAAGAAATCACCAAACTAGGAAAACCTTGGAGCGATTTGGTAATGCAAGATGCTTCTGGAACCAACATTCGTGTGTTAGGTCCACAACACGGTGTAAAAACGACAAATCCAAACTTACTTTCTCCAAATATTTATGACAATTATGTAGATGCTTGTTGGAAGAATTTTACAACCAATACACTTACCGTAAACTGTCCAACTTTCGGAACGTATACAGGAAAAGTAAATGCGAGTGACGCTTTTGTATTTTCACAATCAGGAAAAGCAGATGTGACCATTCAAAAGCCTGCCAAAGGAGATGCGTATGATATTTTTGGCTGTGTTGGCACACTGAATGCACCAAATAATACACCGTTGGGAGAAATTGCGGCAATTGTAGGCGCTGCTCTTAATAGAACAACTTTAAGTACAAGTGCTAGTGATACACAACCTAATTGTACGGTTGCTGATTTTTACAAAGTGCAAAATGGCGTTACCAACGAATATGCAAAAGTAGTACACGAAAATTATAAATCTGGAATTTATGCCTTTCCTTTTGATGATGTATGTGCTACCGATAGTCCACTAATTCAAATTACAAACGCAACACAATTTGACATTACATTGTCAAAATGGAGTTAACACCATGCAACGCAATCACATACTATTTACAATTTTTAGGAGGCTGTCTAAAAAGTACAGATTTCGTCAAACCGAACTTGATTCGGTTTCTCATAACAGTTGATAATCAGTATTATGAGATTCTGAAGCCTGTGCTGAATTTATTTCAGTATCAAGCCCAGAATGACGCTTACAAAGACTTTTTAGACAGCTCTTTTTAATTGTATTAAAAATGAGGTATTTATACGCTGTTTTCACAATAGAATTCCATGTACTTTTGAAAAAACTCTTAAAAAAACAATCATGGCAACAAAATTAGAAGCAACAATGACCATCCCAAAAAACGGGAAAAATATTTGGACAGATATGATGCAAAATCCATCAAAGTTTAAAATCCCTGAAGGCATTTCCCAAGGAAATTATTTAGCCGCTTCATACACACAATTTTCAGACGGTGTTTTTGTTTTTGGCGGTGTTGCTGTAGGAACCTCTGAATACAATTATCCCCTATTTATGGTATTTGACAAAGACTATAATCAAATTGGAGATTGGCCAATTGATCCAAGCTATTGGGAAGATTTTCAAGTAAATTCCATCGAATTTGCGGTGAATGATGCGGAAGATCCGATGTATACCTTAAATATTGTAGAAGCCAAATAAACCTTATCATAATAAATAACGTGAGTTCGATATAACTATTCCGTTAAATATATAATAGTCAACAACTTATATAAATTGTCAAATCGAGCATTATCGTAGATACCGAGCGAAGCTCACGAGATTCAATCGAAATTTTAACTTTTACAGTGTTCTCATGAGCTTCGCTCGGTGCTTTCAGCAATGCTCGAACTGACAAATGTTTATTTTTCAGTTAATTACAAATAATTTGATGACTTCTTGTGTCGAACTCACGTTAAATATCATAGCAAAAGTGAACTATAGTAGTTCGCTTTTATTTTTCTAATGTAGTTACAATTGCCCAAGATCGTGACACAGTTAGTATGCAGTTGCCATTACACAAAAATAACATATAAGATACTATCTTCTAAAGGTTTGATTTGCAGTAGATACCCGCTCTTTTTAGTGACCTAAAGCACTTTTGTTTCGTGTTACCCTTATAAAAACTCTATCATTTTAGCATTTTATCCTCTATATTTTTTGTATTTTGCACTTTACGTGTTCACCGCAAAAAAGTACTATGTTTCGACAGGAAAAAGATATATTTAACATCCTTTTAAATGCCGTTTCTGAGGGCGTAATTGTTGTCAATGATCAACAAGAAATTATAGATGTGAATGCTTCTGCTGCCCATATGTTTGGCTATGAGCGTGAGGAATTGATTGGAGAATCTATTGAAATCTTAATTCCCACAAAATATCATGCGGGACACGGTGCACATTTTGATCAATTTATGGAGCAACGCCAAAGTCGTCAAATGGGACGCGGACGTGATATTTACGGCGCTCGAAAAGACGGAAGTACCTTTCCTGTAGAAGCAGGTTTAAATCCGTTTACGGTCAAAGGAATACACTATGTCATGGCATTGGTGATTGATATTTCTGTCCGAAAAGAACAAGAAGAAAAAATTCAGGAATTATATGAAGGCTTAGAACAAAAGGTCATTCAACGAACCCAACAATTAAGCAATACGATTGCCAAATTGGAAGCTGAAAACAAACTTCGTATTCAAGCAGAAAAAGATGCTAAAACTGCGTTAAAAAGAGAACAAGAACTCAACGAACTGAAAACAAAGTTTTTGTCCCTAGTTTCACACGAATTCAAAACACCGTTGAGTAGTATCTTAACTTCTTCGATGCTGTTGGGGAAATACAAATTGACAGAGCAGCAAACTCGACGCGATCGCCATATTAGGATCATTTCTGATAAAGTACACTATTTAAATAACATTCTAAACGATTTCTTATCGGTTGAAAAACTAGAAAAAGGAAAAGTAAATTACAAACTAAGTACGTTCAAAGTAAGCAAAGTGGTAAACGAAGTCGTATACAACGCCAACATGCTACTTAAAGACGGACAGCAAATAAATTACCCAGAAGACATTGACGGTTTCTCACTGTTTCAGGATGAAAAAATTCTCGAATTGGCACTATCAAATTTAGTAAATAATGCCATTAAATATTCTTCCGAAAACACCGTCATAGATATTATGATCACCCAAAATAACACTACTACTACATTTAAAATTAAAGACAATGGTATTGGGATTCCTGAAAAAGAGCAAAAAAACATTTTCAATCGGTATTTCAGAGCCGAAAATGCCTTGCTCGTTCAAGGAACAGGTATTGGACTCAATATTGTAAAAAGTCATTTAGAAAACTTAAACGGAAGCATTTCCTTTGAAAGTACCGAAAATATTGGCTCCACATTTACCATCACTATACCAAATAAAGCAACCACCAATGAAAAAAGTATTGTTAATTGAAGATGATACCATCTTAAGAGAAAATACAGCGGAATTACTTGAACTCGCTGACTACGAAGTCGTCACTGCTCCGAATGGAAAAAAAGGCGTAGAAAGTGCCTTGCAGCATACGCCCGATATTATTGTGTGTGATATCATGATGCCCGAATTGGATGGGTATGGCGTGTTGGAAGCACTCTCCACAAACGATCACACGAAATACATTCCGTTTATCTTTTTATCTGCCAAAACTGAGCGACAAGATATCCGTAAGGGAATGGACTTGGGCGCAGACGATTATATTACCAAACCGTTTGAAGAAGAAGAACTTACAAGCGCCATTGAAAGTCGTATTGCAAAAGCCGCGATTTTAAAAGATGAACGCGAAAAAGCAACGCCACAAGACGATGAACATCAACTGCGAGATCTGAATGATTTAAAGAACTTTTTTGACGATAACGGTGCTATTTTTAACTTTTCGAAAGATGAGCGCATTTACGAAGAAGGACATAGTTCCAACTATATTTACCTCATTATCAAAGGTGTAGTAAAGTGTCATAAGTTTGACGAACAAGGAAAAGAACTCACTACAGCACTTCATAAAGAAGATGATTTATTCGGCTATACTTCCTTTACGCAAAACATGCCGTATCAGGAAACCGCCACTGCGATGAAAGATGTGGAAGTAGTTGGACTTTCCAAAAGCGAATTGATTGATGTGTTGGACAAAAATCACAAAGTCACGCTGGAATTGATTCAATTGCTAACCGATAACATCTCTGGCATCAAAGAGCAATTATTGCAAATGGCATACAGTTCGGTGCATCGAAAAACAGCGACTACCATTTTAAAATTTGCTAAAAAGCTCAATCGCAATCCCGAAGATCCGATTAAAATTTCACGAAACGATTTGGCAAGTGTAGCAGGAATCGCCACCGAAACGCTGATTCGAACACTTTCACGCTTTAAGAAAGAAGGTATCATCGAAATTGAAGGAAGAAATATCAAAATTGTAGATTACAAGCAGTTGCAAGAAATGTATTAAATAGCTTCAATTACGAGAAAGTTTCTCCTAAATATGACCAATATCATTTTTTGAAAAACTAGGTCTCGTTAGATTTGTTGGTAAATGTCGATCTAGAGATGAAAAATATATTATTACCAACAGATTTCTCCGAAAATTCATGGAATGCCATCGCCTATGCGTTGCGTTTTTTGGAAAATGCTATCTGCAATTTTTACGTATTGCACGTAGTGACTACTAACGAAAAAGAAGACATTAAAGCAAAGTTTGATAGACTGTATGATCGAATTTCAACTGCATTCACCAACCATAACAATCACAATTTTTTCACACTCATTCAACACAACTCTTTTATACAATCGGTTCGTGAAGAAGTGGAAGATAAAAATATCGATATGATCATCATGGGCGCCAAAGGTGTCGCCAACGAACAAACACATGTCATTGGACATTACGCCGAAAATGTGATTACACGTGTAAAATGCAAACTATTAATCATTCCAGAAAATGCTACCTACAAAGTATTTGATGAAGTGGCGTTTCCAACCGATTTTACCTTAGCTTCCGACATTCAGACCTTAGCACCAATTGCGACCATTTTTGATAAAAAAACGACTTCACTTCGTATTTTACACATCAATAAAGTAACAAATCATTTGAATCAGCATCAACAAGCAAACAAAGCATTATTGGAAGATTTCTTGGACGGACACGAATACAGTTTTCACTTTTTATCGAACGATCATGTAGAAACTGCTGTGGAAAATTTCACCGAACGAAAAGACATTGATTTGATCATCATGGCAGCGAAAAATCTCAACTATTTTAAGCAAATTTTATTTCACTCCAATGTAGATCATATCAGTTATCATCGAAATATACCTTTCTTAATTCTACACGAGTAAATTCTCCTTTTCTAGCTGACAAATATCATAGTTTTTTGTGTCGCTACACAGTACTTTTAACCTAAGAAATTAAAAAATGTACAGCGATGAAAAAAATACTCTTACCCACCGATTTCTCCGAAAATTCTCTGAACGCTATTCGGTATGCGGTTCAATTATTTAAAGATCAAAAATGTAATTTCATCTTACTAAATACGTATACACCTGTCATTTACCATGTACAATATATGGAGGTGGGCGCAGCACAATTTGGACTCATGGATGCACTTAAAGAAAAGTCGCAAAACAGACTGAAATCAGTGCAAGAAACCATTGAAAAAGAGTTTCCAAATCCGAATCACATTTTCTCTCGAATCTCTGCCTTTAATATGTTGATTTCTGAGATTGAACTGTTGTACGAAGAAAATACGATGGAGATGATCATCATGGGAACGCAAGGTGCTTCGGGCATCAAAGAAGTGTTGTTTGGCTCCAATATGATTCACGTATTAAAAAATTGCAAATGTCCGTTATTGGCAGTCCCAAGTGACTACAAATTTGAAACGCCACACGAACTTTTATTCCCATCAGATTATGGAATCAATTTCGAAGAGCGACATGTGGCAGAAATCAAAAATATAGCGTCGTTATGTTCAGCGCGTGTCAATATTTTACATGTAACGCATGCAGACGAATTGACCGAAACACAAGAAGCAAACAGAGAAAAACTCGCGACACATTTTGAAGGTGTTTCGAATCTATTTCATACCGTGAATCATCATGACATAGGAACTGCTATTTCAGAATTTCAATCACAATCGCGCATCAATTTTTTAGCAATGTTGAATAACAAACATTCCTTTTTTGAAAACCTATTTTTTGGTTCAAAAGTAAAATACATAGGACTGCATTTAAAAACACCATTTTTAGTAATTCCTGCCAATGTATAAGCAGGAACTGAACAACAAATTTATCTAAAACCTTTACAATCATATTATGAAACATATTCTTTTACCAACCGATTTCTCAGATAATGCTTGGAGTGCTATTATCTACACGCTGAAATTATATCAATACGAAACCTGTAAGTTTTACTTGTTGAATTCGCAAAAAGTAGCTTCGTCACGTATTTCTAGTTTTTCTAATAAACTGTTAAGCACCATGCTTGAAAATGCGAAAAAAGACGTACTCCAACTCAAAGAACAATTAGAAGCAACCAATACCAACAGCAATCACGAATTTGAAGTTATTGTAAGTCTAGGCGATTTAGACGACGCGATTGAAAGTTGTGTGCTAAAACATAAAATTGACTTGATTGCGATGGGAACCAAAGGTGCTACAGGCGCAAAAGGAGTGCTATTTGGAAGCAATACTGCAAAAATGTTTAAAAAAGTAAAAACCTGTCCAATCTTAGCAATTCCAAACGAATATGAATATGCAACGCCGAAGCAAATTGCCTTTCCATCGGACTTCAATCGTTATTGTGATGCGAAAGAATTAGACTATTTAAAGAATTTGGCAGACTTACACAATTCCAAAATACGCGTTATTCACATCAATGAAAAAGGTGTATTGGATGAAAAGCAGGAAAGTAATCTCAATGTCTTAAAAGAATACCTCAAAGCACACGATCACAGTGTACATTTAATTCCAAGTTACACGAGTAAAGAAGCAAGTATTAACGATTTTATTGAAGAACTCGATGTAGACATTCTTGCAATGGTGTATTATTCACACAGTTTTATAGATAGCATTTTACGCGAACCTGTGATTAAGAAGATTGCCTTTAACTTGAAGGTACCTTTCATGGTGATTCCAGAGTAAAATCTCGATGGTCGAGTAAGCTGATATATGTCATAGAAATTCTCGGTTTCTGGCAGTAATTTTAAAGTATAATTACGAAAACAAAATATCATGAAAACCATACAAACACAAACCAAATATATAGAATGGATCAGTGCTGATGATATGCATACCGACTCGCTACAGTGGTTGTCACAACTGCGTTTTATAAATGACGAACATATTTTCTTTGAGAACTTAATCGATTCTTTTTCAGCACAATTGAGAGCATTGGATATTTTTTCAAGCGATAAAGAAATTATCGATACGCTGACACGTTCCTATCGACATAATGAACACCTCATTCAAAAAGTTATGAGACATGAAAACGGGTTAAAAATCATGGTCGATGGTGTTGATCAGCTCGAAGATGAAAAGAAATACAAGGAAGCACACCTAAACATCGCGAGCGATATTGAGATCTTTCTTAAAGAATATCAGGTATTAAAAATGCAGTTATTCAATATTATTAAAGGCATTAAGAAAGAAGAAAAATTAGAGACTTTGTTAGATCATAATCACTAAAATCATTCGTCATGAAACGTATTTTTTACATAGTATGTATCGCTTCTATGATGCTGACTGCATGTACTACAACACAATTGGTAGATCATTGGAAAAATCCAGATATTGATACATACGAACCGCAAAAAGTGTTGATTGTTGGTTTGACGTCGAATGTAGAAGCACGTCAGCAATTTGAGCAAAAACTCAAAGCAGAACTCGAAGCACGTGGAAGCGAAGCTGTGACGAGTCTCACACTTTTTGATCCGTCTTTGCGAAAAGAAAAAATGACCGAAAAAGAACTAAAAGCAATTGAACTTTCCTTAATTGAAGATGGTTTTGATACGATTTTATTGACAAAAATTATTGGCGTTGAAGACAAAATTCAATACAAACAACACTATCAGGACTACGATGATACCTACCGAAAATTTACGGATGAATACATGATGTATCAAGATATTTATTACAATCCTGAATATTACGATGCGTATACGGTGTACCATTCGGAGACTTCTATGTATTGCATTTGCCCGACGAAAGACAGAGAATTGCTTTGGAAAGGATACATTGATATTGTAGATCCGACTTCTATTGAAGAATCTGTCACAGATTATGTCTACATGGCATTGGCAGTATTGGAACACGAGCAACTTATCAAAGAAAGAACAAGTCTGAAAGAAGACACCAAAAAACAAGACGAATTGATCAATTAATTCATACAAAATGAAAACCTTTTCCTTAGTAACCCTAATATTCTTGGTAGTTGGTTGCGCGGCGATCAAACAAGAAGAAAGTTGGAAAAATCCAGACTTTACCGAATTCAATCCGAAAAATGTATTAGTAGTGGGCGTAACTCCTGATTTAGAAGCACGAAGCAATTTTGAATTCAGCTTAGTAAGAGAGCTAAATGCCCGAAACATCAATGCGATACAAAGTTCGGTAGTTTTTGAAAAAATGTTTCAAGACGATTCAGACACGGAATCAGAAATAGAAACTCAAATCAGCAAGCTACTTACTGAAGGTTATGAAACAGTGTTGGTTTCTGCAATCAAAGGCATCAAAGAAAACGAATCTAGAAGTGGTGCTTCTCCCCGATTCGATTACGGTTTACAAAAATTTTTAGGCGGATATTTAGCTTCGCGCGATGATTACTTTAGTCAAGATGATTATAAAAAATACCAAGTATTCTATGTAGAAACTTCCATTTACAATCTACAAAAAGACAGCGAAAAAGATTTGGTGTGGTATGGAAGCTATAACATCATCGATCCTGAAAACATTGCAGAGATGTCCGACGATTACGTTAAAAAAATCATCAAATCGATGGAAAAAGAGGACGTTATTCCTAAGAAATAAAAAATGGGGATTTGGTATTTATTATTTACTTATAGATTTTTCAAATATGCTTCCAAGCTATCTTCTGAGCCAAGTCCCAATTTCTTTTTGAGTCGGTAACGAGAAGATTTTGTGGCGTATATGGTTGTATTGCGTAAGTTTGCGATCTCTTTTCGAGACAATCCCATGCGAATAAAACTACTGATTTCCATGTCGGTTTTTGACAATTCAGGATGCGATTTGCGCAATTTTCGTTTAAAATCATAACTCATCTCGTTGATATTATCACGTACCATTTCAAACTTTGAATCGTCAATTCCTGCGGTTTTTAAGTCTACCAAAATGCTTTTTAGTGTGATATCAGATTCTCTGTTTGCTAATTTTTTCAGATTCTCCGTCAATTGACTTTTTTGGCGTTGATAGGTAATGTTTTCATCGACTAATGTGAGGATTTCGCTTGTTTTCTCAGATACTTCTTCTTTGAGTTGAATATTTCTTTGATTCTGTCGCAATGCTTCTGCTTCTGCTTCAATCGCTCGTTTTTTCAGCGTCAGATAGGTAATAATTCCAATCAAAACAAAGACAACTAAGACTGTAATGATACTCCAAAATTGTGTTTTTGCTTTTTGTTTGATCTCCTTTTCCTTTGCAGCATTTTGGGCAACAAATTGTAGACTGTCCAACGATTTTTGTCTTGCATAGGTAAACGCAGCATCTTTTCGGGCAATTTCTCTAGCATTATTAATATTTAACCTTTTGATTTGATGGTTTTTGTATAAACGATAATATGGAAACGCACTTTTATAATCGCCCATATCAAGGTAACAGTTACTCAATCCTAAATAACGTCTAGCTATGGTATTATCTTTTTTTAACTCGACTGATAAATCTACTGCTCTTTTTAAATAAGGCAAGGCTTTTTTAGGTTGTTTCAGTTTTCGGTAGATAGCGCCTTGCATGTACGAATAAATTTCCTGAGAAGATACATATCCAAGCTCTTCACTTAATGCCAACGCTTTCTTTGCGTATTTCAATGCTTTTTGATAATCGCTTCGAACATTTAATAAAAAGCTAGCATAGGTTCTGTTGGCATATAAACTTACTTTCTTATTCTGGATAGAATCAGTAAAACGAATGGCCCTTACCATTTGATCTTCGGCAGGTTGCATCTCCTCTAGCGCTTCATTCTGTTTTAGTTCTTCCCTTCTTCGCAACATACGTCCAAAATCAACCAAAGTAAATGCTCTTTGCTCTATATTTTTATAGCGTTCGCTTAATTCAAATGCTTTATCAAAATATTCTTGGGCTTTGTCTAGATCCTTTTCAAACATTAAAATAGTGCCCATTCTTCGATACGAATTTGATAAGGTATAAGTTTCCCCAATAGCTTCTTTCAATAGTAATGCCTTTTGGGCGGATGCTAACGAAGCGACATAATCGCGTTGTAATGAATAACAATAGGATACTTCGTCCAGCATCAAGGCTTTTTTTAGTGTGTAATAGGACTTGTCTTTGGTTTGTGTTAAGAAGATACTGTCTAACAGCGCAATACATTCATTGTATCGCTCCAAAGCTATATTAGGCTTTGATCGGAGGAACTCATCAGCTTCCACATGCATTTTTTCTAACGCCAAACTATCCTTTTCTGCTACTTGTGCAGACAAACTATGTGTGCAACATAGTAGGACACAAAATAGGATATACGAAATGTGAAATGTGATCGGTTTTTTCATGAATTTAATAACGAAAGAATCAGCTTACAAAGGCATAAAAGCAATTTTTTACAGCTCATTTTTATACCGATTTAAAAGTACAAAAATTTATCATGCTAGTTAGTCATTCATTTGAGCAGATGCACTTAATTAAAAATAAGTGTATGATTATCATTTACTTATAAAAATGTATCCGTATTTGCATCCCCTGTTTTTTTGACTTGAAAAGTATATTCTAGTAATATCGTACAAAAGAAATTTTATAACATATACCTTCAAGCCATCATGAAAAATTCGTCATTCCTTTTCCTTCTTTTTATGCTGTGTATACCTTTACAGATCGTATTTTCACAATCTGAAAATAATCCTCTGATTGACAGCATAAATGTCACCTATGAGCTTGCTCAAAAAAATCTATATAAAAATCCAACACTGGCGGCAACCAACTACGAAAAAATGATTGCGCTAGTAGATCGTCTTCCAAAGGATACAAAAGATGTTAAGATCTATTTATCAAAACAAGCCAACGCGTATAGAGTCTTAGGAGGCTACGCTGCTATGGATCATAAAACGGTGAAAGCATTAGAACTCCAAGAAAAAAGTTTGGCCATTAAACGACGTATTGGTGAACGCGAAACACAGATACAGAATTATCAGGCTATGGGCGCCTATTGGGGAAATGAAGGTGATTTTGAAAAAGCAGGTATTGCCATAGACTCTGCATACGCGATTGCTGTTGAAACCAAATCCAAACGTTTTTTAAGTGAAGCGGCTCGTGGAAAAGCTACTTATTTTAGAGCGATTGAAGTGAATGATAGTGCCGCATATTATTTTAAAATTGCCATAAAAACTGCAGATTTAGCAGAAGGGAAAGTTCCAAAATACGCCGCTTTAGATATGTACGGACGGTTTTTACGAGAACAAAATAAAATAGCAGAATCGCTCATATATGTAGATCAATTTCTAGAAGCATTACAATCCAATAAAGACACGGTTTTCTTTCCGCAAGTATATTTGACCAAAGCGGAGTCGCAATTAGCGTTAGGCAATCCTGAAAAAGCAATTGAAAATTATAAGAAAGGGATTTATTATGTGAACAAAACTAATCAACGCGAAGATTTGATAGAATTCTACAGAGGTTTGACGCAAAGTTATGAAGCAGCTGGATTGTATAAAAAAGCAGTAGCAACTAATAAATTGTATGTTGAAGCCTACCAGAAAAAGCGCGATACATTAGCCTACAGAGAACGTGCAGAAGTAGCGTTAAAGAATAAATACGCTTTGCAGAAAGCTGTCGATAGTACTGCCTTTGCACAACAAAAACTATTAGATGAAAGTGAATTGAAACGCAAAGCAAATACACGTTTTTGGATAGTGGTGACGCTTTTGTTGGCGATTTTAAGTTGTATTGCGTTTTTCTTTATCAGAAATCGTCAAAAAATAAAAGAACAGGCCTATCAAAATATTCTACTGAATAACAAAGTAGCTACCAAAACAGAAGAAATTAATGAACTTCTCACAGAAACCATTCAACATATCAAATCAAAAGAGCGCATTGCTGAGAATCTTCAAAAGTTAGCTGAAAAAGACAGTGATATGAGTTTGAAAAGTATTATTGCCGATTTGAAAGCTGGAAAATCTGATGATAGCAAATTGTTATTGGTGAAAGAAAATATTGAAAAAGTAAATTTTGAATTTATCAAAAAGTTACATTCTGATTTTCCTGAACTTACTAAAACCGATATTGAAATTTGTTCGTTCTTAAGAATTGGATTGGACAGAAATCAGATTGCTCAACTCCGAAATACGTCCATAGAAGCAGTCCGCAAATCACGGCATCGCATTCGAAAAAAGATGCAGCTTGAAGATCATGTTGATCTCGAAAAATACCTTTCAGACCTATAACCACATTTCGATTTAAAAAATTTAAATGCTTACTAGTCAAATATTTACGGATTTGTCCGCTTATTTGTCCGCACTCGTTTTTTGATTTAAATCACCTATCCAGTTTAATTTGTTTCAAGAATTTCAATTACAAATGCCAGATTCAAAAAAGAAAAAAAATACAGATTCAACTTCAAATACAGCTAAAGACATTTCTAGGTTGACAAGTTTGAAATCAATCCAAAATTCACAAACAGCATTTTTGGAAAGTCATCTTATGGAATTGGAGCAAATCAAATTGAAAATTCAATCTTTTAATAACGAATACTATACCAAAAATAAACAGATATGAGAACCCTACTACTACCTTTATTTTGTTGTTTGTGTTGGTCCTTTACCGGATTTTCACAAATATACACCGCCATTCCTGATCCAAACTTTGAAAATGCATTGTTCACTCAAGGAATAGACAATACCGCCAATGACGGACAAGTCTTAACTGCCAATATTAGTGGACTTGTAGAACTAGATGTCAGAAGTTCCAATATAACTGATATGACGGGAATTGAAGATTTTGCGGCATTAAGTTCTCTTTTAGCGAGCTTTAATAATCTTAGCACAATAGATGTTTCAAACAATTCAAACCTCAGAAGCTTACAAGTTGATTTTAATGCACTTACTAGTATTAATTTAACAAACAATACAGCATTAGAAGTCATCGTTTTAAACAATAACAACTTATCAAGTATCGATGTGAGTGCCAATATCAATCTTACACAATTACGTATTGGAGGGAACAATATTTCTAGCTTGGACGTCACTAATAATACAGAACTTACAAGACTTGATACAGCTGGATTTAACACGATATCAACTATTGATCTTTCAAATAATACAAAGCTAACGCGGCTTAATTTCCGATTGAATAGTTTAACAAGTTTAGATATTTCTAATTCCCCTTTGTTAACACGACTGAATGTACAAAACAATCAATTACAGTCGTTGAATGTCAAAAATGGAAATAATACAAATTTTACTGAATTTGAAGCTCGTGGAAATAGTAATTTGTCATGTATTTTGGTAGATGACGCCAATTATGCAACTGCAAACTTTATATTTGTAGATAGCGGCACCGTATTTAATGATGTAAGCTGTATTCCATATACTTCCATTCCTGATCCAAATTTTGAAGCCGCTTTAAACACTTTAGGGTATGATGATATTCCGGGAGATGGAAGAGTTCCTACGAATCTTATTTCGACAATAAGCAATCTAAACCTGGAAAATCAAAATATTAGCAATCTTACAGGAATTCAGGATTTTGCAGCGCTGTCCGATTTGAATGTATCTAATAATTCATTAGGATTTTTAGACTTAAGCAGCAATACCAATCTTATCTCATTAACGGCTAATAATAATATGCTATCAGCTGTGAATTTTGGAACAAACCCGCTACTGACCGATGTATTTGTATCAAATAATAACCTTTCTGATCTCAATGTTACAAATACTACCAATCTTCGGAATTTGAATTGCAGCAATAATATTTTCTTTAGCAATCTTTTTGGTTTGGGTGCATCGTTGGTCACTTTAAACGTAAGCAACACTAGCATTTCAGCCCTAGATTTAAGGACGAATACAGCGTTGGAAGTATTAGAAGCCGATGGTATAAGTCAATTGTCTTCGTTGGACATTCGCAATGGAACGAATACAAGCATTACCGTTTTTAGAACTACCTCTTGTCCAAACTTAACTTGTATTTCTGTGGATGATGTGGCATACAGTAATGCCAATTGGACCAATATTGATCCAACTGCCTATTTCAGTGCAACCGATTGTCAATACACAAGCATTCCAGATGCCAATTTTGAAGCGCGATTGGGCGTACTTGGCTATGATGATATTGCGAATGATGGTCAAGTACCAACCTCATTGATTGCTAGTGTGGTTTCATTAGATATAAGCAATAGAAATATTAATACTGTAACGGGAATTGAAGATTTTACGGCGCTGGAAATATTACGCGCCAATCTTAACAATCTGACGACTATTGATGTGACGAACAACACAGCACTTAAGGAATTGTATCTAACGTCTAATAATTTAACTGCTATTATTCTAGCTAATAATCCATTGTTAGAACGATTGGAGATTGGTTCAAACGGACTCACCACACTTGACCTTTCTGCAAATACAAATCTTCTCCGAATGGGAGCTGAATCAAACACCTTATCTACACTAAATGTTACAGGACTTACGCAATTAACAGAATTAGATATCGATAATAATGCACTTACTGCTGTAGATATTTCTACAAACATGATGCTAACTGGTGTTGACATAGAAAATAATAACTTTAGTTCATTAAACCTTTCTGGTTATACGCAATTAGTAGTGGTTAAAGCAGCAAACAATAGCAATCTAACAACTTTAAATCTTTCTGGTACTACAAGTTTAAGTGCTGTACTGACAAGTAATTGCAATATAAGCGCAATAGATGTTAGTAATTCTCCTCTATTAGAAAATTTTGACATGTCCAATAACGCATTGACTAGTTTGGATTTAAGTAATAATCCAATACTCAAATCCGTCAGAGTACAACAAAATAATCTTTCCAGTCTGAATTTAAATAATGGAAATAATAGTGGAATCGTTTTTGGTATTGATGCTAGAAATAATCCAAATTTATTTTGTATCCGTGTAAGTGATCTTGCCTATGCCAATGCAAACTGGTTTAATATAGATGCACAAACTCAATTTTCAACAACAGATTATTGTCGTTATACAACCATTCCAGATGCTAATTTTGAAACAGAGTTAGCGAATTTAGGATACGATGATATTTCGGGTGATGGACAAGTGCCAACGGCTTTAATTGAAGTCGTGACACTATTGGATGTACGTTTTGATAATATTTCAGATTTGACAGGAATTGAAGCGTTTACAGCTTTGGAACAATTACGTGCCAACAATAACAATATTTCCACAATTGATCTCTCAAGCAATACCGCTTTAAAAGAATTGACGCTGAGCACAAACAATTTGACCAGTTTAAATCTTACAAACAATCTCCTATTAGAGCGCTTAAATATTCGTAGAAATAACTTGACAACATTAGATGTTTCTTTAAATACACAATTATTATCTATTGATGTTGAAGAAAATCTATTAAATACCATCAATCTTTCGGGATTAACGGCATTGACGAGTTTGAACGTAAATGATAATGCACTGACCAATCTTGATGTGTCTAGTAATACGTTGCTCAGTTCACTTAGTTTTGGGAATAATAATATTGGAAGCATTGATGTCGCCGGATTTACCAATTTACAAATCATAGATGGTTCTGGAAATGCCAATTTAAGTACCTTAAAGCTTACAGGAACAACAAGTCTGGAAATTCTTCAAGTAAATAATGGAAATGTAAGTGATGTAGATTTAAGTGGATCCACAGCATTGTTTTTTATGAGTATGGCAAATCATGCATTGACTAGTTTGGATTTGAGCAATAATCCAAACCTTTCTATATTACAAGTAAATCAAAATAATCTTTCCACCCTCGATTTGCGAAATGGAAACAACACTATTATTTCAGGGTTTAGTACTTCAAACAATCCTAACTTAACTTGTATTTCGGTTGATGATCCAGCGTTTGCCATTGCCAATTTCACACAAAGAGACCCGCAAACACTATTCAGTGCAAACTGTGGTACGTATACTTTTATTCCAGATTCAAATTTTGAAAATCGACTTGGTGGTCTTGACGATATTCCAAATGACAATCAAGTACCGACTGCCAATATTGAAACCGTAACAAACTTATCGGTTAGTTTTAGTGGGATTACAGATTTGACAGGAATTGAAGCCTTTACAGCATTGGAAACATTAGATATAAGTGATAATATCATAAACACAGTTAATTTGAGCAACAATACAGCATTAAGGATAGTACGTGCGAATCGTTGCAGCATTCAAACGCTCACATTACCTACAGGTACTACACTAGAGCTCCTAGCTTTAGGTAGAAACCAACTTACTTTTATAGATTTATCAAACAATTCAGGACTAAAAGAAGTGTATGTTGGCGAAAATCAATTGACGACTATTAACGTATCTGCGTTGCCCAATCTTACCAACTTATGGGTAAATAAAAACACATTGACAAGTTTAAACCTTTCGAATAATCCCTTAATACAAGATCTCAATATTGATGAAAACAATATTAGCAGTTTGAACCTTTCAGGATTAACGCTATTGACAAGATTTGAAGCTACCAATGCAGGATTGACTAGTTTGGATGTCCGCAATGGAAATACAGAAAACTTTACACGATTTGATGTCAATAACAATCCAGGACTTACCTGTATCAATATTAGCAATCCAACCTTTGCGTTACAAAATTTTAATATTGTCGATCCACAAACTAGCTTTAGTACCAATTGCGGAACCTATACAACCATTGTAGATGCCAACTTTGAAGCTGCGTTAAATACACTAGGATTGGATGATATTGCAGGTGACAATCAGGTACCAACTGCCAATATTAATACGTTGACAAGTTTGGATATTTCTGGAAATATGATTGCTGATCTTACAGGAATACAGGACTTTATTGCATTGCAAACCCTTAATGTGGCACAAAACAATCTGGACAGTTTGGAGCTGATTTACACGCTTACGAGCTTACAATCGATCACAGCCAATAACAATGTTTTATATGTAGAAGATTTTTCAACACTGACGAGCCTAACAGCACTAGACATTAGCAGTAACAACTTAATTTCCTTAAGTATTAAAAATGGAAACAATACCAATTTTACAAATTTTAAGGCAACAGGCAACAGTATGTTACCTTGTATTTTGGTAGATGATGCAACCTATGCAATGACTAATTTTACCAACATTGATGCAGGAACTACGTTTAGTGCTACACAATGTACATTTGCATATACTGCCATTCCCGATGCCAATTTTGAGAATCAACTTTCGGCCTATGATGATATTCCAAATGATGGACAAGTACCATCGGTAAATATATACAATGTCACCTCGCTAAGTATGAATAGTGATGGAATCTCTGATCTAACAGGAATACAAGATTTTATACGATTAGAAACGTTGAGTGTACGAAATAACAGTCTAACGAGTTTAGACCTCTCCAACAACTTACTTTTAAGAGAATTGAATGCACGTAATAATTCAAACCTTGCAACCGTCAATCTTAGCAATAATATAGCACTAAGAGAGTTAGATTTGAGTGATTGCAATCTTTCAGCTATTGATTTGAGTACAAATATTTTGTTAAAAGAAGTAGACCTTGGTGACAATCAATTAACTTCAGTAGATCTTTCGGCACTTACTGCGTTGGAAGAAATAGATCTTGATTATAATCAGTTGACTAGTATGGACTTCTCAAACAATCTAGCTTTACAGGAGTTGGATGTAAGTGAAAATCCAACCTTTACTACGATTACATTAGGCGCGTTTCCAAACCTAAGATTTTTAGAAGTTGATTATACGTCATTATCTTCAATTGATGTATCCAACCTCCCTGCCTTAGTGTTGTTAAGAGTGAATAATACACGTATTACCAGTTTGAATGCTTCTCAAAACCCTGTATTAAAAGAACTCAGTATAAGTTCAAATCCAAATTTGAATTACCTAAACGTAAAAAATGGAAATAATACCAACTTTACTGTATTTACTTCATGGAATACGCCCAACCTGAGCTGTATTGAAGTGGATGACGCGGCTTACAGTACAGCCAACTGGACCAATATTGATGCTGCTAATAATTTTACAAGTGGTACCTGTTATACTGCCATTCCTGATGCTAATTTTGAAGCTGCGTTAAACACATTGGGCTATGATGATATTGCTGCGGATGGACAAGTGCCGACAGGACTTATTTCGGTAGTAACAACTTTAGATGTGAATAATCAAAACATAACAGATCTAACTGGAATTGAAGATTTTAAAGCCTTGGAATTCTTATTCACTTATAATAATCCAATAACTACTTTAAACATAAGTCAGAATATAAATTTACTAAACATTTTATCTAGCGATACAAATCTTACGAGTATTGATATTAGTAATAATCCAAATCTTCGATTCCTGAATATCAATGGCAATTCAATAACAAGTTTAAATACAAGTAACAATCCGAATTTAGTGTCTATTCGCGCCAATGATAATATGTTGAGTGCTTTGAATGTGTCTGTAAATCCAAATTTGACACGAATTACCTGTGAAAATAATTCGATATCATCGATTGATGTGAGTACGCAATCAAGTTTGTTATTCTTTGAAGCAAGCGGTAATAATTTTACTGCGATTGATTTGTCCAACAATCCGTTGCTAAGAAGAGTCATAGTAAATAATAACAATCTGACGTTTCTGAATGTGAAAAACGGTAACAATACTGGAATTACTGACTTCAATGCGACTAACAATCCAAATTTGACCTGTATTTTGGTAGATGATGTTGCGTACTCAACTACGAACTGGACAAACATTGACATGCAAACGAGTTTTAATAATACGAGTTGTGGCAATAACTTCAACTTGGCTATAAAAGTCTATTTACAAGGTGCCGCACTTAATCCGAATATTGAACAAGAAAACCTCATGCGCGATGATTTACGTGTGGCTGGATTTATACCAACTACAAGTCCGTATGCCGATGGTTTGACTTGTAATGCTGCTGTGTTTACTACAACAGGAAGTGATGCAATTGTCGATTGGATTTGGGTTGAATTGCGCAATCAAACAAATAATACAACAGCATCGTATGCACGATCGGCTTTAGTACAACGCGATGGTGATATTGTAGCTATTGATGGTACTTCTCTCCTAAACTTCATTACCACTGAAGATACCTATTACGTATCAGTTCACCATCGCAGTCATTTGGGAATTATGAGCAGTATTCCTATAAACTTTAGCATGAGTACAACTATTGATTTTACTAACAGTGCTGTAACGCCAACATTTGGAAGCAATGCACAAACTACTTCGGGAATGCCAAGCGGAGTATCAGGAATGTGGTCTGGAGATGTGAATAATGATACTATTGTACAATATTCAGGAACCAATCCGGATACACCCGACTTATTGTCAACCGTATTGAACGATCCTGGAAACTTTTTGAATTTCCCAACCTTTAGTATCACTCGATACGATGTGAATGATGTCAATATGGATGGAGTCATTCAATATTCAGGCACCAATCCGGATACGCCATTCATATTACAGAATGTGCTGGCACATCCAGGAAACTTTTTAAACTTTAGTACGTATCAAATCTTAGAACAATTACCAGAAAACTTTCAAACATAAAAAACTACCATCATGAAAAAACAAAAACTAATTCCCCTACTCAACATCCTAATACTTAGCATTTTTCAAGCAAATGCACAGGATGGCTATACGTACACATTAATTGACAATGGTGCTTACAACTATACCATTGGAGCTGTACCGAATACAAGTTCCAACAACTTCCCTACCTCGGTGCAAAGCTACGGTTTCACCATCATCCTACCAGATGGTGTTACCGCTAGCATTACTGCTTCTTTAGGAAGCGCAGCTTCTGCAACATTCTTTGATGGAAATGCAGTAGGACAAGCTACCATTGACGGTTATTTGATCACGGAAACTCTGGGAAGTCTAGCTTCCTTGTCTGCTCCATCAGCAGGAACCACTTCCAATATCGTAACCATTCAGGTGAACGGCGCGCCTACTTCGGGAACCATGTATATTTTGGAGAATAATTCCGCCTTAGCGACAACCGTCACACCACTAAAAAGCTTTATGCAGGCAGATATGATCGACAATGCTATGGCAGAATTTGTCAATGTTATTGATCCGAATGCTGCAGCAGTTTCGGGAATGTCTTCGTTTGATTTTTCTACACTTTCCGTATCAGAAACAAACGAACTTGCTTTACTTTCTATCTATCCAAATCCTGTAAAAGACATCATTCATATTACAAATAAAAATGCAGACTTGATTAAGGCTGAAATACACAATCTAAATGGACAATTGGTGCTTACACAAGAAAATAATCTCACTTCAATGAACGTACATAGTTTACCAAGTGGAATTTATATGCTAAAAGTGTATTCAGAAAACGCACAAAAAACGATTAAACTATTGAAAGAATAATTTTGTAGTTTTTTAGTTACTGTCTAATTTGGGCAGTTAGGCGCCTAATAATTAAAATAGATAAAGCATCATCTTTTATGCTAAGATGATGCTTTTTTATGTTGCTATTTGAATGATATTAAACAACAAAACCTATCATTACGGTAAACCCTAAAATGTATTGAATAATTCTTTTACTCTCAAAATAAAATAATCTCCATAAAACACGTTATAGATATAGAAGCTTTAACCCGAATTTCAATACAAAATTAACATTCAAAAACAATTTCTTATATTTAATACAGATTCGTATTACATGAAGTATCACTGCTATTTATAATCCAAAATTTTATAGTCTAAAAACGCTGAATTTAATGCATACATCCTTTCGAATTCTTGCCTTATTTCTCTTCTATTGCGCGACTACTTCTGTACTGAAAGCACAAGATATAGAGGCACAAGGCAATTTGTGGATTGTAACGTTGGATAAAAGTCGTTCCATGACAGATGTGGATTTAGGATACAGAGCTTACGTTTTCAACAAACTACTAGACAGCAAATTATATTCTGAAATTGATTTTTCAAAAGATGCGTTTGTCTTCTACAATAGTGGAATCATCTATATGCCGGGCAAAAATTACAGTCTCAAAAAAGTGCCGATGTATTTAAAAAGAGAAAACCGCAGAAGCGAAGGATTTCGGCAGCGATTCATTAGAAAAGCAACCAGAAAAGAGACACCTTGGCAATTTGACAATAGCGACAAATTTGAACGCAGTTTTCAGCGTATTTACGGAAGTTGGAATACGAAAAACTTCCCGTACGCGACTTCCTTTGTTTCGCTCATTCAACCGTTGGCCTTGGCTTCTTTCTTGGAAGATTACAAGGATTTGGATTTACAACAATACAATCAAATCATTCTGTGTAGCATTACCGATGATGCCGATCAAACCGATCAATGGTTGAAAGATTACAAAACAGTTCGAAAATTAGTGCCCAACAAACAACAAGAAATTGATAGCATATTAGGCAACCTAATTTACAGTCCGTTCAATGTAAAAAGTACAGGACGCGGCGCTTTTTCAGCGGTCTTTCCTCCTATCGAAAAAAATGGAAAACCGAAGCTTTTCGCCTATGCGTATACGACGCGACAAGGTTTGCGAAAGTCCGCTGCCGCAGATTCAGCCATAGAAATTCTGACGCAAGAAAGCGATTCTATCACACTAAAAATTAATACAGAAATATCTCAAAATCATTTAGTAAAGCTAGACTCTATTGTGCTGAATGATGAACTGCTACCACTCACTTATCCGATTGTGTTACAAAAAGATAGCATTCAAAAAATTCCTGTGACGCTCAACAGTGTGTTTGACAATACAATTTCGCTACATGGTGTTGGACAAGAAATATACAACGACGATTTGCTTGGCAACCGCATTCAAAAAATAACCATTGACGAAAGTCATTCAGGAATCTACGCGATCAACTCGCCGCTACATCGTTCTTCTTTACTGATAATCGGAGTAGTTTTATTATTCTTGATATTACTTTGGATTGCGTATTATATTTACAAATTACACCTTCCAAAATGTATCATCATTGGTCCTTCCGGAGAAACAACGATCATTAAAAATGGTTTTAAACGTTCAGAAACCAAGAAAAAAATACAATATGCAGGATTCACAAAAGAAGGAAATCACATCGCTTTGGTTCGACTCAAAAATCAGTTCATCACACATGAACAATTGACTGTAGATACTGCTGCTGCCAAAAAATGGATTGCCGTGATTTCAAAGAAAAATCTATTATTCTTAAATGAAATAGACGTTTTTCAATTTCAAAAAGGAGATGCCAAACACATTCAAGGTGTGGAAACTACCTATCATGCAAAAATTCGAAAAAAGTACGGCAATAAGTATGCAATTTATTTTATTCAATATCCAACAACAGATACAACGCTAAACTTCACCATCAAAGATGATGATACTCAGAATGAATATCACATTCACACCGCAGTGATTGAAGAGGATATTTCGAAAAACAAAGCAACACTGCAAAACGAACGCATGATTAGCAATCTCTTCCTAAAAAATAGTATTGCCACCCACACAGATTACCTAGTTTTATGTAACAAAATTGAAGAAGAAAACACTAGTCTATTGTATGTCAATCTCATACAACCGTACACGTTAAAAACATTTTTACCCATACAAATCGTAAAACACTATAAAATCAAGTTAAACGCAGCGGATTCAATAGAAACCATAATCAATCGTGAAGTGGCAGCGTTGGAAGAAGAACTCAAACAACAAGATCAAAAAGGAACACTAAAAACTCATTACCAAAAAAACGATGAAATGAGCCAATTACTAGCGATTGCCTATCCGTTTTTCCCTGTAAATCTGTCGCTTGGTTCTAATGAAGACAATGCTTCTAGAATTCGCTTGCAGTTGTACAATTCCATTGGCTATTCAAAAGAAGCGGTTGAAAAAGATACCTTACACATCAAAATGGAACGTCCAAGCGATGCCATGATGGAGCCGTATTCTATGCAACTGTTATGGCATCCGCATTCAGAATTGTACGATATGCATTTAACGGATAGAAAGCTGTACGCGATCAATGGAAAAAATTATATGGATATCGGAAATCCTGATACCATCACACTTGATGTGACTAAAAATAATGATCAATATACTATAGAATGTCAAGGACAAACCTTAACAACGAATGTCCAAGACTATTTTTATAAACCCATAAAGAATGAATAACAAATTTCTACAAATAACTACAGCGCACAAAGACTTGTCTGTAAACCTAAGTATTGATCCAAAAACTTGGTACGATCCTGCGTTTATAGTGGTAGGTAGTCATAAGAGAACTCTCTTTACGATTGCAGAAAATGCCTTTGTCATTCCTGAAGCTGCTGGTAAAACTGCGTTAAACCCAAGATTATTAGCGGAAAAGGAACCACGCATGGTAAATGGTGTTCCTATTTGGGAAGTGACGATTGGTTTGGGTGATGTGGTTGAAAATGAGCAAGACGATATTGGAAACTACTTTCTCGGAGAAATCATCAATACGAAAAAAGGTGGTTTAAAACTGAATTTTACAGGCGAAAGCATACGCACATTGTCCGATTGGGGCGGAATTCACGTTCGGTTTGTCTACAACGAAGAAAATGAAGAAACACGTTTTGGTTCTTGTTATTTCATTGTGACAAAGAAAAAAGCAAAATACGGAAGTCTAAATATTGATTTAGGATCAGAAGCAACGCAAATGGCATACATTCCGCCAAATGATGATGATGCTTCAAACGCACAGGAAGAACCAACAAATATCTCCATTATTGACGAAATCAAAAAAGGCTATAACAACTTGAATGTAGGCGATGATAAAACAGATTACATTCAACGGGACAAAGCCAAAGAAGAAGGTGCAAATGACAACAATTATCTGTACAAAACAGGAAAAATCATCTACAAGAAAAAAGGTGCTTTATCGAGCAGTTACGACGATCCTTCTTGTGTGATGGCACTGCTCTCTGACCGTTCGTTTTTAAATGAGGAGCGACTTGCCAATCGTAACGGAAGCAATCTGATGTTATGGAAATGGAAAACACACGAGCGCGATTACAAAGTGATTCCGAACGCAAAAGATGAACGCGAAATCTACAATGAAAAAATACAGGAAAACCTAACCATGATCGGCAACTCAAAACTTGCCTATCTAGATCCTGAAAAAACGGCGCCAATTCAACTAGACGGACGAATGGGTGACATCCGACGTCGCGGAAATTTAATCGCATTGATCTCATATATCTATCAAATTCTAATCGATTTGGGCACACGCGAAATGAAAGAAGGCAAAGATGTGTTGTTCATTCGTTTGTTATTGTTGATGCCAAATATTTACGATCAAGATCGTGTGAATACCATTTTAAGAAGTCTCAACACAACATTCAACAAAGAATTTACAGAACGTTACTTTAAAGGCAATCAGGAAACTGCTCCAACAGAAACGCCTGTGGTGATTGAAACCTTTGCAGTTTCTGAAAGTGATGCAGCGTTAATTGGCTATTTGAGCGATCATTCACTTTGGATCGATAACAAAAGAATCGACATGGGAAAAGACGACGACGATCGCTTCCTGATTATCGATGCCGGAAGAGGAACGATTGACTATTCTATTTTAGATTACAACGGAAGAGGTACGTACAATTGTATTGATCGCGGTGGAATGGCTGGTGCAGGACAATATTTGACGAATATTTTTTTAAAAGCAGTCGGAAGTCTATTCACAGAACAATACGGAAATCCCGATGCATACGCACACTTTGTGCAAAAAGTAGACATGGCGCAAGCGTTGGTGTTGGAAGAATTCTTTGAAAAGCTCAAAATAAATTACTCCAACGATACTGCTACAGATATTGAAGAAGAACCTTTCTTTCAACAGTTTTTGTATCATATTCACGACGACAATGCTTTTGATGCGATCAGAGTGTTGCAAACAAGTTTTGATCAATTAGGCGCAAAAAAAGCGTGGAATTTCACCTTAAAACGTTCCAAAGAATTCATCGAAGAAAAATCCAACTTTTTAGTGCAAACCTTTATCAACAACTTGATTGTGGGTTATAAAGATGAACTCATTACCAATATCAAATATGTGGTATTGAGCGGAAGAGCGATGAATTTTAAACCGTTTTATCATCAGCTGAAAACACAATTACAAGAAAAAGTAAAATACAAAGTCACTAAAAAAGCATTTCGAAAAACAAAAACCTATACATCGGTGACATTTCCAGACTTACTAGGCGAAAGCGATTTAAAGAAAAAAGCCATCAATCTGGAAGAAATTACAAATTTCTCTGTCAATTCAAACAGTAATTTGTTGATCACGTTTGACAATGAATCGGAAACTAATTCGTTATTTACTGGTGTAGAGATCGATGAAACGCAACTCAACAGATTCAACTATTGGTACGATTCCAAAACAAATCTCAGTGAACGAAAACAAGAAGAGGAAATCACAGATATCTATTATCTAGGAATGCAATCGGATGCCGCATTTTTGTTGAGAAGCAGCAGTAACAATAGGTATACGGCCATTCCAAAATTGAACAAAGATTACAACAAAATTGGAAACTTTTTGGAAGAAACGCTGTTTGGTCCGGGACAATCCATGGCAGCCAATTCCGAAATGTATGCGCAGTTTTTAAAAGACATCGCACATTTGGGTAGCGCCACGGTAGTGCCTAAAGTACAAGAAGATATCAAAAAAGCGACGAAAATGCCGAAGCAAGACGACATCAAGGATGCTGAAAGTTTCTTAAATACCATCGAAGAACCCAAAGAAAAAAATAACGACACGAAAAAAAGTTCAGGTGATCTTTTAGGCAACCTTTTAAGCGATTAAACTCACTATCAATCAAAACCGACAATGACTAAAAAAAATAGCAATACCTTACTATACAGCGTGATTCTAGTACTTTTTGTGCTGTTATTTCTCTTCTCAGGATCGCCAACGCATGTAGAGAAGCAGTTGACGGACGTTTCCGCAGAACAGACCATTTCAGATGCAGATATCATTCAGAAACTTGGGCTACAACCGTACGATGAACTCCAACGAGAAGTCGCTGATTTACAAGGTAAAGTCAATGATACAACAGACATACTTCTGTTAAAAAAACAAGGAAAAACCGTGCATGTACAGTTGGTCAAAGCAACTACGACAGACATTCCACCAATTGAGTTGACGCTAGATGCAACCGATTCGTACGACTTTAACAGCACATTCAGCAAATTGGATGCGTTGACACAATCGAATTTAGGAAGTGTTGTTTTAAGCGCAAATTCCAAATGGACAGAAAGTAACTATGCTTCCGCAAAATTTCCGTCATTATTAGGCTGGAATGCTGATTTCTCAGAAAAATTCAAAACACTGCGCAATCAAAAAATAACACAAAATACGACGCAAGTTGCGGCAAACACCACAAAATCGGTGCACTTCTTTCTATGGAGTACGCTAGAATACATGAAAGATGTACAACAAAACGTATTGCACTACACCATCACCAAAAATGACGCAAAATATACAGTGGCTTCCGCATTTAATACTTTTGATCACAAAACGCCAAGAATTGAACATGTAAACGATTCTACACAGCAAATCAACACCTTCAAAGAAAACCTAAAAAATACGTCAGAACCACAATTCACATTTACGCAAAGTGACGATCTGTTAACACTTACGACAACAACCGAGAGCTTTTCCATTCCCTTGCGAAGTGGAAATGCGGCAAGCATCAAGACGATTGGTAAAGTTTCGCCTGAAACAGAAGCTTTGGTGACAAAAGCGTTAACTCCGATTTTAAACAATCTTACGAAGAAGGATGCGACAATTACGTCGTGGAAGCAAAAACAATACAACAATACTATGTTTCCAAAAGCGTTAGATTTATCGATTCGTGATTCACGTTGGGCACAATTTGTCACAAAAAACAAAGCCGAAGACGTGTTCGACTTTTTCATAGAAACCATCGCTTTTCAACTCGATGAAGTCCCGCAAAACACACTCACGCTCAAAGCAAATACCATTTCTAACCAAACTACAAGTCAATTGGCGTCTGTTGGAAATGCACTGATGACACGCTTGTTCTTTATTTTAGGCGTGATTGCTTCCTTATTTTTAATAGTACGCGAACAATTTCCAGATTTATTTACGAAAGAGAAGACTTCTGAAGCAACCGAAGTTGTCACTGAAAAAGTGGTGACAGCAACGAAAGAAGAAGTACAACCAATCGCAAAAGCAACAAAAACAGACGAAGAAATCCTTCAACAAAAAATACAAAGCATTCAATCCTTACAAGAAGTTTCAAAGCTTCCTTGGAAATCCGCTATTGAAAAAGAATTGAAATTTCTAATCGAAAACAATGTAGCTGTCAACAAAATAGCCGCTGCCAAAAATGCAAAAGGAGATGCTTTTCTAAACGATTTAAAAGATATCTTTCCTGCTCAAATAAGCGAGCTAGTTTCTAAAAAAGAAGATGCCGCTTTGTGGAATGAATTTTCAGCTATCAAAGAAAAGTCGGATCTGAAAAAATTCCTAAAAAAACACAAAGGCTTACCCAAAACACTTCCAAATCTGTTAGCATTAGGCTTACAATATGAAGCTTTTGATTCCGCAGAAACCTTTGTCAAAGCATTGAAAACACTGCAACAAGCAGAAAAATTCCCAAAAGAAACGACTGTACTATTACAACTCAAAGAAAAGTATCCAAACAATACAATTGACGAAAGCATCCACTTTATTGAAAAATCCAATGCTTCTTTAATCAACGGTGCCAAAACCGCCACTACGATTCCAGAATTGTTACCGTATTTGGTGGCTTGGACAAAAGCATTCCGCAGTGAAAATCCAAAGTGGCAATCCGCAATTGACAAGATTGCAAACAAACAACAAGCGATTCAAAACGAATCCAATACCACTAAGAAATTAGGACACATTCAGGAATTGTATCACATCCTCACCAACAAAAATGAAGATGTGTTGCAAGACTTATTGACGCAGTTTTCTACAGAAACCAAGAGAATTCAAGAGGCAAGTCAGCAACAAATTGAAACTGCCCAAAAAACAGCAGAACAATCCATTGCAAACATCAAAGCACAAGCAAAAGAAGCGTATGAAGCCTTAGAAACTTCCAAGAAAACATCAGATAACAACAACAAATTAGCCGAAAAATACTTTGCCAACTTATACGATCCGTACATCAAAGAATTTCAAAATAAAACGAAAGATTGGGATCACGCAGAATTGACCAAACGCCTTGCATTCATTGCCTTCAACGCGATGGATTTGGCTAAATTTGTCAATGACAATTGGAGTGCAGACGCACAAACCGAAGGCAACATTCGTCGTATTTTACGAAGAGAATCGCTGCGTGAAGTCCCAAAAGAAAACTACAATCCAAATACAGCCACGAGTTATCTCAATACCATTGTTGCCTTTTTACACAAAAACGGCGTCAAAGAAGTGGAACATCTAATTGACGGGATTGACATCAACGAAGAATTGAAAGGTTTACACTAAAAAAGTTTCTATGCTCAGTTTCTATTTGCTCATAAGTATCATTCTCCTGTTGGTTGTGCTGTTGTATTCCTCATCAGACAATAACGGCAAAAAAGTCATGCTGTTTTCGTTGACAGGATTGCTGATTACCAGTGTTTGGGTATTGGCACGCTACATTCGCTCAAGCGATACGGGATTCTACAAAAATGTAGAAACGCACGCCATTGAACATTTGGGCTACGATTTTTCAAATGCGCACGAACTCAATTTGTTGAATGCAGACAAACCTGCAAACGCACTTTTTGACGAAGAACAAGGGAAGTTTTTCATCAAAGTAGATTCCACCAATACGGAAACGCCTTTCCAAATTACCTATGAAGATCTAGGAAAACCGTTACTGATTTCCATCAACGAAGCCGGAACCAATTATAAAATTGCCAACGATTCGCTTCCTGTATGGAATGCCAAAGAAACCTTTCATATTCAGTTTGCTAGCAAGCGTAGTTTGGCGTGTTCATATTATGTAACTAACAAGAAAGAGCACTATTTCATCTTTGAGTTTGATGAAAACACGAAAGAAGGAACAAAGGTTATTGACACGATCAAACGTAGCAAATTGAACATTGGTTATCCGATATTGGACATGGTTTCTGCCTGTTTTGATATAGAATTATCGGAGCCAGAAATTGAAGCGTTGGAGGAAACCTATATGGTGCGAAACACGATTTACAGCAATCCGAGCGGGAAAGATTTTGCACCATTGCATTTGTATACGGGAAAATTATTGACCAAAGCAAATGCGACGTTAGGTGCAAATACGTTGCAACCACTTGCCAAATCACATACGATTGCGTTGAAAGACAAAAGTTATTTCTACATCGGAATCGGGCAAAATCAAACGGAAAAACTGCAGCTCAACTATCACGAAAACCGTTCGCGACTCGATCATAAATCGCCTGTGCGCTATCCGTTGTTTTATAACGATTCGATTGCTACGGCGGAATTGCTCATTTCTACGTCTGTGGATGACATCATCAAAAGTTCCCGCGAGTACAGCGGAGTCATCAACTTTGAAGGACGAAACACGTTTAACAATCGCTATCACATCAACGCATCTATAAAATACGCCATTGAAGATGGACAAACGGAACTCAACGCGATTAAAATCGACAACAATTCTGGCGAACTCAAACTAGAAAAAGTACAGGAAAACGTACCATTTTATCTCAAAACAAACACCAAAGCGGTTGATTATATCGTGCAAGTCAAAAACTACAACAAAAACACCTTGACAAGCTGGTATTGGCTGCCGTTTTTCATCTTGTGTATTGCGTCGTTATTCTTTTACTTTTTAATTCACAAGTGGAAAAAAAGCATTGGTTTTTCAGGCAAAAAAGACGTGATCGAAAGCAAATTGCTCAATGCACTAAAAATCGAATTCACACTCTATTGGGTCATCACGGTATTCTTAACGGTTCGAATCTATTTATTATGGCGAATGTACGCGTTTCCACCATTAGAAGACATCACCTTCTTTGAATTTCAAGAATTGCAAAACATGGCATCGTTCACATGGACCATCATTGCATTGATAGGATTCTTGGTGTTCCGATTTGCGTATTTCTATATCAAAACACAAGACATTCCAATTCCGTTTGCGTATTTATTAGAAGACATCGTTCACAAAATCAACTTAAAACCGTTGCCTTTTAAAATTGGTGTCTTAGCAGGAATTTGGGCAGCCGTTTTCGTCTTCTTATTCATTGCGAAAGTTGCCATCAGCTTTGTATTTATCTTGGCTTCCATTCTACTGCCGCTGTTTGCGTTTATCTACATTGACAGTAAAATTCCAGAAAACGAAGAAGATTCCATTTGGATCATGTTTGCCAAACGTTTGATCAATTTCGGCGTTTATGTCTTCTTATATGTGTTCTTTGATGCAGGTTTCTGTTTGATTGCAATGGCAATGGGTTCTTTCTACTTTTTGATTAAAAATGTCTATTTCTTGCTCAAGCAAAAACCAAAAAAACGGACGAAATACGCGGTTCAATCTGTAGTATATTTGCTGATATTTTTCTCTGTGTTCTTTGCGCATTACATCATTCCACAAATTCCAGGATTGAGCGATATCAGCAACGGACGTATTGCGGCAAGAGGAAAAATTATTTACACAACGCCTGGCGAAATGTTGTTGGATGCGGATTTCAATTCCACCAAAGCACGACGAATTTTATGGGCTTCAGAAAGTCATTGGTTTGCAAACAATCATTTGTACGAACGCGTTAAAAACAAAGCAGGTTATAAATTTCCAAACATTCGTACGCAGTACAATTCCCGAGGTGTAAGTTTAACGGTACAGACGCGAGAATTTGTCGTATTGCGCTATTTGATCTTTGAGCACAATATTTGGTTGCCTATTTTACTCATTGCGCACTTTTTAGCCTTACTGCTGATTGTAGGTTATTATTACTATCCGAAAAAATACACCAATCCGATTGCCTATTTTAAAACACTCGGCGCGATTTCGTTGTTCTTGATTTTAAGCGTGATCATGTATTTGGTGTGTATTAATAGTGTGATTTTCATTGGACAAGATTTTCCATTCCTCACACTCACCGGAAAAGCGGCGATTGTCATTCCGTTTGTGTTGATCGGTTACATTATTTATCATCTGAATTATAAAAATATGGAGCACGTTCAGGAGAAAGCACCTGCTATGTTGCGTATTCCTGCGATTGGTGTAATTGCTGTGCTGACGTTTATTATTGGTGGAAAAGTCATCAGTACGATGAATGCGATGAGCGATCCGGATATGATTACACATGAAGCGACGCAGCCTGTGGAGCGACTGAAAGGTTTTGTGGACATAATGAATTCTGACTTTAGAAGCATTCAAAAGTCCTACAAACGTTCCAAGCGATTGCGCAATCTGAATTACAAGCATGTGCCTGAAATTTTAGATGCGTATTTGGGAAATACGGAAGAAGCGCGTTTTAAGAAGATTGATACGATGGTGAATAATTATGTGTCGCAACCACGCGATGCGAACTATTTAAAATCAGCATTGAAAAGCTTTGACATGAACGAAGCGAAAAATCTAGAACACATTTTACACATTCGTAAAAAACGCTATTCCGATCAGTTTGAATTTGTGGTGAACAGCAGTTACTATCGCATCAAACCCATTTTTGAAAGCTCAAAAGACAATCCCGATTGGCGTGGCGATTTGCTCGCGATGGAAACGCCGAATCAGTACTATTTACAACCTGTTCAACAGAAAAAACGCGATTCGCTATTCAAACGCGGACAACTGATCGACCGACGTACGAAAGATTACGAGCCGATTCCGCTAGATCGGAAACTATTTGGGCGCGACTTTGCCAAATCAAACTTGATCAAACTCTATCGTGTGCCAAGCAGATGGTTGTTCTCGAATGATGATGCGATTGTGGCAAAAATTAGCAATGCTAAAAAAGTGAAGCGCATTACACTGTCAAACCGTACGCGTATTTACAAAGAAGAAAATACCGCGAGCTTTTCAGATTTCATTCTCAACAATGGCGATATTTTTAAAATTGAAGATTACAAACCGTTGCGTGTGAGTTACAATTCTGAAAACTATCTCGCATTAAACTACAATTACAATGGAAAGCAACGTTTCTTCTATCCGTTAGGAAAAGGCATGATTTGGGCGTATAATTATTCCAAACTCTTAGAGAAAAATTACGAAAAAACGCCGCCGAAAGAAGCCAAACGTTCCACATTTGATTACCAATTGCAACAAGATTTATATGACTTGGCAATCAATAATAAAATTCACGATGATTTCTTCTTAACGGTGATGGATGGAGAAGGTCACGTCCGTGCGATGTTCGATTACAATCGCGGCAAAGAAAACTATAAAATCAATCCGAATGATTATCGAAAGTTGAATCAGATTTACGAAGAAATCTATTTCAATACGCGCCAAGAAGATTTAACACTCGGCACGCGAAACATACGTAAAATGAATGCTTCTGGAGGTTTTGGCTCTACCATCAAACCGATTGTATACAGTGCGATTACTTCACAACAGCAACTCGATTGGAATGCAATTAAAATGAACAATCTATACAACGACGAAATCTTTTCAAAACCAACAAAGAAAGGACTGAAAGGCGATCAAGTGAAGTATTTTGGAAACAAACGATTGGTGTCACCTTGGTTGGAAGCTGGCGGAGAATTTACAGGAGAAATTAATAACGAAACCTATATTTTAAAATCACGAAATGCGTATAACGGACTCATGATGTTGATGGGAAGTTACTCCAAAAAAAGACTTCAAAATTATAAAAAAGAAATCCTACGTCCCGATTCCGATACGATTGAAATGCGCAAACGCTTTCCAAGAATTTCTATTGGCAAACGTTTGTATGTACTTTCAGAGGATTTCTATGACAAGCTTCCGAAAGATTTAAACAATACCGATTATGTCTTGAAATCAGGCTTGATTAACAATTTTAATTTTGACACGTCTCGCGAAAAGATCAACACTACTGTAGATTCTTCCTTTGTGGTATTTAATAGTGAAAATAAAATCAATACCTTTTACAAAACCGAAGAATTATTCAGCAAAGCGATTCGCAATAGCAATTTTAATTACCAATGGGTTTTTCCTGAAAAGCAGGCGTTTATTAAAAACTCTACCAATATTGCAGGTGAAGATTTGAGAAGCAACATTATCAATCCTGCCAAAGGTGGAAGTCCATTTGAATTAACACAATTGGGAATGCTTGAAAATATGGTACGCTTGTTTAAGTTAAATACCAATGTGAAAGCTGCAGTGCAAGAGCAAAAAGACAGCACATATGCAAAACTAGATTTTGCCATTAAAGATTGGGGCGATGCTCCGTATACCGATTTTGTAAAGAACAATATCTACAAAACCATGTTCAATGTTCCTAAAACCGGAACGGCAAGAGGTGTTTTTCGCACCGAAAATACATTTACTGTCGAAAATACCAAAACCGAAGAAGAAGTCACCTTTTACATTTACGCCAAAACAGGAACGCATAACAGCAAGGAAGATGGCATCAATGATAAATCGATTGTAGTGATTATCAGTGATGTCGATTTGACCTCAGAAACATACGAAACGGAACCGAAACTGTATACGATGCTTTTGACTATCAACAGTGTAAAAAACAGTGAAGCCTCGCAAAAACAACGAAAGCTGCTCAAACTCATTACCAAATCAGAATCCTTTAAATTGTATTACGATCTATGAAAAAACGTGGAAAAAATACACAAACCAATCTAAAACTAGTAGGAATCATATTTTTGGTAGTTCTATTTTTTGGCGCATGGATTCTCTGGTCGCACAGCATCGAAAAAAGCAAAATTGAACTCAACGAAGATGTTGCCTTTGAAGAAAACCGAACCATTCTGAAAATGAGAAAAGACAGTTTATTGATGATTCTCAACAAATGGCAAGCGGAAAAAGTTGGAAAAAAAGTTCTTAAAAAAGAAAAAGAAACTTCCAAAACCATCACCGAAGAAGACGACTGGATTGTTTGGAAATATAACGATAGGTTCAAACGCGGCATCATGCAAGAAATCTTTGGAGACGAAGCCAAATTCAAAAGAGATTCCACCATCTTTAAACACGATACCAAAAATCAACAATTACGTTTCAAAGTACAAGCAGATACGGCGTATGTGTATGTGCGGTTTATTACGCAGTATTATTCGGTGTTGGAGTGATTTGATAGATGTTAGGTTTTTGGTGTTAGGTCGCTTCGCTGTTAGGTGTTAAATTCTTTTTCATTTTACATTTTGCGGTTTTATATTTTAAATTTTATTTCGTTTGTTGTCCATTGGTCGCTTCGCTCTGTTATCTGTTGTGAGTTTGGTTCTAAGTTACGGTAAAATTATTCTTTGAAACTTCTCAATTCTCAATACTCAATACTCAATACTCAATTCTAATATCTAAAAGCTAAAAAACACTTTTACATTTTACATTTTGCAGTTTTACATTTTACATTTTTCAACTTCGTTTGTTGTCGGTTGGTCGCTTCGCTCTGTTATCTGTTGTGGGTTGTGGGTTCTAAGTTGTTGGAGAAATTATTTTTGAAACTTCTCAATACTCAATACTCAATTCTCAATACTCAATTCTAATATCTAATGACTCATCCCTAATTAAAAATTAACACAAAACGTCACTTCGAGTGTTCTGAACTTGATTCAAGATCTATCGAGAAGAACTATAAACCATCTATTAGTTTACGACAAACGATACTTCACTTCTAAACAAAAAACAAACTAACAAATCCACGAATCCACAAATCCACAAATTGACAAATCAACAAAAAACAAAAAACAAAAAAACACAGCACCTATTCCAGTATTTTGTATCTTTAGATAAAAGTCCCCTAAAATTGCAGTAATAGAAAAGGAAAATTCATTATACCCAAACTGTAGCATAACACGCTCCTTTTTTGTTATCCAATAAGTTTAAGATTAAAATTAAATGAAGAAAAAATACTTGTTCGTTTTTTGTCTCACATTTTTTTCTCTGAATATAGTATTTGGACAAAACGAAGGCAATAATTGGTATTTCGGGAGTATGGCAGGACTTGACTTTAGTACTTCGCCACCAACCGCTTTATTAGATGGCGCTTTGGAAACCAGTGAAGGTGTCGCTACAATTTCAGACGGAAGTGGTCAATTGTTGTTTTACACAGATGGAAGTACAGTATACGACAGAAATCATCAAGTTACGCCTAACGGATCTGACTTAACAGGGAATAATTCCAGTTCGCAATCTGCTATTATTGTACCGAAACCAGGCGATCTAAACATCTATTATATTTTTACTGTAGATGATGGAGGCGGCAACGATGGACTTCGCTATTCTGAATTCGATTTGACACTTAATGGCGGTACTGGCGACGTGACCAACCTAAAAAATGTATTGCTCTCTACGCCGACTACCGAAAAAATCACAGCCATTCTAAAAGACAACGGAACTGATTTTTGGGTACTAAGTCACGAATTTCAAAACGATGCTTTTCTCGTTTTTGAAGTGACTGCTGCAGGTGTTAATGAAATACCTATAACGCAAAATATTGGCTCGGTACATTCGGGTAATTCTGCAGAAACAATCGGTTATCTAAAAGCATCTGCCAATGGAGATCGACTTGCTATTGCACAATGGGGATCGGATAGCTTCGTGGAAGTATTTGATTTTGATGATGCCACCGGAACCATTTCAAATCCTATAAAACTCGAAAATATATTTTTTGACGGACCGCAATCAGGAGCGTATGGTGTTGAATTCTCGCCTGACGCTCAATTATTATATATTTCCGATATGAATTATGATGACTTTTCCATCCCAATAAATGGTAGAGTGCATCAATTTGATTTAACGGCTGGAAATGCTGCTGATATCATGAACGCCGATGTGATTTTGTATGAAGGCACTAGTGTCATTGGCGCCATTCAAGTGGCAAATGATGAAAAATTGTATCTGGCAAATGAAAGTAATCCATTTGTTGATGTGATAGAAAATCCAAACGTTATTGGTATAGGAGCTAGCTATTTACAGGATGAAATCGACTTACAAGGGCGATTCTGTCGTTTCGGATTGCCCACTTTTATTCAATCGTTTTTTAACGGTACTATACAATTTGAAAACTTCTGCTTGGGCGATGTAACCAATTTTTCATTAAATACTTCTCAACCAGCTCTTGGCGCGGCATGGGATTTTGGCGATGGTACCACTTTTAATGGACTCAATCCAACACATACCTATGCAACTACGGGAACGTACATGGTTTCGGTAACGATTAATTTTGGAACGGAAACTCGTCAAACTAGTAAAAGCATCACCATTCATGAAGTTCCGACAGCGAGTGCTGTAAGCAATTATTTGTTGTGTGATGATGCTTCCAACAATCAAATAGAGACGTTTGATTTGAGTACTAAAATCAACGAAGCACTTGGTTCTTTGTCAGATGCTACGTTTGATGTGGCGTTTTATGCTTCACTAGAAGAAGCAGAAGCGAATCAAAATGCATTGGATCTATCGTATCAGAGCACATCCAACAATCAAGAAATTTTTGCGCGTGTTTTTAATGCTTCAGAAGGCAGTTGTTTTGACATTACGAGTTTTAGACTGATTGTCAATCCGTTTCCTGTGGCGAATCCTGTAGCTGCTATTGATCTTTGTGACGATCAAAGCAATGATGGAATAGAAGTCGTCAATCTTACACGATTTAATTCAGAAATATTGCTTGATCAAACCGCAGAAGATTTTGAAATTACCTATCATCTCACACAAGAAGATGCCGATAATGATATCAATGCGCTGCCATTAAATTTTCAAACCATAAACAATCCGCAACTACTCTTTGCACGAATTGAAGCCGCTGGAAATCCGTTGTGTTATGACACGACTGAATTTGAAATTACCATCACGCCAGCTGTCATTGCCAATGACGTAGCAGACTTGTTTGAATGTAGTTTTTTAGATGATCCGAATTTCGCTTCCTTTAACTTAGCTTCTCAAAATGACACAATGTTGGCTGGACTTATGGGCGATTACGAAGTTACTTTTCATCTCACCGAACAAGATGCTATGATGAATACAGCCTCTATCAGTAGCACATATACCAATACATCAAATCCACAACAAATTTATGCACGCGTAGAGGATATTACGAATTCAAGTTGTTTTGATGTGATTGACTTTGAAATTACCGTGCTTGCCACACCTATTATCAACGAAAACCAAACCTTGTACCTATGCACAGACGGAACGGTGATTTTGTCTGCTGGTGTCACTGCTAATTTTTATAATTGGTCTACTGGAGAAGCGACTCCTAGTGTCGTTGTAGATACACCAGGAACTTATACCGTGGAAGTTGGAAACAACTATACGGCTTTAGGCGAAGCACAAACCTGTAGCAATATCAAAACGTTTACGGTGATCGAATCGGGTCCTGCATTGCGTATTGATGTGACTACAACCGACTGGACACGTTTTCAAAATACCATTTTAGTTGCGGTTGAGGGTTTAGGCGATTATGAATACTCCTTAGATGGTATCAATTATACAGATTCCAATGTGTTTGAAAATTTACTTGCAGGTGAATATACCGTGTATGTGCGTGATAAAAATAACTGTGGTGTTGTTACAGAACCAACGTATCTTTTAAATTATCCGCGCTTCTTTACGCCGAATAACGATGGCATCAATGACAACTGGCAAATCACAGCTTCTGCGAACGATCCTTCACTACAAATCTATATATTTGATCGGTATGGCAAACGAATCACTACACTCAATCCACAATCCAAAGGTTGGGACGGAAACTACAACGGACGACGCATGCCTTCTGGCGATTACTGGTTCCGCGTAGAGAGACCGATGAACGGAAATGTATATACAGGACATTTTACGCTGAAAAGGTGATGCTGGTATTATTATCTAACGTGAGTTAGACATAAGAAATCATTAAATTACTAGTAATTCACTGAAAAATGAAGACTTATTGTCAGTTCTAGCATTATCGTAGATACCGAACGTAGTTCTTGAGAACAACTAAGATGTAATGGTTTCAAAGGAATCTCGACTGCGCTCGATTTGACATTTTACATAAGTTATTGATTGTTGTGTACTTAGTAAAATAATTATACAGAACTCACTTTATTTACAACATAATAGCAGCGAAATACGCAATTCTTCGTATTGTAAACTAGCTCAAAAATAGCAAATTTAGCAGTGCAATTCACAACTATTTTGAGCTTACATTTTATGCAAAAACCATTCACGCAAAACGATCGGAAAAAAATACAACAAAAAATAGGGTTTACTGTCGGCATCATGCTTTTTGCTATTGCGATGTTTACGGCAATTTATCTTTTTGTATTGCGGGATTTCATGCAAAAACCAGACACATTTACAAACATTCCAGCAATTATGTTTGGTATTTTTGGCGTTTTCTTTGTGGGAGTTATTGTGTATATGCTCTCCATTTTTACAAAAGATTTGAAATCTGGTGTTAAAAATTGTATTGAAGGTGTTGTGGAAGACAAACGACTTAACATTAAGAAATCTACTTCACGTAGAACTGGAACAGGCACAAGAAGCGGACGCTCTAGTTCCTCAAGTACACAGCGTTATTATTATATCACTATGAATGGTGAAGCGCATAAAATAGAATATAAGATGTACGTGGATATCAAAGTTGGCAATACCATTTACTTTGAAGTCGCACCGAATTCTAAAACCGTTTTATCATACAAAATTCTCGAAAGTCAGGCAGCAAAGACGCTTCAAACAGTTCCGAAATTAGACAAAAGAACTTATCCTTCCTACAAAACAAAACAAGCGCCACTGACCCGAAGAGATGAAGATTCTATTCGTGCTTTTTATGATAAAAAATTACGCAAACATCTCACGTATATTGCCATTGTAGGGTTGCCTATTTTTGGATTGATCTATAATGATTTAATGGTGTTTGTGTTGTTTCTGTTTCCGTTGCCTATCATCTTGGTCTATCAACTTTACAAAGCGATTGCGCTGTATTTTAATTTTAAACGTTCTTTGGACAATCGCAAAAAAAATCTGACTACCACACAAATTATTGACAAGGTATTTACCACCATCACTCGGAATGGTAGCAAAAGTTCACATCATTCTTTAAAAACGACTTATAAGACAATTAAAGTTCCGGAAGATATTTACGGTAAAGTCACGACTGGCAATGAAATCATTGTGCATGAAGCAACACATTTAGCAACTGCCATTGGACTTACGTTGGACGATCAGTATTATCCTTTTTGATAGTTGGTACTTATAAAATTTTAATACGCATTTTTAAAAACCACGTAAAAATACGCATAAAAATACATTTCTAATGCCTTAAATTTGAGTCACTTAATAATCACATACATGAAACATTACATTTTCGGATATGGCTCTTTGGTTGAAACAAAATCAAGACTCAGAGCGGCTCCGAAAGCAAAAGTAGCTTTTCCTGCAATTGCATATGGATTTCAACGTGGTTGGTATGCGCGCATGCCGGAAACACTTGCTAGCATTTCTCCTACATATTTGGGTTGTTATCCTGATAGAGAAAGTCATATTAATGGTGTGATTTATGAAGTAACGGAAGCAGAGTTGAAAGCCACAGACGAACGCGAAATGGGCTATATTAGAAAAAAAGTAACCCAACTTGAACAGTATTATCAAGTCACAGAATCAGGCGATGAAGTGTGGATTTATGTAAACGATTTTAAGGATATTGTGCCACCGCCAACTGTGTTTCCTACGAAGGAATTCCCGATTGTGCAATCGTATGTAGATATCTGCATTACAGGTTGTTTGGAAGTTGAAAATAACTTTCCAAGAGCACGTGAAGATCAGTTTACTATTGATTTTATACGTTCTACAATTGGCTGGAGCGAGTTTTGGGCAAACGATCGCATCTACCCAAGACGCCCGTTTATCTATCAAGAAAATGCATTCAAGATAGATGCCATCTTAAAAGAGAATTTACCCGAATTCTTCGATAAGATTTATATTGAATAGTACCAATTACCATATTTAGTTTTACGATTGAAAAATGTCATTACCAATGCAGTGATGACATTTTTCTATTTATAGAAAGTGGTTCATTTGTGTAGAAAAATGTTTTCATTTGTTTATTTTGCAGGGATGATTTTTTTCAAATCATTTTCAAAACCTGCATACCATTCCATATGAAGAAAAAAATAATTCTCCCTTTAGGCCCACTTTTATGTTTGCTATTCTTCTTTTGCCCGTTTACGATTTTAAGTCCCGAAGCAGATAAAGTATTAGGCGTTGCGGTGTGGATGATTTTATGGTGGATTACCGAAGTAGTTTCTATTTCAGTGACTGCATTGATTCCGCTTACATTTTATCCGCTGTTAGGCATAATGCCGATGAAAGAAGTTGCCGTGAATTATGCACATCCGATTATTTTTCTCTTTTTTGGTGGATTTGTCTTGGCACTTGCGTTAGAAAAGGTAAATCTACATCGGCGCGTGGCACTATCGATCATTAAGCTTACAGGAACGAGTCCCAATAGAATTATTTTAGGATTTATGCTGGCAACAGCTTTTTTAAGCATGTGGATTAGCAATACTGCAACTACAGTAGTCATGCTACCTATCGCCTATTCTGTCATTGAATTATTGATTGATGATGCAGATGGTTTTACCAAAAAAGACAGAAACTTTGCGTTGAGTATTATGCTCGGAATTGCCTATTCGGCGAATGTTGGCGGCATTGCGACTTTGATTGGAACACCTCCAAATATTGTATTGGCTGGGTTTATGAAGAGTGAATTTAACTATACCATTTCTTTTGTCAAGTGGATGCTTGTAGGAATTCCGTTTGCCATCATCATGTTGTTTTTTATCTATTATGTGCTGACGAAAATTATGTATCCAAACCATTTGGCGGCTTTTGAAAAATCCAAGGAATTAATTGATCAAGAAATGAAGAAACTGGGGAAAATTAGCAAATCTGAAATAACGATTTTGGTCATTTTTATCGTAGCAATTCTCTTCTGGATTATCAAAGAATATATCAACAATCTTTTTCCTTCACTTGGATTGAGTGATACGAGCATCAGTTTAGTCGCTGCTTTTGCTTGTTTTGTCGCTACACATAACAACGAGACCATCCTAAAATGGGACGATACCAAACGCTTGCCTTGGGGAATTTTACTTTTATTCGGCGGCGGATTGGCACTTGCAGGCGCACTTTCTAACGTTGGTATTATTGATATGATTGGAAATGCTGTAAGTACGAATACCACATTGAGTGTGTTGCTCATTTGTAGTGTGTTAATTGCCGTGATGTTATTCATGACAGAATTGATGAGCAATGTGGCATTAATTACCATTTTTGCACCAATGGTCGCAGGTGTGGCGCTTGGATTAGAAATCAGCCTATTACACATATTGATTCCTGTAGCGATGGCATCTAGTTGTGCGTTTATGTTACCAATGTCCACACCACCCAACGCGATTGTCTTTGCGAGTGGTCATGTAAAAGTAGCGCAAATGGCACGTGCAGGATTTTTACTGAATATTATTTCTATTATTTTGTTGATTGTATTTTTTCAGTTTGTGATTCCGCTTGTTTTTACTTGATCATTAAAGTTTTCATGTGAAGTATTTGGTCTTAAAGTATTCTTAAGAATACACAATGACGCTTAGTTGTTTTGTATTTTTAGGTAAAATAGATAAGATTATGAAACATTTAGAACAGTATCAAACAACAGAAGCTTCTAAGATTCTGGGAGGAACTGAAACTAGTGAACTTTTTACTAACGGAAGTAGACAGTTTCCAACTCCAAGGACTATTACAATTGTACCTTAAAGTTCTTACAAAACAGTCTGTAGAAAGTATGTGGCTGTCTAAAAAGTACAGATTTCGTCAAACCGAACCATGTGCTGAACTTGATTCAGTATCAAGCTCAGAATGACGTTTTTGAGGACTTTTTAGACAGCTTCACATAAAATATATGATTCGAAGGGTTATTATTCTACAATCAACTTTTTCGTTGTTCCTTTGCTATTTTTTACGATGTATAATCCTGTTTTTAAGTTGGATACATCTAAATCAGTATCTTGATAAATTTCTTTTACCAATCTTCCTGCCACATCGAATACTTGATAATCATCTTCGATGCTAAAGGTAACTTGTTGTTTCGCAGGATTCGGATACATAAGAAAACTATTTCTTCTTGTATTGAATTCATCAACGCTTAATACATTGTCTAACGAATAAATGCTTAACGTAGCGCTCACTTCATTTGAAATGACTAGCAATGCGGTTCCTGTTGGACTGTCATTTTCATTTACATAAATGATTCCTTCTGGACCTAAATCGCCTGTTTCTGCAGCACCTGGCACGGCACCACGATTATTTAAATATTGTAAGAAGGTTGGATTTGCAGGATTCGTTACATCATAAATCATCACACCACCTACACGTTCTAATATCACAAACGCATAGTATGAACCGTCGATTTCTTGTACAATGACGCCTTCTGGTTCTGGACCTTTGTTGTCGCTTCGGTTTTTGAAACTGTTGTTCGAATTACTTGCGTTGAAAATTCCACCATAAGTGGCATCTGCAGCAGTGATCACTTCAAAATCATTTCCACTATCATACACTAAATTTCCTGTACTTGCTTCAAAAATACTGAACGAACGTGCACCGTATACGTGAATTTCCTCAAATTCAGGATCGCCATCGGTGTTTCCTGAAGCATTTGAAATGTTGATGTCTCCTAAGTTTGCGCCTAGAGTCAAAATATCAATATCACCAAATACTGCTGGATCTAAGTTGTAATCACTATCACCTAGTTTGCGTTCTTCCTGAAATGCATTGTAATCTCTGGCATCACCTTCATTTGCTGTCACGATGTACCCTGTTCCGCCTTTTTGGTAGAACGAAATCGCATCTGGCATATACATTCCGTAGATTGGCCACGAAGCATTGAAGATAAAGTCTGTTTCTCCACTTGCATCTAAAGAATTCCTTGGAATACTGTGATCTTTCAATCCAAACGAAAGTACATTTGTGATGGTGTTTGTGGTTAAATCGACAATTGCATACGCATTGTTTTCTTGCAATGCTACATAGGCAAATAAGTTATCATCAGAAACGGTAATGTATTCTGGCTCTAAATCTTGCGCTACGGTAGCGCCTGGACCAAAAATACGAATACCTGCTGCTTCTAAGGTTGCTTGTTGTGCGTTGAAACTCGTAAACGTAGCCGTCGTAACATCAGTTTGTGTTATGTTTCCTAAACCGCCTGTCATATCAATAATAGAAACGCTTCCTTCTGGATCAATGGTGTAATCACCACTTGGTTCTCCTTCGTTGGCTACGACTAGTTTTGTACCGTCTGGTGTAAAGGTGATCATATCTGGTAATGCACCAACCGTCACTGTTGATTGGTTATTTCCATCTATATCAGAAAACATCACAAATCCGTTATCCGTAGTCGGATTTGCCGCAATCGCTGCCGCTAAAACCCCGTTTCTTACCGCAACACTTTGTACGCCAGAAGTGTTTGCTGGCAATGCAATGGATGAAATTGAGGTAATATTTGTAGGATCTGAAAAATCCAATACTTCTATCGTATCATCATTCGTCACAAATAAACGTTGTGAAGCTGCATCATACGCAGTGATTTCGGCAGTTCCACTTGCGTCTACTAAATAGCTTGTTACATAGTTTACATCTAACAAAGAACTGTCAGGCGTTGGCACGACAGTATCATCATCTAAGATATATACTGAAAATTGATCCAATCCGCCAACGGTTACATTACTTTCGTTCGTTAAACTCAACACAAAGAACAAATCACTTTCATCGTTCATATTGTCGAGAATTGGAATGTTCAATGTTTGCGATGTGGTACTTCCCATTGGGAATGTTAAGGTTTGTGTAGTTGCGTATGTAAAATGTGTTCCTTCTACGGCAGTGCCACCAGTCAATAAAGTAACATCTACCGTTCCTCCTGTGGTTGGCGCTTGTGAGATGTTTACCGTAACGGTTACATTTCCGCCTGTTTCAGAGATATTTGTAAATGCAGCGTCAAATTGTACGGTTGGAAATGTTGGTGCGAGTGCATTTGCTGGTGATGCAATATTTGGTGTGTCATTCGCATCGCCACCAAGATCCGTTGTTGCTACTGCGTTACTTGCATTTCCTACAGTACTGAATGCGGCTAATTCTAGATCATACGATTGTCCGTCGTTTGCTGCTGTATTTGGATAACTTTCCGAAGCAATTGGTGCTGTCATCGTAGGATCGCCTAACCAAAGTGTTACTGTATCACCGCTGGCACCTAATCCTGAACCGTCTGTATATCCAACTTTTACACCAGATAAATCTACTACCGTTCCCCAAACAGAAATAAAGGTATTTACTTCGTTTCCTGTATTATCTGAGACGAGCACAATTACTCGTTCACCTGGCTGAATGTCTGTGATGCCTTGGATTACATCTGCCGCAGTACCATCCGCAGAATCGTCATCGTAATATAAGTCTGGATCTACGCCTGAAACCCACGCAGTAGTTCCCGTGTTGTGAATTTCAAACCAGTCTTCTGTCAAATCCGTTCCAGCTTGCCCGGGAAATATTTCTGTTACTACCAAACTAGAGACTCCAGAGATGTTTCCTGGAGAACCAATATTTGGCGTATCGGTCGCGTCGCCTCCTAAAGCGATTGTTGCTACGGCAAAGCTTAAGTTCCCAACAAAACTAAAGGCTCCTAATTCTACATCATATGATTGTCCGTCATTGGCAACCGTATCAGGATATACGCCTGTTGCGATTGGCATGGTTGTTAAAGGATCGCCTAACCAGATGTTGACAGCATCACCGCCAGAACCTAAACCAGAACCATCAGTATATCCAACTTCTACCGTTGTCAAATCGACTACAACGCCCCAAACAATGTTGAAGTTTGCTACTTCGCCAGCCATATTATCGGTTACAAGCACAATTACGCGTTCGCCTGGCTGAATGTCTGTAATTCCTTGAATTAAATCGGCAGTGGTTCCATCGGCTGATTCGTCATCGTAATATAAATCGGCATTTACACCTGCGACCCAAGCAACTGTTCCTGTATTGTGAATTTCAAACCAGTCTTCTGTTAAATCGGTTCCTGCTTGACCTGGAAATATTTCTGAGATCGTTAAGGTAGGAATGTTGTTTACATTTCCTGGAGAACCAATATTCGGCACATTATTGCTATCGCCTCCTAAAGCTGTTGTTGCCACTGCAAAACTTGTATTGGCAACTACACTGAATGCTGTCAGTTCTAAATCATAGGATTGTCCGTCATTGGCAACCGTATCAGGATATGCGCCTGTTGCGATCGGCATGGTTGTCAAAGGATCGCCCAACCAAATGTTTACAGTATCTCCTCCGCCGCCAAGTCCAGCGCCGTCTGTATATCCAACTTCAATTCCAGTTAAATCTACTACGGCACTCCAGACCGTATTGAAAGTAGCGACTTCGCCAGCCATGTTATCAGTAACAAGTACAATCACTCTTTCGCCTGGTTGAATGTCTGTGATTCCCTGAATTAAATCAGCAGTAGTTCCATCGGCAGATTCATCATCGTAGTATAAATCGGCACTTACACCTGCAACCCAAGCAATGGTTCCTGTATTGTGAATTTCAAACCAGTCTTCTGTTAAATCAGTTCCAGCTTGCCCTGGAAATATTTCTGAAATTGCCAATGTTGGTGTATTGACCACATTTCCTGGAGAAGCAATATTTGGTACATTGCTACTTGCGCCACCTAGTGCGATGGTAGTCACTGCAAAGTTTGTATTTCCGTTACTACTGAATGCACTAAGTTCTACATCATAGGATTGTCCGTCATTAGCCACAGTGTCAGGATACGCACCTGTCGCAATTGGCATGGTTGTCAAAGGATCGCCAAGCCAAATATTGACCGCATCTCCTCCTCCGCCAAGTCCAGCGCCGTCTGTGTATCCAACTTCGATTACGGTTAAATCTACTACGGCGCCCCAAACCGTGTTGAAAGTTGCTACTTCACCTGCCATATTATCTGTAACTAATACAATTACTCGTTCGCCTGGTTGAATGTCTGTGATTCCTTGAATTAAATCGGCAGTGGTTCCGTCGGCAGATTCGTCATCGTAATATAAATCGGCATCTATACCTGCAACCCAAGCGGTGGTTCCTGTGTTGTGAATTTCGAACCAATCGGCTGTTAAATCGGTTCCTGCTTGTCCTGGAAATATCTCGGTTATTACGAGATTTATGCTAAAAGGATGGTCCTTTTTTTCTGTGGAATGAGCGATAAAACTCAGCAGCAAAAGTGCTAGTAATGTAATTTTTTTCATCTTATAACTTTATTATTTTGGTAAATTTACCGCCATAAAAAGCCAGTTCTATTAAGTTGAAGTTATGTTACTGTGAATCCCTTTTGAAAAAAATGTAACCACAGTTTTACGAACGTTAAGTAATTGTTTTTTAACAAGTTCAAATTGGCTGTAAGGTTCTTTTGTTTTTGTAAGGACTTTCTCTTACATTTATCCCCGTCCAAATCCCAATCAGATGCGCAGGTATTGTTTTTGTTTCATCACTATTTTACTGCAAGTTATCACGAGTTTTGCCCAAGAGAAAGACGCTGCGCTTATAGCTTTGGAACAAAATTTTGCGAAAGCTGCTAGCGATTCTTTAAAGGTAGATGCTTGTATTGCTTTGGGAAGGTATTATATTCCGCGCGATTTTAATCGGGTAGATTCTATTTTAAAAGCTGCAAAAGAGATCGTTGCGACTGCAACATATGATACACGTGATCATAAAGCGCGTATTTTACGACAGACCGGAATTTTATTCAATAAAAGATCTAATAGTCCGCAAGCACTTTCCTCCTATTTGGCAGCTAAGAAAATAGCAGAAAATTTAAAAGATTCAATTCAGATTTCAAATGATTATTCCAATATCGGTTCTTTATATTATCGACAGAAAGAATATCCGAAAGCTATTTTAAATTACAAAAAAGCCGCTGAGATTAACGATAAAATCAACGAATATCAGAGTCTAGGACGAAATTATCGTTTGATTGCTTTGGTATATTCTTATGAAGAAAATATAGATTCTACTGCATTTTATGTAGAAAAAGCAAAGGAAGTATTTACAAAAATCAACGATACTCCATGGCTCACCGAATTGAAATATATTGAAGCCAAAGTTACTGTATTTCAAGGTGAGTATTTGAAAGGGATGACATTACTCCAATCCTATTTAGCGTATGTATTACAAGAAAATAAGGTCAATAAAATTATAAATACACATCAGTTATTGGCTGAAATTTATTTGAATCTTCAACAATATCCAGCTGCATTAAAGAGCATTAATGATGCGTTGCGTATTGCCAATAAAAATGATATAAAGAGCAGTCAGGTAAAAGCCTATAAAACACGCAGTGATATTTTCCGCAAAATGAATAAGGCAAATTTAGCACTTGCAGATTATGATATGTATACGTTACTTTCTACAAATGTATTGAATGCCGATAAAATTAGGAAAGTTAAGGAAGTAGAATTGAATGCCGCTTTTGAAAAAAAGCAGCTATTAGATAGTCTTAAGTTTGAAGAAGAAAGAAAAGTTTTATTGTTGGAAACAGAGAATGAAGCCTTGCAGAAAAAATGGTATTTGGCACTACTAGTAATGCTGTTATTTGCAGTGGCTATGATTTTATACTTTGGAAACAACTATTTTAAAAAGCTTAAACTTAGAAAACAGGTACAAGCGCAAAAATTGAATTCAAAGATTGATCAATTGAGTACTGAGATTAGTACCAAAAAGGAAGAAATTAGCGAATTGATGGCAGAAACCATCATACATTTGAACGCCAAAGAAAAGATTACCGAAAACCTCAACAAACTTTCCAAACAAGAAGAAGGCATTTCGTTAACGGGAATTATTGCCGAATTGAAAGCTGATAAACTTGAAGATTCGAAATTGGTTTTATTGAAAGAAAATATAGAAACGCTGAATTATGAGTTTTTAAAACGACTTCGCGAGAAGCATCCAAATTTAACTAAAACTGATGTGGAAGTCTGTTCGTTTATCAAACTTGGATTGTCACGAAAAGAAATTTCTGAACTTCGTAAGACAGGATTAGATGCGATAAAATCGACTCGTTTCAGACTCAAAAAGAAACTTGAGCTTACTGCTGAAGATTCTTTAGATGAATATGTAAAAAATTTATAATCAACAACTTAAAATTTTTGCACCCCATACTGCACCCCATGAATCCTTTTCAAAATTAGAAAAACTTTTTAGTATTGCACCATCAAACACAGAAGCGATACACTTATGAAAAGTCTGCGATTTTTTATTCAGTATTTATTTTCAAGAAAACCTAAACAAACTTCCTCTTTGGAGCATTTAAAATCCAAAACAGAAGAGATGAAAGCTGAATTGGAATCGTTATCAGAATTTCAAAATTTTTTAAAAGAACTAAACGAAAAACGCTAACTATCTATTTTATTCTCATGAAAAGACACCTATTTTTTATTGCATGTTGCATGACACTTATGCTGTATGGTCAAACCAATTCCATAGCGGTGACTTCAATCGGCATACACAATTTGGCTACTGAAAATTCAGAAAGCAACAAAATGAACTACACTGCCATTCCCGATGCCAATTTTGAAGCGGCTTTGGTTGCTTTAGGAATTGATACTGTTCCTAATGATGGACAAGTGCTTACGGCAGATATTCAAGGAGTGACTAGCTTAAACTTAGACAACCAAAACATCGACGATTTAACAGGAATTGAAGATTTTATAGCGTTGACTAATTTAAATTGTAGAAGAAACAATCTTACGACACTCAATGTCTCTCAAAATGTATTGTTAGAATCGCTGAATGCAGCGCAAAACAATCTTACTACTGTAGATATCTCTAATAATTTATCGTTAGATACATTAACCTTATTCTTCAATGATCTTACTTCGATTGATGTGTCTAACAACACAGCATTGGAAATTTTAAATATATATTCAAATGATAATTTGACAAGTTTAGACATTATAACTAATACGCTTTTAAAAGAAGTATATGTATTTAATACTGGTATTACTTCGTTAGATGTAAGCAATAACACTGATTTAAGAGAACTCCGTGCTTATAATACACCACTAGCTACCATTGATGTGTCAAATAATACCCTACTGGAAGAACTTCGCGTAGACAATACCAATGTGACAGTGTTGGATGTAACGAACAATTCCAATCTTGTTACACTACGCGTAGATAATACAAGCATTCAAACCTTAGATTTGAGCAATCAAACTAGTTTAGTAAATCTTTATGCCAACGATACCAGTTTAAATTCATTAAACATTCAAAACGGAAACAATACCAATGTCAATACATTCAACGTTACCAACAATCCAAATTTAATGTGTATTACTGTAGATGATGCTGCGTACAGTACTACCAACTGGACTAATATCGATGCAGGCATGTTTTTCAGTACGGGAGATTGTCGCTACACGCAAATTCCAGATGCTGATTTTGAAACCGAATTAGAAGCGTTAGGAATCGATGATATTACAAATGATGGTCAAATCCCTACAGCACAGATAGAAATCGTTACAGTATTAGATATTACTGACGAAGGAGTTGCTGATTTAACAGGGATTGAAGATTTTATTGCATTAGAAGAATTGAAGGCAAATGGTAATAATATCACTTCTTTAGACATTTCTAACAGTCCAGCTTTAAAAGTACTTTGGCTTACAGGTGGCACTAACAACCTTAGTACACTTGATCTTAGTAATAATCCATTAGTAGAAGATCTTAAAATACAATATTCAGGAACTTCCATTGATATTGCTAACAATACTGCTTTAGAGGAGTTTGAATGTACCAATTGTGGACTTACTTCTTTAAATACAAGTACGAATACCAATTTGCGTAGACTAGAGCTTGACGATACACCTATTGCATTACTTGATTTGAGCACAAATGCTGAATTAAGAGCGTTAGGAGTTGACAATACCAATTTAGTTGCACTAGATCTATCTAACAATTCTCTATTTAATGATCTGTCTGCAAACAATATTGCCACATTAACAACTTTAAATGTTCAAAATGGAAATAATACGGCAATAAACACTGCAACTTTTCAAGTAACTGGCAATCCATTAGTAACATGTATCACTGTGGATGATGTTTCGTATAGTACTACCAATTGGACCAATATTGATGTCGGCATGTTCTTTAGTACAGGAGAATGTCGCTATACACAAATTCCAGATGCCAATTTTGAAGCCGCTTTGGAAACCTTGGGCTATGATGATATTTCTGGCGATGGGCAAGTTCCTACAGCAGCAATTGAAGTTGTGACCAATTTAAATATTAACAACCAAGGAATTTCTGATCTGACAGGAATTGAAGATTTTAGTGCATTAAGGCAACTGAACGTAAATGGTAACAGTTTAACTTCTTTAAATATTTCAAATAATACAGTATTGCGAGTGCTTGAAGCTACAGGTAATGTATTCAATACATTAGATCTAAGTGCCAATGTTGCATTAGAAGAGATAAAATTATCCAATTTTTCAGGCACTTCCATAGACATTGCCAATAATACAACTTTAGTAAATTTTGAATGTACAGATTGTAATTTGTCGACACTAGACACAAGTGCAAATACAGGTTTGGAGGAGTTGGATCTCGCAGGTTCATCCGTGACTTCGCTTGACCTAAGCAATAATGTTGTTCTACTTATATTACAAATAGAAAATACAGATATAACCTCCCTAGACCTATCTAATAATGTTGCATTGCTCATTCTTATAGCCAATAATATTTCGACCCTAACAAGTTTAAACATTCAAAATGGCACAAACACAAGCATACTCGGATTTGAAACTACGGGGACGCCTGTTCCTTGTATATTGGTAGATGATGTAGCCTATAGTACCGCCAATTGGACATTTATTGATACAATTTCACGATTCAGTGATACCAATTGTAATTACACCGCAATTCCTGATGCTAATTTTGAAGCTGAATTGGTTGCTTTAGGATATGATAATGTCTCAGGTGATGGGCAAGTACTCACTAGTTTAATTGAAACTGTAACAACGTTAGATGTAAGCAGTAAAAATATTTCAGACCTAACAGGAATCGAAGATTTTACAGCTTTAGTCACATTAAACTGTGAAGCAAATACACTAACGGCATTAGATATTTCTAGCAATACTGCACTAGAAACCTTATTGGCACAAAACAATCAAATTGCTGCTCTTGATATTTCTCAAAATACAAGTTTGAAGAATATTGATGTTGGAAATAATCCAATTCCGTCTTTGAATCTTTCTAATAATTCTCAAATAACCAAATTGGAATGTAATGGAACAAATATAACTACGTTAGATATCACAAATCTTACACAACTAGACTTTATAGAAGCGCATAATACGAGTATTTCGACACTGGATTTAAGTCAAAATACAATACTAAGATTTGCGAACTTATTAAACACAAATTTGAGCACATTAGATGTTTCTGCAAATATAGGTTTAACTACGCTTTGGTTGAATAACACGCCGTTAACAACTTTAGATCTTACTACAAATACACTGTTACAGTCTTTACGTACGTGGGAAACAAATATTACCGAGCTAGACTTAACAAATCAAACGGCATTGCAAGCATTTTGGGGACAAAATGGCGCGTTGGAAAAATTAAATATTAGAAGTGGAACGAATACGAGTTTAAATACTTTTGATGTTAGAAATAATCCAAATTTAACCTGTGTCCTAGTAGATGATGTCGCATACAGTACCACCAATTGGACACTTGTAGATGCAACTACGAGTTTTAGCAGTACATATTGCGATTATACTGCAATTCCAGATGCCAATTTTGAAGCAGCCTTAAACACTTTAGGATATGATGATACTGCTGCTGATGGACAAGTCCCAACCGAATTGATTGAAGGCGTAACTTCTTTAGACGTAAGCAATCAAAACATTGCAGACTTGACAGGAATTGAAGATTTCGCAGCATTAATAGATTTAAATGTTGATACGAATACGTTAACTAGTTTAGATGTTAGCAACAATACGGATTTACAAACGCTAAATTTTGATAACAATACTATTGCCACCTTAAATTTAGGAACTATTTCAGGATTAACTTCCATTGAAGGACGTTACAATCAGTTGACAACGCTAGACTTAAGTAACAATCCTAATTTAACGTTTATCAATTTGAGAAATAATCTATTATCTTCAATTAATATATCAAACAATCCGCTTTTAGAAACCATAACCATAAGAGGGAACGCTTCACTGACCAGTCTTGACTTGAGTAATAAACCCAACTTAAGATCATTATTCCTTCAAGATTCTGGCTTAACAGCATTAGATGTTTCACAAAACCCATTACTGGAAAAAATTGTAATTGAACGTGTAAATTTCAATGCAATTGATGTATCTAACTTACCAAACTTATTCGAATTGCGCATTGCAGATAATAATTTTACAGCACTAGATGTATCTAACAATCCAGTGTTAGTTCGATTGGAATGCGAAAACAACGATCTTACCTATTTAAACATCAAAAATGGCAACAATACCCATATGCCGAATGCTGATTTCATAGCAACAGGAAACCCAAATTTAACCTGTATTTTGGTAGATGATGCCGTTTGGAGTGCTACAAACTGGACTAATATTGATGTGACAGCTAGTTTTAGTGACATCTATTGTCGCTACACAGCCATTCCAGATGCAAATTTCGAAGCGGAATTAGAAGCGCTAGGATATGATGATATTTCAGGTGACGGACAAGTGCCAACAGCACTAATTGAAGGAATCACAAGTTTAGCAGTTCCTAATAAAGGCATTAACGACTTAACAGGAATTGAAGACTTTGTCGCATTAACTTCCTTAAACTGTAGACTCAATAATTTAATTGCACTAGATGTAAGTCAAAATGTGTTATTAAGTACCCTAACAGCAGACACGAATAGCATTGCAGCTATTGATCTATCAAACAATACGAATTTAGCTATTTTAAATCTTGCGGGAAGCAACTTAACTTCACTAGATATCTCCAATAATACCTTACTAAGACAATTATATATAAACGGTAACGGCGGATTAACAAGTTTAAACATTAGCAATAATACAGAGTTGGTAGCAATAAGAACATATAGTACAAATATTGCTTCGTTAGATGTGAGCGTTCATCCTGACTTGGAATCGTTACAAAGTCAAGGATCACCACTTGCTAGTATTGATCTCTCAAACAATCCTTTGTTAGAAACACTACGTTTAGAAAACACCAATATTACCGCATTAGATGTAACTAACAATCCGAATATCACATCATTACGTGTAAACGATACTTCCATTGAAACCTTAGATTTGAGCAATCAAACAGCTTTACAAACGCTGTATGCAAACGATACAAGCTTGCGTTCCCTAAATGTTCAAAATGGAAACAATACCAATGTGACTACGTTTAGAGCAGAAGACAATCCAAACTTAAGCTGTATTTTGGTCGATGATGTAGCATACAGTACCACAAACTGGACAAATATTGATGCTGGTTTGGTATTCTCAAATACATATTGTGAATACACTGCCATTCCAGATGCAAACTTCGAAGCACGATTAGAAGCGTTAGGATATGATGATATTTCTGGCGATGGACAAGTACCAACACCATTGATTGAAGTCGTAACCACCTTAGACATCAATTCGCAGGGTATTGCAGATATGACAGGAATTGAAGGTTTTATAGCTCTGGAAGAATTGAGTGCAGCGCTAAATACATTCACAAGTTTAGATCTTTCTAACAATACAGCTTTACGAATTCTAACAACAAAATTCACACCAATTGCGACATTAAATATCACTGCCAACACACAGTTAGAACAATTGGTATGTTCGTTCAACGATTTAAGTAGTTTAGATATTTCAGCAAATACGGTATTGACCTATTTAGAATGTAATAACAATTCGATTGGAAGCTTAGACGTTTCAACCAATACAGCGTTGCTAGACGTACGTTGTGGAAATAATGCACTAACAAGTATTGATCTCACCAATAACACACTACTAACAACTTTTTGGTGTGATAATAATATGATTACAAGTTTAGATTTGTCATTGCAAACTGCATTAACATCTTTTCTTGCAAATGACAACGACTTAAACTCCCTTAACCTTAAAAATGGAAACAATACAAATGTGACCAACTTTTTAGCAACGAACAATCCAAACTTAAACTGTATTGTTGTTGATGATGAAGTGTATAGTACCGCAAATTGGACAGGAATTGATGCCACAGCCTATTTTACAGATGTGGATTGTCGCTACACTGCCATTCCAGATACAAACTTCGAAGCTGCCTTAGAAAGCTCAGGTTTTGATGATATCTCAGGAGACGGACAAGTGCCAACACGATTAATTGAAGGTTTATTATTACTAACCGTAGACAATCAAGGAATTACAGATCTAACTGGAATCGAAGATTTTACAGCATTGCAACAACTTCGCATTCGTAACAATAACATTACAACGCTTGATGTAAGTGCAAATCTTGATTTAAGGCTATTATATGCTGGTGGAAATGATCTTAGCACACTGGATATTTCTGCAAACACTATGTTGCGACAATTACAATGTCAGTCAAATAGAAATCTAAATAGTTTAGTATTAGGAAACAACACTAACTTGGATAATGTAAGAGCAGATAATACAAATATTTCAACATTAGATGTAGCTGCCAATACAGGACTTACGACACTTCGTATTCACGATACAGCATTAATATCGTTAGACTTGTCAACATTAACATCATTAACAAACTTACGATGCTATGATACCAACATTAGCTTCTTAAACATGCAAAATGGTAACAATACCAACGTAACATTTTTTGATATCACCAATAATGCAAACCTAAGTTGTGTTTTGGTAGATGATGTTGCGTATAGCACAACCAATTGGACGGATATCGATGCTGGTTTGGTATTCTCAGATACCTATTGCCGTTACACCAACATTCCAGATGCGAATTTTGAAGCACGTTTAGAAGCTTTAGGGTACGATGATATTTCTGGAGATGGACAAGTACCGACAGCCTTAATTGAAGTCGTGACAAACTTAGACATTAGAAATGAAGGAATTACAGATGTAACTGGAATGGAAGATTTTAGTGCATTGATCACGCTGGATGTTTCAGATAATACCATTGGAACAATTGATATTTCTAACAGTACAAACCTTACATTACTAGAAGCAAATACTTGTGGATTAACGAGTCTAGATATTTCTCAAAACCCAGCATTATTTAGTGTGTCAGCGCATTCCAATCAACTGACAAGTTTAAACACAACCAATAACACAGGATTGGAAAGCATCACTCTCTACGGGAATTTGCTCACTGCTGTAGATTTTACAACAAACACGGCATTGGATTATGTAGATGTATTTCAAAATCAATTAACAGCGCTCGATCTTCGCACCAATACAGATGTGGAAGTCTTATTCTGTGACAACAACAATATTACAAACTTAGATTTGAGTCTAAACTCAAAATTGGAGACAATTTCTTGTAGTGGTAACGAATTGATCAGTCTCAATGTTCAAAACGGAAACAACATTGCAATTACTTCATTTGATGCGTTAAACAATGATGATTTATACTGCATTCTGGTAGATGATGAAGCCTACAGTACCACGAATTGGACCAACAAAGATGCACAAGCTAACTTTAACGAAACCAGTTGTGATTTTGTGATAGTAGATGTTGATGTCTTTTTACAAGGTGCCTTAATCAATCCAAATTCAGGAGAAGAAACCTTAATGCGTGACGATTTACGTATCGCTGGTGCTGTATATGACGGAACTTCCCCATATGGAGATGATGCTATTATTACGATGGATGTAGGTATCGGAGATAATGGTGTGAATTCTATGGTAGATTGGATTTGGGTAGAATTGCGTGATGCAGGAAGTCCAACAACGGTTATTGCAGGACAATCAGCCGTACTGCAACGCGATGGTGATATAGTAGATACTTCCGATGACGCGAATCCGTTAACCTTTGACAATGTTCCTGCTGGAGATTATTATATCGTGGTAAAACATAGAAACCATTTGGGAATTATGTCTGCAAGCGCAATTTCATTAAAGCAAGTGTCATCCACAATTGACTTTACCGATGCAACCAATGAAATCACATACGGAAGCAATGCACAAACAACCTTTGGAATGCCAACGAATGTCGTAGCCATGTGGGCAGGAAATGTAAATGGAGATACAGTTGTGCAATATTCAGGAGTAAGTCCTGATACGCCAGACATTCTATCTACAGTCCTCAACGATGCTGGAAACTTCTTGAATTTCCCAACATACGTAGTAAGCGGTTACAATACAGACGATGTCAATTTAGATGGAAACACACAATATTCAGGAACAGATCCTGATACGCCATTCATCTTACAAAATGTACTAGCGCATCCTGGAAACTTCCTAAACTTTAGTACCTATCAAATCGTAGAACAATTACCTGAAAACGAGTAAAAAATTATAACGATACAGAGATCATACTACACTTCATTGCTACAGTTTACAAGTTGTAGCAATGAAGATGAAGTTAATCCGATGACGGTAGCATAAGTAAGGGGAAAGAAATGTCCTTTTATAGCGTAAGTTCGACTTAAAAAATCGCTAAATCTCATAATAACTAATTGTCAGTTCGAGCATTATCGTAGATACCGAGCGAAGCGCATGAGAACAGTTGAGAATTAATAATTTCTAAGGAATCTCGATAGCTTCGCTAGGTATCTTCAATTAAAATGCATTTTAATTTCGGTAATGCTCGATTTGACATTAATTGTAAAGTATTATATAAATCAGATGTATATCGGAATAGATATATCAAACTCACGTTTTTGTAATTATTCCCTTCAAGTTGAATAAAACTCGTGGTAAAATTTGATCATTTATAAAGCTTCGTTTGTCTAGAAAAAATCTAAGCTTCATGAGATACGCCTGATTAGCTTAAAATCGACAGTCTTCTCCTTAAATAAAAATTAAATTAAGTCATTAAAAAATCTTAAAATTAAACACAAGCAATTAAAAATCAACACTTTATCAGTACTGCACCCCATTCTGCACCCCGTAATTTCTTTTGAAAACTAGAAAAACTTTTTACTATTGCTTCATCATTAATTGATGGAATTATCTAATGAAAAAGCTACGATCTTTTATTCAAAATATATGTTCAAGAAGGAAAACAAAAATAACTTCTATGGAAGAGTTAAAGTCTAAAACTGAACAAATGAAAGCTGAATTAGAATCGCTGTCAGAATTTGAAAATTTTTTAAAAGAACTGAATAAGAAATAATAACCTATCACCTAACGACATGAAAAGAACTATACTCTTTATTTTACTTTGCGCTGTCACATTCGTTTTTGGGCAGAACAAACAACTTTTTGAAGGAACGAAATTTGCTGGAATACTCACAGCAAGTACTATGAGTGCAATCGAGTTTAAAGCGAATACTGCACAGTTTTCGTATACTGCCATTCCTGATGCCAATTTTGAAGCCGCTTTAGTTGCTTTGGGAATTGATACGGTGGCGAATGATGGACAAGTGCTTACCGCAGATATACAAGGAATCACTACGCTAAACCTCAATAATCAATCTATTAGTGATTTGACAGGAATCGAAGATTTTGTAGCGTTAACCTACTTAAATGTAGATACTAACAATTTAACTGCATTGGATATATCAAACAATACCAATCTTCAAACGCTGATTGTAAACAATAACAGTTTAACTGAATTAGAAGTAATCAATAATATAGCTTTGACAAATATTCAAGCTAGTAATAATCAATTAAGTACTTTGGAAGTAGACACCAATGTATTGCTAACAAGTCTGACTTTATCACTCAATCCGTTGGCTAATATTGATGTTTCAAATAATATGCTTCTTGAACAACTCAATGTGAGCGATACAGGTTTAACATCGTTGGAAATTACCAATAATCTAAATTTAGGATATGTATATGCACAGGACAATGCGTTGACAAGTTTAGATATTTCACAAAATAGCTTGCTTCAAATACTTAATGTACAAAACAATAATCTTACAGCAATAAATACTTCAAACAATCCATTATTGACACAATTGCTTGTTGATTTCAACCAATTGACTTCATTAGATGTTTCTTCCAATATAGCATTAGCTAGAATAGAATGTTCTAATAACAATTTGAGCACGCTAAATGTAAAAAATGGAAACAATACTGCCATTCCAACTGCTGTTTTCAACGCAAGTGGAAATCCATTACTTACCTGTATAGCTGTAGATGATGCGACATATAGCAACGCAACTTGGACGAATATAGACTCAGGAATGTTTTTTAGTTCATACGATTGTCGCTTTACTGCTATTCCAGATGCAAATTTTGAAGCTGCGTTAGATACATTAGGCTACGATGATATTACAGGAGATGGACAAGTGCCTACCGCATTAATTGAAGTTGTTACAAGCCTTGACGTCTCAATAGAAGGAATTGATTCTATGACAGGAATTGAGGACTTTACAGCTTTGGAAACCTTAAACTGTAGCGTAAATCCTTTTGAAACTTTAGATATTTCAAGCAATACACAATTAAAAACACTCATTAGCAGTGGTGGTCGTTTGAATGCAATTGATGTCACGAACAATCCGCTATTAGAAGTATTAGATATTTCAGAAAATGATGACATTGCCATACTTGATCTTACTAACAATACAATACTCAAGGAGTTGACGTGTAATAATAATTCGCTAACAAACTTAGATGTTAGTACAAATACTGCATTGGAAATCTTAATTGTCAACGAAAATAATTTAGCGTCTTTAGATTTGACTTTGAATACTTCCTTAGTACAACTAGACGCAAGAAACAACAGTTTAGCTTCTTTAGATATTCAAAATGGAAATAATACCAACGTTACTTTATTTGATGTTCGATCAAACAGCAATTTGTTCTGTATCAATGTAGATGATGTTGCCTACAGTACTACCAATTGGACCAATATAAGTTCGGGAATGGTGTTTAGTGACGATGGTTGTCGCTATACACAAATTCCTGATGCTACATTTGAAGCTGAATTAGAAGCTTTGGGTTATGATGATGTTTCTGGCGACGGTCAAGTGCCCACGGGATTGATTGAAGTTGTAACTAGCTTAAATTTAGATAACAAAGGGATAAATGATGCAACAGGAATTGAAGATTTTACAGCATTGACAAACTTAAATCTTAGAAGAAACAATTTGACAACAATAAATGTAAGTCAAAATGTATTGTTGGAAAGTTTAAATGTAGCGCAAAATAATCTTAATGCTATTGATATAACTAGTAATACATTGTTAGATACTGTAAATCTTTTTAATAATAATCTTACTACGCTTGATATATCCAATAATACAGCTTTGGAAATTGTAAATTTAGAATCAAATGCAGGATTAACAAGCCTAGATACTAGTAATAATTTAGTATTAAAGCAATTGAGAATATTTAGTACAGATATTGCTGCATTAGATATAAGTACCAATACTGAATTAAAAATACTGTATGCATACGACATACCGCTTGGTACTATTGATGTATCTACTAATCCAGCTTTGGAACAACTACGCGTAAATAATACAAACGTTACTGTATTAGACGTAAGCAATAATACTAACCTTGTAAGTCTACGTGTGAATGATACAGGTATTCAAACCTTAGATTTGAGCAATCAAAGTGCGTTAACGGTTTTATTTGCGCACGACACAAGTTTAAGCTTTCTTAATGTACAAAACGGGAACAATATCAATGTGGGTACATTTAGAGCGGAAAACAATCCAAATTTAAGCTGTATTTTAGTAGATGTTCCCGCGTTTAGTACTACAAATTGGACAGATGTAGATGCAGGTGTAACCTTTAGTGATACTTTTTGTCGTTACACCACAATTCCAGATACCAATTTTGAAGCAGCATTAAATACATTAGGGTATGACGATATCGCTAATGACGGACAAGTACCTACAACTTTGATTGAAGTAGTAACCACATTAGATGTTAGTAATCAAAATATTGGGGATTTAACAGGAATTGAAGATTTTACTGCACTTGTAGATTTAAACGTTGATACCAATGCTTTAATCAGTTTAGATGTGAGTAACAATACCAATCTTGAAACCTTAGTATTCAATACCAATCAATTGACTAGTCTAAATTTAGGAACAAATACTAATCTTGATCATTTAGAAGGGAAGTTCAATCTATTAACAAGCATTGATGTAAGTAACACACCAAATATTACGTTCTTAAATTTAAGAGATAATTTATTAACTTCGGTAGATATCTCTCAAAATACACTAGTAGAAACTATAAATTTTAGAGAGTGTGCCAATCTTGCGAGTCTTGATATTAGTGCTAATGTAAATGCAATCACAGTGAATCTTCAAGATACTCCATTAAGTACACTAGATGTGTCTTACAATCCACTTATTGAAACATTAATCATAGAACGTACGAATATCAACTCTTTAGATGTGTCTAATTTATCCGTATTATCACAATTGAGAATCGGTGAAAACAATTTTACAGCATTGGATGTATCCAACAATCCCGCGTTGGTACGATTGGAATGTGAAGACAACAATCTTACCTATTTAAATGTTAAGAATGGGAACAATACCAATATACCGAATGCTGATTTTATTGCTACAGGAAACCCGAATTTAACTTGTATTTTGGTAGATGATGTTACATGGAGCACGACCAATTGGACTAATATTGATCCTACCACTAGTTTTAGCAATACCTATTGCCGCTACACCGCCATTCCTGATGCTGTTTTTGAGGCGCGATTGGAAACTTTAGGCTACGATGATATTTCGGGTGATGGACAAGTGCCAACCGCATTGATTGAAGGCGTTACGGATTTATTTGTAACCTCACTCAGTTTGAATGATATCACAGGAATTGAAGACTTTATAGCACTCGAAAACTTCACCTGTTCTGGAACGAGTGTATCAAGCATGGATCTTTCTAATAATACGCAATTACGTACTGCTAGCTTAGCAAATAATAATATTAATAGTTTCAATATTTCCAATGCACCTGCGTTAGAAGAACTTAATTTGAGAGGAAATAACCTAACTACTATTGATGTTACAAACAATACAGCGCTTTTAGAATTAAACCTTTCTGGAAACAACATTAGCACTATAAATCTTTCAAATAATACAGTTTTAAAAGAATTGGAGCTTTCAGGTAACGACCTAACAACTTTAGACATTTCGACAAATACGGCTTTAACAAACTTAAATATTGAAGGTTTAAACATTACAGCGTTAGACGTAAGTACAAATACACTCCTTGAGGAATTTATTTTTTCATATACAGCTTTAATAAGTCTTGATCTTAGTAACAATGTTAGTTTAACATATTTAGAATGTATTGAATCCAACCAACTCACAGCGCTAGATTTGAGCACTTTAGCGTTATTAGAAGATCTTTATTTAACGGATAATGCACTATTGAGTGAATTAAATGTAAAAAATGGCAATAATACAGAAATTTCAACTTTTGAAGTAATAGGCGCTCCTAATTTAACGTGTATCTTAGTGGATGATGCCACATACAGTACTGCAAACTGGACGGATGTGGATGCAACGGTAACTTTTAGAGATGGTGATTATTGTCGTTACACAGCCATTCCAGATGCTATCTTTGAAGCGGAACTTGAAGCGTTGGGATATGATGACATTTCAGGCGATGGACAAGTACCTACTGCATTAATTGAAGTTGTGACGTCTCTCGGTTTAAACAATTTGAATATCAATGATTTAACAGGAATAGAAGATTTTGCGGCATTAGAAACCTTAAACGCTAGAGGAAATAACCTAACAGCTATAGATGTAAGTCAAAATTCACTGTTAAGATCATTATACATCAACAGTAATAGTTTATCTACTATTGATCTATCTAATAATGCAGCATTACGAAACTTAAATATTGGTTCTAATGGTATTTCTACATTAGATCTGTCAAATAATCTCGAACTTCGAAATTTATATGTTCAATTAAACACTGGATTACTTAGTTTAGACCTCAGTAACAATCTTGAATTAAGAGAATTATATGCGTATTCTTCAAATCTTACGCAATTAGATCTTAGTGTAAATACCGAACTTAGATTATTGTCAATATATAGATCCGCGATTACTTCCATAGATCTAACCAATAATGTAAACTTAACCGCATTACGTGTAGATGAAACAAACTTTACAGCGTTAGATCTGACAAATAATTTAAATATTGAAACACTACGTATCAATGATACAAATATTGAAAGCCTTGATTTAAGTGATAAAACTGCTTTTAGAAGTCTTTTGGCACACGATACAAGTCTGAATTATCTAAATGTACAAAATGGAAACAATACCAATGTAGGAACGTTTAGACTAGAAAACAATCCAAATTTAACATGTGTACTCGTAGACGATGTTGCTTACAGTACCGCCAATTGGACAGATATTGATACTGGTTTGATATTCTCAGATACTTATTGCCGCTACACCGCCATTCCAGACGCAAACTTTGAAGCACGTTTAGAAGCTTTAGGATATGATGATATTTCTAGTGACGGACAAGTGCCCACTGCTTTAATTGAAGTCGTAACAACTTTAGATATCAATTCGCAAGGTATAGCAGATATAACAGGAATTGAAGACTTTATCGCATTGACAAACTTCGATGTTTCTAATAACATGATTGGAAGTTTGGATATGTCCAACAGTCCAAATTTAGCATCACTAGAAGCCAACGAATGCGGACTAACAAGTCTAGACATTTCTCAAAACACAGCATTATTTAGCCTGTCAGCACATTCCAATCAATTGACAAGTTTAAATACAACCAATAACACAGGATTGGAAAGCATCACTCTCTACGGGAATTTGCTCACTGCTGTAGATTTTACCACGAATACCGCATTGGATTATGTAGATGTATTTCAAAATCAATTAACAGCGCTCGATCTTCGTACCAATACAGATGTGGAAGTCTTATTCTGTGATGACAACAATATTACAGACTTAGATTTGAGTCTAAACTCAAAATTGGAGACAATTTCATGTAGTGGTAATGAATTAATAAGTCTAAATATACAAAACGGAAACAACACCGCAATTACTTCGTTTGATGCGCTTAACAATGATGATTTGTACTGCATTTTGGTAGATGATGAAGCGTACAGCAACACAAATTGGACCAACAAAGATGCACAGGCTAACTACAACGAAACAAGTTGTGATTTTGTAATAGTCGATGTAGATGTGTTCTTACAAGGAGCCTTAATCAATCCGAATACCGGAGAAGAAACCTTAATGCGTGATGATTTAAGAGCAAATGGAGGAAGTTACGGTACAACATCTCCGTACGGTGATGGCGCAATGATTAGTGAGAACGTTGGTTTAAATATAACAGGCAATAATGCCACAGTAGATTGGATTTGGGTAGAATTGCGCGATGCTGACTCACCAACGACAATCATCGCAGGACAATCAGGAATCTTACAACGTGATGGAGATATCGTAGATACTTCTGATGATGCCAATCCGTTAACTTTTGAAAATGTCCCTGCTGGAGATTATTTCATTGTAGTAAAACATAGAAACCACTTAGGAATCATGTCTGCAAGCGCAATTTCATTAAAGCAAGTATCTTCAACAATTGACTTTACAGATGCTACCAACGAAATCACATACGGAAGCAATGCGCAAACTGCTTTCGGAATGCCAACAGACGTTATAGCGATGTGGGCAGGAAATGTAAATGGTGATACTGTCGTGCAATATTCAGGAGTAAGTCCTGATACGCCAGACATTCTATCAAAAGTACTCAACGATGCTGGAAACTTCTTGAATTTCCCAACCTATATCGTAAGTGGTTACAATCCAGACGATGTCAATTTAGATGGAAACACACAATACTCAGGAACCAATCCTGATACGCCATTCATCTTACAAAATGTACTAGCACATCCTGGAAACTTTCTAAACTTTAGCACCTATCAAATTATAGAACAATTACCTGACAACGAATAAAAAACACAATCATGAATACACAAAAACTAACAACAAAACTTCTAGCGATCTTTGCATTTTTAACATTTCAAGCAAATGCGCAAGATGGATATACCTACACCTTAATTGACAACGGTGCATACAATTACACAATTGCTGCCGTTCCAAATGCGAGTTCAAATAATTTCCCAACCTCAGTGCAAAGCTACGGTTTCACCATCATCCTACCAGATGGTGTTACCGCTAGCCTTACTTCTTCTTTAGGTGGAGCAGGTTCAGCAACCTTCTTTGATGGAAACGATATAGGACAAGCTGCTATTGACGGATATCTAATTACAGAAACCTTGGGAAGCCCAGCAGCTTTGGCGGCGCCTTCTTCAGGAACAAATTCAAACATTGTAACGCTTCAAATAAATGATGCTCCAACAACAGGAACGATGTATATCTTGGAGAATAACTCCGCATTAGCCACTACTGTAACACCACTAAAAAGTTTTATGCAGGCTGATATGGTAGACAATAGTGTGGCACAATTCGTAAATGTCGTAGATCCAAATGCTGCAGCGGTTTCAGGAATGTCATCCTTTGACTTTTCTACACTTTCCGTAGCAGAATCTAACGAATTGGCAGAACTTTCCATCTATCCAAATCCTGTAAAAGATGTCATACACATTACAAATACTGACACTAAATTACTAAAAGCAGAAATTTACAATATAAATGGGCAGTTGGTACTTTCTAAAGAATATAGTGTAAACACGATCAACATAAGTAATTTACAAAGTGGAATATACATGCTAAAACTCTACTCTGAAAATGCACAAAAAACAATCAAGCTCATTAAGGATTAGTAAAACTTCTTAAAACATCAAAAAGAAACTACTATCACTGGCATCTGAATACAATACTAGATATATTGATGGTTAGTTTATTTTAAATGGTTGAAAGATGGGGTAGTTCCCATCTTTCTTTTCAACATCATTTGTAATAAGATTTGTCTATGTTAAAATCAATAATGTATGTATTTGAATAGTCTTTGGCTAAAGACGCTACAATAGCTCTTAAATAGTTAAAACGCTTGTATTCAGAGAAAAGACAAAAAATAATAAAAATAATATCAGTATACATTTAGTTTAGTTAACGAAGGTTATGGTTGTAGTCTAACACAGGGCAATTAGACGTTGGGGACAACGCATAATCAAAACGCCATCTTATTTGCTGAGATGGCGTTTTTTAATTTAGATAATGTGTTAATTTGAAAATATATCAATTGTACTATCTCTTTGTCATTCCTGCAACTTGTACTGAGCTTATCGAAGTAAGGCAGGAATCCATGCAGATTTCGATACAGAATTTCTCCAGAATTTCACTCAATCTGACGTTTGGTTTTCAAATTCAAGTTCAACTTCAATTTCGATTTCACAACCGTCACTTCGAGTGATTTTCTGTCATGTCGAGCATTATCGTAGATACCGAGCATAGCTCACGAGATAGACAGAAAATTGTATCGGAGAAGTACTTTGATATCACTTATAAACAGTATACATCCAAGTAGATCTCGATACAAAATTCCTCCAGAATTTCACTCAATCGGACATTTAAAAAGTCGAAAGAGATGAGTCGTGGTAGATTTAGCAATTCAGAAAAAAATACAATTTCATAACCTTCTGTTGCAAACTTCAAAACTAGCAATGCTTTCTATGAAATTCAGTACATTTGAAAAAATGATAGTTTTGATTAATGCCTAACAATCTTCATTTCTTACATCGTATTTTTTTAATTCTTAGTGCAAGTTTGTTTCTATTGTTGCAATGGAGTTGCGCACCTGAAAGTGAGCAACCGATCCTCGACAAAGGAACACTCAATCTCACCACAGCAGACTTTTCCAAGCAACCAGAAATTTTGTTGCAAGGCGAAAGTTTATTCTACTGGAAACAATGGCCGCTAGACGATAATGGAGATTTTAATCCTTCCAATTTAACCACAACAGATACCATCACTTGGCCGTATACAATGTCTACTGGAATTTTAGAGAGTAACAGAGGTTTTGGCACCTATCGCTTTTTCGTGCAACAGCAGGTTTCTGAAAAGACACATATCATTCGTATGGAAAGAGCATTGGCAGCATTGGAAGTGTGGATTAATGGTAAAAAGATCATCACACATGGAAAAATTTCCAAAACAGCAGTCAACGAACAAATTGACGGTCGTCCGTTAGTGATTCCGTTACCGAATGAAGCGAAACTTGACGTGATGCTAGTATTTTCAAATTACAAACATCGATTAGGTGGCGGATTCTCTTTAAATAATACCGTTCAAGAAGAAGCCTATTTTACGCAAAAAAATCAATCCAAAAAACTGATTGAAGGTATTATTACCTTTCTGATTCTGCTGTTTGGTGCGTATCAAATTCTACGCTATTTTAGTTTTCCACAGTATGCATACTTTCTCTATTTAGGCTTGTTTTGTTTGATTGGCGCATCCCGACAATTATTTGTAGGTGAAGGATTGATTTATAATTTCTTTCCTGATATCTCGTTCGAAATCGTACAAAAAATGCGCTATGTTGGGTATTATGGGAGTTTATCTGCTGTTTCTATGTATCATGCTGTGTTATTTCCAGGATACTATTCAAAACGATTTATACAAGCATTTGTCATGATTCCGATTATTGGAATCCTCTATGTGCTCATAGCGCCAGTGTATTACGCAACGTTTTCTGCGCCTATATTTCAATGCTATGGATTGTTGGTAGCTGTCTTTGGATTTTACCATATCATTAGTGCTGTCCGAGATAAGAAACCGTATGCAGTAGGCATGTTGGTAAGTTTAACCATTACTTGTATCATCTTTTTGAACGATTTATTGAATGCGATGTTGCTTATAAAAACGGAGTATTTGATCAATTACGGATTATTGGTCTATTTAGGTTTTCAGATGATTTTAAATCATAAAATTCAGAAAAAAACAGCTCGAGAAATGCTCCGCTTGTCTCAAGATATTGAGCGGATGGCAGATCGTATTGAGAAAAAAGAAAAAGAAATTACCGAATTGCGTTCCGAAACATTTCAGCAATTGAAATCAAAAGAAAAACTTGTTGAAAATTTGAAAAAAGTCGCGTCGAATGATGACTCGATTACCATTGAAAATGTCATTGCCAGTTTAAAGTCGGAATTGCTGGAAGACACACAACTGACACGTATTAAAAATGATATTGAAACGTTGAATCAGGCGTTTGCGGAGCGTATAAAGACACTGCATCCAAATTTGACAGCAACGGATATTGAAATCTGCTCGTACTTGCGTTTGTCTTTAGATCGAAAAGAAATTGCCAAACTGCGTTTTACTTCTGTGGAAGCCGTACGGAAATCGAGATACCGTTTGCGCAAGAAGCTACATCTAGCACCTGAAGACGATTTAGACGCGTATGTAAAAGGAATTTAGTAGTACGCTATGAGACCTAAAACGAATGATTATTTTATTTTTTCTCAGTTGATTTTGGTTTTGATATTTCTTTTATGTGAAGTGTATCAATCGATAGTGTTTTTGTGTTTATATCAACAGGAGCAATTTTGAAGCCTTCTGTATTTTTGATGGTCGCATCAATCTTTATGGGATCAGTAGTTTTATTGATTGCTTTCAATCCTATAAAGGTTGCAATGATTACAAATGTTAATGAAAAATAGAACCATCTGAATGTATATGAAAATATCACATAATACCAATTGTTTTTTTTAAGTTCTCTGAATTTTGTAAAATTCATTGAAAAAGATTGTACCGTATATTCCTTGTAATCACCTTCAATTCCCTTTTGAGCACTCGCCTTTAACTCATCTTTTTTTACTTGAAATTTATTCCGATTGGCAACACAGGAATACAAACTGATAAAGCTTCTTTCATTGGCGACAAACATAGCGTCCAATACCCAAAACATAAATGTTGGTCCCAATGCAATAAAGCACAAATACGGTTCATTTATTGTTCCAGTAAGCGCAAAAATTGCTGCAGTAATGGTAATTGCCCAACCTTTGATCATAAATGAATTCGCGTTATGACGGTTGATGACGCCTTGAATAAATTCCAAGTGTCTGTCGTTGATTTCATCTTTACTTTCTTGTGCTTCCATGATCCGTTATGCAAGTATCTCTAGAGATGTAGTGAAAAGTTAAAGCTAAACCAATTCCACGTAAAATCATATTAAAACGTAAGATTTTTAATTAAAAATAAAAAGCTACTGCCAAAAGATACCATCAAAAATGGTAAACTTTAATAGATTCATTAGTAAGTATAATAAATTAAAAAACAGCTATTTAAAACATTGTCCCTCTACGTGTCCGCCCAAATTTATTTTTAGAAAGATGCTTACGCTATACATTTATAATGAGTAAAGTAGTCACTGCTTTTTACAAGACTCTTTCAATCAATTTATAAATCAAAGTCATGTTTTTCACTTTCAAAAAAATATTCAAAAACAAACAAGCAAGACATGCTACTCTTGCGGAAATGGAAGCACAAAAACAAGAAATGGAATTAGAATTAGCACGCTTAATTGCGATTGAAGAGAGCTTAAAATCATCAAAAAAAGCAACACAACACCATAACCTAACATAACATATAACCCCATGATCATGTATAAAAATGTATTTTTCTTTCTATTTTTTAGTATTACTTACAGCATAAATGCCCAATATACCTCCATTCCTGATGCTAATTTTGAAGCCGCTTTAGGGACGTTAGGCTACGATGATATTTCGGGTGATGGACAAGTGCCAACCATAGTAATTTCCGCGATAACCAGTTTGGATCTTGATTATGCACATATCGCCGATTTAACAGGTATTGAAGATTTTACGGCCTTAACCATCTTGGAATGCGGATGGAATACATTTACTAGCGTAGACCTGTCCAATAATACGCTGCTACAAGAATTTCGTGCGAACAATTGTAATTTAACAAGTATTGATATATCTAATCTTTCTGCTCTAGAAAAACTACAAGTCAATGAAAATGCATTACTTACGTTGGATGTTTCAACGAATAGCAATTTAAAACAGTTAACCGTTACAGACAATCAATTAGCTAGTTTGGACATTACTAACAATCCTAATTTAGAAGCTTTGTTTGCTGGCGGAAATCTGCTTGTAACTCTTGACACGAGTACTAATATCCTTTTAGAAGAAGTAGAAATGTATGATTCTTCGATGCTGGAGTCTTTAGATTTTTCAGCCAATAGCAATCTAGCGTATATAGATGTTGAAGATTCTACAATATCATTCTTAAACATACAAAACGGCAACAATACTGCGCTTGGCAACGGTGATTTCTATGCGCGTGATAATCCGAATTTGAGCTGTATTTTGGTAGATGATGTAACGTATAGCAGCACCAATTGGACACGAATTGAAGCTACCACAAGTTTTAGCGATACTTATTGTCGCTACACAATCATTCCTGATGCAAATTTTGAAGCAGCTTTAAATGCTTTGGGCTATGACGATATTTCAGGCGACGGACAAGTACCAACAGCGTTAATTGAAACTGTAACCAATTTAGATGTCATCAATGAAGGCATTACCGATTTTACTGGAATTGAAGATTTTATTGCGCTGCAAGTTTTTTATTTTAGTGACAATGATGTAGCTACTGTTGATCTTTCAAACCTTCCTTTATTGCGAAGTGTACGAGCGATTGCCTGTAATTTAACTTCTATCGATTTTACAAACAATCCGTTGATGGACGACATTCGAATTGAAGAGAATAATATCAATTCTATTGATTTAAGTAATAATCCTTTGCTTGACATTCTGCAAATAAACAACAATCAATTAACTGCGTTAGATCTAAGCAATAATCCACTACTTATTAGATTAAGAGCCAATGATAATGCGATTACTGAGCTTGATTTAACGAATAATACGGTGCTTTCTGAAGTACGATTACAAGTAAATAATTTAACCGAATTGAATATACAGAATGGCGCCAATACCAGTATCAGTACGTTTGAAGCTTATAATAATCCAAACTTAACTTGTATACGAGTTGATGATGTTACCTACAGTACCACTAATTGGACAAGTATAGATGCTGCTTCCACGTTTAGTGATACGTATTGTAATTACACAAGCATTCCAGATGCTAATTTTGAAGCAGCTTTAGAAGCCTTGGGTTATGATGATATTTCAGGTGACGGACAAGTGCCAACTGCATTAATTGAAACAGTAACCAATTTGGACTTACGCAATCAATCCATTGCAGATTTGACAGGAATCGAAGATTTCACCGCTTTGGATACTTTGGATTGTTCTAATAACTCACTCACAACTTTTGATATCAGCTCCAATGAAAACCTAATGATTGTCAATGCAAGCATGAATAGCATTGCTACTGTAAATACTGGAAACAACAGTGTATTACAGTTTTTACTCTTACAGTTTAATAACATCACTGCTGTAGATTTTTCAGGGAATTCAAATCTTCAACTTATTGATTTGAGTGATAATCCACTCACAACGCTTGATGTGAGTCAAAATGTAAATCTCATCAGTTTATTTGCTCGAAATACACCTTTAGCTACCATTGATGTGACACAAAATACGGCGCTCATCGAATTTAAAATTTCAGGAACTACTGCTACGAACATCAACCTTTCAAACAATACCGCACTGGAAGAAATTGTCATCAGAAACTGTCCTAATTTAGCATACCTAAATCTTAAAAACGGAAACAATACGAGCATTACAGCAATTGAAATACTTCACAATCCCAATCTGGTTTGTGTTGCTGTGGATGATGTAACCTATAGTACTACCAATTGGACACAAGCAAGTGGAATGTTTAGTTATTCAGACACTTCCTGCTTTGGCAACTACACACTTATTCCAGACATTCAATTTGAAACCGCTTTGGATCTATTGGGCTATGATGATATTTCGGGTGATGGACAAGTGCCAACCGATTTAATTAATGGAATCACCAACTTGGATGTTTCATTATCTGGAATTAGCGATATCACAGGAATTGAAGATTTTACGAGTTTAGAAGTTTTAGACATTTCATTCAGTTCAATCGATGATTTAGACCTCAGCGGAAACACTACCATTCAGGAACTGTATTGTCAAAGTGGTGTTAATACTTCTTTGAATGTAAGCAATATGGCTGCTTTAAGAATCTTGCATTGTTATGAAGCTGGATTTTCAAGCATCAATTTAGCCAATAGCACAACTTTAGAAGAATTACAAGTATTTCACAGCAACTTGAGTACTTTGGATGTAAGCACAAATACTGGACTAAAAAAACTATACATGTATGAAGATGGTGTAAGCAGTATCAATCTCAATGGTGCGATTGCTTTGGAAGAATTATACGTATACAGAACAAGTATTACTAACTTGGATCTTTCTACCAATATTGCCTTAAAAAAAGTAGAATGCTATGAAGGTGCTTTACAGACCCTTACTACGAGCGGTGCCACTGCGCTAGAAGAATTATATGTATATAGGAATGACCTTGCCAATCTAGATGTTTCTAGCAATACTTCGTTAACGACGCTACATTGTTATGAGCAAAATTTGGCTACTTTAAATACTACTGGAGCCAGTTCTTTAACCGAGGTACTCACCTATTCTTCACTAATAGAAACTTTAGATTTGAGTACAAATACACAATTAGAAAGTGTAAACGTAGCCAGTACACATCTTTCCTCATTAAATATTCAAAATGGAAACAACACAAACATTACAATTTTTGAAGCGCGATTCAATAGTAATTTATTCTGTATTTTGGTAGATGATGCAGCATACAGTACTACCAATTGGACATCCAGAGATGAACAGGTAAGCTTTAATGAAACAAGTTGCGATTTTGTGGTTGTAGATATAGATGTATTTTTACAGGGCGCGATGATAAATCCGAATGTTGGAGAAGAAAATCTAATGCGAGATGATTTACGTGTAGATGATGGCAATTACGGTTCCACGTCTCCGTATGGCGATGGTGCTTTTGTATCAGAAATTGTCGGATTGGACGATCAAGGAGCTGATTCTATGGTCGATTGGGTTTGGATAGAACTCCGTGACGCTAACGATGCTTTGACTGTCGTTGAAGGACAATCCGCAGTCTTACAACGCGACGGAGATGTAGTGGCAACTACTGATGATTTAAATACACCATTAACCTTTTATGGAGTGCCACATGGCAATTATTATATTGTGGTAAAACATAGAAATCACCTTGGCATCATGACCGCAAATACCATCACGTTAAATGATCAAACAACCACCATTGATTTCACAGATGCTGCAAATGAAATTACCTACGGAAGCAATGCGCAAACCGATTTTGGAATACCTACCGAAACCTTAGCCATGTGGGCAGGGAATGTAAATAGTGATAGTGTATTGCAATATTCTGGAACCAATCCTGATACACCCGCTATTTTATCGGAAATCTTAAACGATAGCGGAAACTTTCTCAATTTCCCAACCTATGCTTTGACTGGTTACAGTGATTTTGATGTAAATATGAACGCCAATATACAATATTCTGGCACAGATCCAGATACACCATTTATTTTACAAAATGTATTGGCACATCCTTTAAACTTTTTAAACTTTAGTACCTATCAAATCATTGAGCAATTGCCCGAAAACTTTGTGTTGTAAGCTAAATTCAAAGAGTTCCTCTAAAATAAAATACCATTTAATTTTACATTCGAGAGTAGCGATTTGGGACATTACTAATCATGAAAGCGTCATCATTCAGGTGACGCTTTTTATTAATTTCTGTACATTTGCAGAAAATAATACCAAATCAACTTTAGGATGCGACTTTAGAAGCGAAGTTGCTTTGGCAGCCTAGGACGCTGTGAATGTTTTGCATAGCCTTAGCTACGGAAAATATTCGCAAGGAACTAGGATGCCAAATGAACGAGCTTATATGTTGCATCTTATGGTAGATTTGGTATGTTATGATTGCTTAATGCCCAGAAGTCTTCATACGTATTATACCAAATTTTCAAAAGATACTGCCTTCATTAAAAAACTGCTTTTTGTACTCTGTGCAAATCTGTTTATAATGCTGCAATGGAGTTGTGCACCTGAAAGTGAACAGCTGATTGTTAAAAAAGGAACACTCGATCTATCTACTGCCGATTTTTCTAAAAACCCAGAAATATTACTACAAGGCGAAGGTTTGCTTTATTAGAAACAATGGCCGTTGGACGCTGACGGAAATTTTATACCTGAACATTTAAAAGTCAGCGATACAATTTCTTTGTTAAGAATGATTTCTACCGAAATACACGAAAATCCAAGAGGCTACGGTACGTATCGTTTCTTTATCAATCAAAAAGACCTTCAAGAAAATTTAGTGATTAACATCCAAAGAGTTTTAGGTGCTTCCGAAGTGTGGATTAATGGACAAAAGATCGCTTCGCACGGAAAAATTTCACAAAATGGTGAAGGTGAAAAAATTGACGGTCGCCCATTCATTGTGGAATTGCCAAACGAAACGTCACTCGATGTAATGCTTGTATTTTCAAACCATAAACATCGTTTGGGTGGTGGATATTCTTTGCGAAATTCCATTCAAACCAAAGCATCGTACACGCAAAAAAATAAAAGTGCATTTCTTATCGAAGGCATGATTACCTTTCTCATCATCATTTTTGGATTGTATCAGATTCTATACTTTAGCATCTATCGAAAATATCAAACCTATTTGTTTTTAGGATTGTTTTGTTTGTTTGGTGGTGTACGACAGTTGTTTGTCGGAGAAGCTTTGATATATTCGTTTTTTCCAGAGATCTCCTTTGACATCGTTCAAAAAATTCGCTACATCGGATATTATGGCGGATTGGGTTCGGCATTTCTATATCACGACAAATTATTTCCTGGATATTTCACAAGCATCGTCAAAAAAATTGGTGGAATTACTCCTTTTTTAGGGTGTATTTTCGTATTGGTGACTCCTACCTATTACGGAACCTTTAGTGCGCCTATTTTTCAAGTGTGTGGACTCTTTATAATTATAGTAGGTTTTCATCAAACCCTAAGTGCCGCGCGTGATAACAAACCTTTTGCTAGAGGAATTCTGATTAGTACCTCTATCACTCTGCTCTTCTTTGCGAATGATTTATTGAATGCCATGCTCATCATTCAAACCGTATATATTGTCAATTATGGCTTGTTATTATATGTGATCTCGCAAGTAATCTTAAATAGCAAGATTCAAAAAAAGACTGAAAAAGAGTTGTTGCAATTGGCTTCTGATATTTCTACGATGGCAATGCGTATTCAGCGAAAAGAACAAGAAATTACGGCCTTACGCTCCGAAACATTTCAGCAATTAAAATCCAAAGAAAAACTAGTTGAAAACTTGAAAAAAGTCGCTTCCAATGATGATTCTGTCAGCATTCAGAATATGATTGCAAGTTTAAAATCTGAATTGTTAGAAGATTCACAGTTAAATCGAATCAAGAATGATATTGAAACGCTGAATCAAGAATTTGCGCAACGTATTAAAGAATTGCATCCAAGTTTAACGCCAACTGATATTGAAATCTGTTCGTATTTGCGCTTATCGCTAGGGCGAAAAGAAATTGCCAAACTTCGTTTTACTTCCGTAGATGCCGTAAAAAAATCCAGAAATCGTATTCGAAAAAAGATGAATCTAGCACCTGAGGAAGATTTGGATACGTATATTAAATCAATCTAAAGGATTTTGATGTATGATTTTCGATTAGAATTATGTTTTTTACGATTCGTCTTCCCGAGGAACGCAGTGACGCAGTGATTTGTTTATCGTAGAAAATCATTGTTATTTGAAACCACAGATTGCCACGAATTTCTACAAAATTCTCGCAAAGACGTTTCAATAGGCATTGGTACATTTTCAAATTAACAAATTGATACATTAAAAAAATCGTCATCACAAGGAATGGAGTGACGCGGTGATCTGTTTATCGTTGAACATCATTGTTATTTGAAGCCACAGATTGCCACGAATTTCTAAAAAATTCTCGCAAAGACGTTTCAATAGGCATTGGTACATTTTCAAATTAACAAATTGATACATTAAAAAAACCGTCATCACAAGGAACACAGTGACGCGGTGATCCCATCAAATCATAGTAAAAGTCATCTTTGAAACAAACAGATTGCCACAAATTTCTAAAAAATTCTCGCAAAGACGTTTCAATAGGCATTGGTACATTTTCAAATTAACAAATTGATACATTAAAAAAAACGTCTTCACAAGGAACGCAAGTGACGCGGTGATCTGTTTATCGTAGAACATCATTGTTATTTGAAGCCACAGATTGCCACGAATTCCTAAAAAATTCTCGCAAAGACGTTTCAAAGGCATTGGTACATTTTCAAATTAACAAATTGATACATTAAAAAACCGTCTTCACGAGAAACGCAGTGACGCGGTGATCTCATCAAATCATAGTGAAAGTCATCTTTGAAACAAACAGATTGCCACGAATTTCTGCAAAATTCGCAATGACGTTTCAAAGGCATTGGTACATTTTCAAATTAACAAATTGATACATTAAAAAAACCGTCTTCACGAGGAACGCAGTGACGCGGTGATCTGTTTATCGTAGAACATCATTGTTATTTAAAGCCACAGATTGCCACAAATTTCTTCTAAATTCTCGCAAAGACGTTTCAAGTAGTATCAAATCCACAAATCAACAAATCAACAAATCAACACAACAAAAAAACATTATTTTTGTCTGCATGTCAAAAGCTACACTCGTCTACATATTTCTTTTCTTAGGAATTTCTGTGCTATTTTCACAAGAAAAAGATTCCACGATGGTAGCTTTGGAAAAAATCCTTGCAGCAGCGCCAAACGATTCCTTGAAAGTAGCAGCATATATAGAAATAGGCGATTATCAATTGCGACGTGATTTGAGTAATACGGAATTGTACCTGAATAAAGCGTTAAAGATTATTCAATTTTCCAACAATGTGTACGATAGTAAATTACATAAAGCCGAAATTTCTAAACAGTTAGGTGTCGTACAACGAAGACGTGGAAATTATGAAAAAGCGCTTGAAAGATACTATGAAGCCTTGCCTGTATTTGAAGCCTACAAAGATTCTGCCGACATCGCATCGAGTTTGCATAACATTGGTATCGTACAAGGTCGTTTATTAAGTGTGAATGAAGCCATTAAAAGTCTTCAAAAATCTATCGCCATTAATTCAAAATTAAAACGATTTAAAAGCATTGGAAAGAGTTATAACTCGTTGGCAGTGATACATAGCAAAAATAAAAAGTATGATTCTGCTATATACTATTATGAATTGGCTGAAAAACAGTATGAAATTTCAGCGTATACAGATGGAATGTTCTACACAAGAGCAAATAAAGGAAATGCTTTATTAATGCAAAAAAAATACCAACAAGCTTTAAAACTGTATCGTGAATACCTTGACTATGTGTATAAAGTAGAAGATATTAGAGGGAAGGCAGTTGCACATTTTTATTTAGCAGGTGTTTCATATCGCACTAAAAAATTTGATAGCGCTTTGCATCATATCAATCGTACCATTGATATTGCGAAAGCTGAAAATTTGGATAAACGACTTGTAAAAGCCTACAAAAGAAGAAGTCGTATTTATCGTGAAATGAACGATTTTGAAAGTGCAATGCGCGATTTTATTTATGCGGATAAAGCAGATAAAAAACTTATCAGTCTTGAAAAAGTAAAAAATATCAGTCAACTGGAATTAAATTATGAATTTGAGCGCGAGCGTTTGCTAGATAGTTTAAATTTTGCCAAACAAAAAGAATTTTTGGTAGTTGAAAATGAAAAAGAAAGCTTTCGTAAACGTTGGTATTTAAGCGTGGCCATTTTGGCATTGATTGCTGGCTTTTTTGGGATTCAATATTTTAGAAGACGTTGGAAAACTTCTCGTTTATTGCAAGCTGAACTGAATAAAAAACTATATCGAACAGAAGAAGAAAGTCAACAACGTGTCACACAACTCCACTCAGAAATTGATTCTTTAAGTCATGAAATTGATAGTCGTAAAGAAGAAATTACCGAACTGATGACAGAATCGTTACAACACATAAAAACTAAAGAAAAGTTAGTAGACGATTTAAAAAAGTTGGCTACAAATGATGAAACGATAAATATTCAAAATATTATTTCGGATTTAAAATCAAGTAGTTTTGAGGATTCTCGTCTCACTCTTATTAAAAGTCATTTGGAAGAATTAAATTATGATTTCTTCAAAAAAATAAAAGCCAAGCATCCAAATCTGACCAAAATTGATTTGGAAATTTGTTCGTATTTACGCCTTTCTTTTGGGCGACAAGAAATTGCCAAACTTCGTTTTACATCCGTAGAAGCTGTCAAAAAATCACGCAATAGATTGCGCAAACGGATGAATCTTTCTCCTGAAACCGATTTAGAAGCCTACGTGAAATCCATCTAAAAACAGGTATTTCTACGTGCTTTTTAGCTTCATGTAATACTTTTCTTAATTTTCTGAAATTCAAATCAAATTATTGATTATCAATTACTTAAACAATTGTCACCCCTCGTGTCACCCCTCAGTTTTTTCAAAAAACAGCATTCCATTCTACATTTACTTGACTTTCAGAAAAACAGTTTTTGAAAGTAGAATCAATCAAATGTAATAGCAAACTACCATGTTTCAATTTTTCAAAAAATTATTTCAGCCTGAAAAATCAAAAGCAGAAACCATTGCCGAAATGGAACTCCAAAAACGTGAAATGGAAGCACAATTGGAACTGCTAATTGAACTAGAGGAAGAAATAAAAAGAATGCAAAAAGAGTCAAATTCATAAAACGAACCATCATGTACAAATACAGCTTATTTATCATCACTTTTTTAATTTCTAGCAGTTTTTTATTAGCGCAAAGCAAGATCGATTCGCTGACCTCAGTATTGGCAAAAACTACTGAAAAAACGGAACGACTTACCGTGCTTAGCAATTTGACCAATGAGTTAATTCGCAATAATAAAGCGACACAAGAAAAGTACCTTCAAGACTATCTGCAACTAGCGCAAGAATTGAATAAATTTGATTTGATGGCGTCAAAATCGCGCTTCTTGATTCAATGGTACATTGAAAATGGGCAAACAGACACAGCACAACAACTCTGTGATTCATTGCTAAATTTTAAAGAAAAATTTACAAAAGAGAGTTCTGAAGGACATTTGCTACTAAAGCGAGCCGCTACGTATTATGACAAAGATCAACTCAATGCGGCTGTTGCAGATTACAAGCGTTCAGCGGAACTTTTTCTGCAAAGTGGCGATTCTCTTTTTGCAGCAGATGCTTTGTTTTTTGGGGGACAAGCGATGGTGGACAAAAATGATTTTTTAGAGGCAATTGAAAATTATAAAAACGCAGAGCAATTGTATGAAACGTTGGACGATCAGCAATATGCTTTGTTAGTGGGAGCAGAATTGACTTCGCTGTATAGCAATAATGGTTTTATTGAAAAGAGCATTCAAGAACGCGCACGTTTGATTGAAAAAGCAAGGAAAAATAAGGATTATGTGTCGCTAGGACAATTGTTAGGTCAGAATGTAGCTAGCTATTCTAAATTGAAAGACTATGATAAAATGGAAGCTATTTTATCAGAAATGACCAAGAATGGAGATAGCTTAAAAGTACCTTATTACAAAACTTACAATGCACTTTTCGTACTAAATTATCAATTGGTGTTAGCGGCTGAAAAAGGAGACATTCCTGCTGCGACACAATACATGACACAATTAGAAGCAAAGACAAAAGAGAATGTTTCTCCGTATTTAAAAACAGATGTATTAAGTGCAAAAGCAGCCTATTATGAACTCATTGGAGATGAGAAAGCATTAGTCAAAACATTGACAACTTTAGCCAATATACAAGACACAAGAAGAGTGAATGCACAAACAGAAGCACGCGAAAAATTAGCAGTAATTCTGAGCAAACGTGGACAATACGAAGAAGTAGCGCGTTTGTATGCATTGAATGCAAAAGTGAAAGATTCTGTCTACAAAGCTCAAAAAACAAATGCTTTCTTGTACCATCAAGCGGAGTTTGAGAATGAAAAGCGTTTGCGTGAACTTTCTGAAAAAGAAGCCGAAATCAAACGTTTGGAAAGCGAACAAGAACTTGCAGATAGCAGACGAAATTCACTCATCATTATTCTCATCATCATTTTTGTGGCAATTGCCTTATTTATTTACTTCCGAAACAGACAAAAGTTAAAAGAACAAGCCTATAAAAATATCTTACTGAACAATAAAATTGCTTCCAAAACGGAGGAAATTAATGAACTGTTGACAGAGACGATTCATCATATCAAATCAAAAGAGCGCATTGCGGAAGATTTGCAAAAACTTTCTACTGAAGAAGGTAGCATGTCACTGAAAAGTATCATTGCCGATTTAAAAGCAAGCAAAGCGGATGATGCCAAATTAATGCTCATCAAACAAAACATTGAAAAGGTCAATTATGAGTTCATCAAAAATCTAAAAGCCAAACATCCGAAGCTGACAAAAACCGATGTTGAAATTTGTTCGCTATTCCGCATTGGCTTAAGCCGAAGAGAAGTAGCAAGTTTACGAAACACGAGTATGGAAGCGGTAAAATCGTCCCGTGCTCGATTGAAAAAGAAGCTTGAACTTTCTACTAGAGACAATCTTGACATTTATCTTAAAAACTTATAAATCAGATATTTAAAAAGTTGCACCCGCATTTGCCCCCGACAATTTTATGGTCTTTCACATATTTTCTTGCACATTTGATTTCAACTTTAAAAAACAGGAATTCAAATGTTTCGCCCCATGAAAAAAATTATAAAAAGGATACGCAGGCTGAGTCGTAAAAAATCGGTAGGAGAAACTAAAAAATTCTATTTCTCTTCATGGAAATCTCAGGAAGAATTTTCAAAAAGACATCTAAAAGAATTAAAAAAAATAAAGGAAAAAATTAAAAACCTGAACCATTAAGCACTAGCGGTTCACCCATACCATAACCATAATTACTAAAATAAACTAACTATCATCTCAATATGAAAAGAAAATTACTATTAACCGTATTTTTATGTATTACGTTCAGTGTGTACGCTGAAACGTATGCAACGAGTTCGGCGGATAGCACAATTTCAATTACCGAATTGTTACCGCCGACCATTACTTCGCAACCAGAAGGAGGCACTATTTATGTAGGCGAAAGTATTGATATCACTGTTGAAGCTGTTGATTATACAACGATTCAATGGGAGTTTTCGTTAGACAATGGAAGTTCATGGAGCACCATTAGTGACAATGCTACCTTCTCAGGAAGTTCCACCACAACACTGAGCTTTACACCTGATTCAGAACTTACTACAGGAATTTTGTTTAGAGCAATCTTAACAGACGCTAGCAATGATACTGTTACTTCAAGCGAAGCCTTGGTTATTGTAGACAACTATACACAAATTCCAGATCCTAACTTTGAAGCGCGATTAGAAGCCTTGGGATACGATGATATTTCAGGTGATGGACAAGTACCTACAAGTCTTATTCGAAATGTGACAAGTTTGAATGTGGACGCACAAAATATTTCAGACCTTACAGGAATTGAAGCGTTTACCAGACTTGACGAACTCCGTGCAGATAATAACAATTTGACAAATCCCGATTTTAGTCAAAATACAGTATTAAGAAGGCTGTTTTTACGAAATAATAATATCACGGTTTTTGACTTATCTGCTAATACCAGAATTCAGCGTTTACTCGTAGAAGGCAATGGCATGACTAGCTTAAACCTGACGGGATTGACCATTTTGGATAATTTGTTTGCCGCTAACAATAACCTTACGGAGATGGATTTGAGTACCAATGTTCGATTACAAGTTGTTGGATTGGGTAATAATGATTTATCGCGTTTGGATATCCGAAATGGAAACAATACAAGGATTACTATTTTCCAAACCACCAACAATCCAAACCTAACTTGTGTGGAAGTAGATGATGTGGCGTACAGTACTGCCAACTGGACTGTTATTGACGCACAAACAGGTTTTACAGAAGCTGATTGCTACACGCAAATTCCAGATGCCAATTTTGAAGCTTCGCTAGAAGCCTTGGGTTATGATGATATTTCGGGCGACGGACAAGTACCAACCTTACTCATTGAACCTGTAACTTCACTGAATGTAAGCAATCAAAATATTGCTGATCTTACAGGAATTGAAGGGTTTATTTCTTTGACAACCTTGAACGCAGGCAGCAATTCATTTACTAGTATTGATTTGAGCAACAATACAACTTTGGAATCACTTTCCTTAGAAAACGCTAGTCTTACAAGTTTGGATCTCAGTAATAATACTGCTTTGGAAGAACTCTCTTTGGAAGATACGCAAACATTGTCTTCTGTGGATATCAGCGCCAATACTTCGTTATTAGAACTAGATTTAGGAAATATGGGAATCTCTGATGTCATTTTTGGAAACAATAGCAATTTACAAACACTAGTGCTGTCTAATAACAACTTTACATTCTTAGACCTTTCAGGATTTCCAGCATTAACGCTTGTGTTTCTTGCGAATAACGACTTAGTAGGTGTAGACATTCAAAATGGTAATAACACAGCAATTTCTACATTTAATGCCACGAATAATCCAAACCTAACGTGTATTAAAGTGGATGATGTGGCGTATAGTACTACCAATTGGACCGATATCGATGCGGCTACTTCTTTTACCACAACTGCATTTTGCGACTATACATCCATTCCAGATGCCAATTTTGAAGCGGAATTAGATTCGTTAGGTTATGATGATATTGCTGCCGATGGACAAGTGCCAACGCAACTCATTGCAGTAGTTGACTCACTAAATGTATCTAACAAAGCCATTGCTGACTTGACAGGAATTGAAGATTTTACAAACTTAGAAATCCTCATCGCTTCTGATAACAATCTAACAAGTGTAAACACGGATAATTTAGCACAACTTACCAAACTTAACCTACAATCTAACACTATTGGAAGTCTTGATTTTACAAATAATTTATTATTAGAAACTGTAGAAGTTGGGGACAATTCACTTACGAGTCTTGTGATAACGATGCTTGCCAATTTGAAAACATTGGACATCAGTGAAAACTCGATTTCAAGCATCAATCTGTCCAACAATACCGCTTTAGAAGAATTATATGCAAACGACAATCAACTCGCAAGCGTTGATGTAACTTCAAATACCGCATTGCTGAACATTAATTTAAATAATAACAGCTTAACTGATGCCACCTTTAAAAATGGAAACAATACCAATATTGTAAGTTTCTCCATTACAGGAAACAGCAACTTGGATTGTGTATTTGTGGACGATGTTGCCTACGCCACAGCCAACTTTACCAATATTGACCCGCAAATGGTGTTTAGAGATGGTGACTATTGTGAATATACGGCAATTCCGGATGCTATTTTTGAAGCATATCTTGTTGCTAGAGGTTTGGACGATGTAGCAAACGATGGACAAGCACCAACAGCATTGATTGCTACTGAAACCTCAATAAACTTAGATGGTGCCAATGTTGCAGATTTAACAGGAATTGAAGCTTTTACCAGCTTACGAAACTTAAACGCTGAAGATAACGATTTAACAATAGTAGATTTAAGTGCAAATACACTATTGATAAATGTAAATTTAAAAGAAAACGCACTCAGTGATATCAATCTAACAGGTTTAACAGCATTAACAGACCTCGATGTTGAAGATAACAATTTGACAGCTATTGATATAAGCACCAATATAAATTTAGAACAATTGGTGCTTTCAAGAAATGCTAATCTCGCTAGTGTAGATGTTTCCAACAATACAGAATTAAGAACATTGGAAGTAAACAACTGTACCAATTTACCAGGCATTACTTTTGGAAACAACTTCTTTCTATCAAGACTTGAAGCAAATCAATCAGGATTGACGAGTTTAGATGTGCGTTTGCTCGTTCGCCTAAGCCAAATCGAATTAGACAATACGTCTATTGGTTCATTGGCACTCTGGAATAATTCCTTACTTCGTGATGTAAGCATACAAAATACGCCTATTTCCTCCTTAAATATGCGTAATGGAAACAATACAAATCTGGATACCAATGATGTATTCTTGCAGAACAATCCAAATCTATTTTGTGTTTTGGTAGATGATGCTGCCTACAGTGCTACCAATTGGACCAATGTAGATGCACAAATGCGCTTTAGTGATACGTATTGTACGTACACAGCTGTTCCTGACAGCAACTTTGAAGCTGCATTACAGGGATTGGGCTACGATGACATTTCTGGTGATGGCCAAGTACCAACAGCCTTAATTTTTGGTGTAACTTCGTTAAATATCGCTTCTGAAAATATCAGCGATCTTACAGGAATTGAGGATTTCGCAGCACTGGAAACCTTGATTGCGAATAACAATAGTATTACTACAGGTGATTTTAGTGACAATACGAATCTTACGCAACTCAATTTAGAAGGAAATATCCTTGCAAGCATTGATATAACCGCAAATACAAATCTTGAAATTTTAAACCTAAGCAATGCTGTTTTTAACAATATTGATGTAAGCGCGAATACACTTTTACGTGAATTGAGCATCATTGGCAATACAAATTTGACAAGTATCGATGTAAGTGCCAATACCAATTTGGAGAATTTAATACTGTCAGACAACGGATTAACAGACATCACCTTGGGAAGTTTGACGTTACTACAAACATTCAGCGTACAAAATAATTCGCTTGAAAGTTTGGATTTAAGTGCTTTTCCAGTATTAGGACAAGTAGATGTAAGCAACAATAATTTGTCTACGTTAGATGTCCGAAACGGGAATAATTTAGGAATCAGTTCGTTTAATGCCACTGGAAATCCAAACTTGCTTTGTATTTCTGTTGATAATACGAACGGTTTTTTTCTAATTGCATTTGTCGTAGATGCACAAACTAGCTTTAGTACGATGGACTATTGCAACTACACGACCATTCCGGATGCCAATTTTGAAACGGAGTTAGAAAACTTAGGTTTGGACGATGTTTCGGGCGATGGACAAGTGCCAACCGTATTAATTGAAGGAGTCACTTCTTTAGATGTAACTGGATTGACTATTGCCGATTTAACAGGAATCAAAGACTTTATTGCTCTAGAAACTTTGAATGTTTCTGCAACAGCGTTGTTAACCCTAGATATTAGTGACATGACGAATTTGGAAACCTTTATTGCGAATCCAGCACCATCTTTCTTAGGTGCGTTTGATGCTTCTAACTGTACAGCATTACAATCCTTAACATTGGTGGATACAGCAATCACACAAATTGATATTACTGGAGCAACCAGTTTGGAGGAGTTAAATGTGCACACCACAAGTCTAGGCAGTCTCGATGTAAGTACGAATACGGCACTGGAAGTTATTAATGCCTATCAAACATTATTACTAACGGTAGATGTTAGCAATCTTAGTGCATTAAGAGAATTTAGAGGATACAACAGTACCATTTCGGAATTGGATTTCACAAACAATCCTGCACTGGAAATTGTAGATGTTTCTAACGCAAGTTTGACAAGTTTAAATATCCGAAATGGAAACAATACAAACATCACGTCATTCAATGCAACGACAAACCCTAGTTTGACCTGTATTTTAGTGGATGATGCGGACTACAGTACCACCAATTGGACCAATATTGACGCAACGGCAAGTTTTACGTCTACCGATTACTGTCGCTATACAGCCATTCCTGGTGCAAATTTTGAATTCTTATTAGGAATCTTTAATTATGATGATATTCCGAACGATGGACAAGTGCCAACAGAGTTGATTGAAGTGGTGACTTCTTTGAATATATCATTTTTCAATATCAATGACATTACAGGAATTCAAGATTTTGCTGCTTTAGAATCTTTAAATGTATCTTACACTGGTATAACGAGCTTAGATGTGAGCGGCATGCTCAATTTACAGACGTTGGATGCTACTTCTACAACAGCACTCACATCTTTAGATGTATCTAGCACACCTGCATTAACAACGATTACAGCTACAAATTCCAATGTATCTTCCATTGATCTGACGGATGCTACAGCGCTGGAAGAAATAGATGTATCAGGCACACAAATTACTTCATTGGACGTCAATACAAACATGGTATTGAAACGCTTGGAAGTTGACAATACGCCATTGACTGACGTAAACTTTGGAGGTGTGAGTACGATAGAAGTACTGTCAATTCATGACACAGACATCACTTCGTTAGACACTTCTGGATTAACAGCATTAATAGAATTACAAGCCTACAACACTCCTTTGTTTGTTAGCCGCTTAGATTTGACAACAAATACAAACCTGCAAATCCTAGATGTTTCCAATTCAGGATTGATTGCTTTAGATGTAAGAAATGGAAATAATACAGCAATTACTACATTCAACGCGACTGCAATGCCAAATTTATCCTGTATTTCAGTTGACGATGTTACGTACAGCACAAACAACTGGACAAACATAGACCCGACTACAATTTTCAGTGATACTTTCTGCCGTTACACACAAATTCCTGATGCGAACTTTGAAGCTGCTTTAGATGATGCAGGTTATGATGACATTACGGGTGACGGACAAGTACCAACGGCGTTCATTGAAGTTGTTACTTCGTTAAATGTGGCTGGAGAAGACATTGCAGACTTAACTGGAATTGAAGACTTTGCAGCATTGACGTTTTTAAATGCTGGCAGTAATCAAATTGTAAACTTAGATTTGAGTTCTAATATACTTTTAGAAGAATTTAGAGCCTTCCGAGGTGATTTGGAAACAATAAACACTTCAAATTGTTTGAACTTAAAAATCTTTAATGCAGATTTAAACAATCTTATCTCTCTAGACTTGTCTGACAATATTGCTTTAGAGGAAATCTCAATCAATTTTAATGATTTAACAAGTCTAGATATTACAAACAATGTCAATCTAACTAATCTTAATGCTGACAGCAATCCAATAGGAGCTATCGATATCAGCACAAATACACTATTAGAAAGGATTTCCTTGGGGAATTGTGGACTCACTTCGATTGATGTTTCTAATAATGTGAATTTAAAAGATCTTTCGTTAGGTAGTAATGACATTTCTACCATTGATCTCTCAAACAATACACTATTAGAGACGATTTTCATGGCAAATTGCGCACTAACTGCTATTGACTTTTCTAACAATCTCCTGTTGGAGAGCATTAGTCTTCGAGACAACAATTTAACAACTGTAGTGATTCCTGATTTACCAAATTTGACAGTTCTTTTGATTGATGAAAACCCAAATTTAAGTTCGTTAACACTTGGTGTATTGCCGATGCTTGATGAATTGAATGCGAGCGAATGTGCATTGACAACGATAGAGACTTCGCATCTTTCCAACTTAATACGAGTTAACCTTGCTGACAATCAATTCGCATCTTTAGACTTTTCTCCAAACACTGCATTAAATAGAGTTTATGTTGAAAATAACGACCTCAACTTCTTAAATGTGCGAAATGGAAACAATACCAACTTCCTAGATTTTGATGCGACCAACAATCCAAACCTAACCTGTATTTTGGTAGACGATGCTGCGTATAGCACTACTAATTGGACTGATATTGATGCAACGGCAAGCTTTACGTCAACAGATTATTGTGACTACACCGCAATTCCTGACAGCGCTTTTGAAACCATGCTAGGAAATTTAGGTTTGGATGATATTGCCAGCGATGGACAAGTACCAACTGAATTGATTGAAGTGGTGACTACGTTAGATGTGTCTTTTTCTGGTTCAGTACTTACTGATCTTACAGGGATTGAAGCATTTGCAGCATTAGAAGAGTTAGACTTTGATGGACAAATCGTGAACACAGTTGACCTCTCCGCAAATACTAATTTAAGAGTATTGAGCTGTGTGGCTAATGGACTTAGCGCACTTGATCTTACAGGATTGACACAGTTAGAAGTCTTAGATGCTGGAGTTAATCTCTTAGAATCGTTAGATCTTTCAGACAATCTAAATCTTACAAGATTAATCGTAAATGATACAAGAATTAGGGACTTAGATCTAAGTCAATTAACAGCATTAACCTATCTAAACTGCAGCGTTAGCAATCTAAGAACACTCAACGTTAGAAACGGAAACAATACCAATATTACGTTCTTTGATACCACCAATAATCAAAATTTGACGTGTATTTTAGTAGATGATGCTGCATACAGCACCGCCAATTGGACCAATATTGATGCTACAACGAATTTTACATCTACAGACTATTGTCGCTATACACAAATTCCAGATGTAAACTTTGAAGCCGAATTAAACGCTTTAGGTCTGGATGATATTGCAGCAGATGGACAAGTACCAACGGAGTTGATTGAAAATTTGACAGCGCTTGACGTAAGCAATAATAACATTTTGGATCTTACAGGGATTGAAGACTTTACAGCGTTACTCACCTTAAACATTGCACAAAATAATATTACCAGTTTAGATATTTCTAACAATACATTATTATCAAATTTGATTGCTACGGGGAACAACTTTACGACACTTGATACCAGTGCCAACATTCCTTTAGAAATACTCATCGTAGATCAAATGACGAGTCTGACTACGTTAGACTTTGGCAACAATCCAGCAATAGCGTTTTTAAATGCTGAAGGTTGTACCAATCTTACGACGGTCACGTTTGCTAACAATAATAGTGATCTAAACTTTACAAACCTAAAAGATACTGCAATCTCAGCATTGGACATCAGTGGTGCCAACAACTTGCAAGACCTAGACATTTCAGGAACAAACGTGACGAACCTAGACTTGTCTTCAAATAATAACTTACAAATATTTTTCGCTCAAGATTCCGCATTAGAAGCGATTGATATCAGAAACGGAACCAACACCGACATCATACAATTCAATACACTCAACAGTCCGAATTTGACCTGTATTTCAGTAGACGATGTAGCCTACAGTACCACCAATTGGACTAATGTGGATGCTACAGTCAACTTTACAACTGCAGGGTTTTGTCGCTACACCGCCATTCCAGACAGTACTTTTGAAATGCGATTAGAAGGTTTAGGCTTGGATGATATTTCAGGTGATGGACAAGTGCCAACCGCATTGATTGAAGTCGTAACTTCGTTAGATGCATCTTATCTTTTCTCACCGATCAATGATCTTACTGGAATTGAAGATTTTACAGCATTGGAAGACTTAGATATTTCTGGTAATAGTATCAATACAATCGATCTATCAGCAAACACCAATTTAAGAGTATTAGACTGTGAATCTAATGGACTTGGTGCGCTTGATCTTACAGGATTGACGCAATTAGAAGTGTTGAATGCGGGAGCGAATTTATTCAATTCGTTAGACTTTTCAGATACTCCAAATTTGACACGATTAACGGTGTACAGCACAAGCATTACGGAGTTAGATGTAAGTCAATTGACATCTTTAACAATTTTAGATTGCAGTTTTAATAATTTAACAGCACTCAACGTTCGAAATGGAAATAATACTAATTTCACCTCTTTTGATGCAGTTTTCAACCCAAATTTAACCTGTATTTTGGTAGATGATGCCGCGTACAGTACTGCCAATTGGGACAATATTGATACAACTGCAAGCTTTACCTCTACCGATTACTGTCGTTACACACAAATTCCAGATACCAATTTTGAAGCTGCTTTAGATGCGTTAGGTTATGATGACATTCCAGGCGATGGACAAGTACCAACGGAATTGATTGAAGCGGTGACAGATTTAAATGTAGCTTCAAACAATATCAGTAACATGAAGGGAATTGAAGATTTTACAGCATTGGAATTCTTCTATCCATTTGATAACAATTTGACAAGTTTGGATGTAAGTCAAAATACCAATCTTCAGATTTTATTAGTGGCAGACAATAATTTAACGGCACTAGATTTGAGTAATAATACAGCACTCACATTCTTAAACGCAAATAATAACACACTTAGTGCTATTGATTTAAGTGCAAATGTAAACTTGCAATCTTTACGTATCAACGATAATGCGCTAACAGCTTTAGACGTTTCTGCAAACCCAAGTTTGGTGCGAGTGACTTGTGAAAACAATCAAATTACCAGTTTAGATCTGTCAAACAATATAGTATTAACGACTATTGAAGTTGGCGGAAATGATTTAATGACGCTCAATGTACAGAATGGAAACAACACCAATGTAATTTCGTTTAACGCACTCAACAATCCAAACCTAAGCTGTATTACAGTGGATGATGTCGCGTATAGTGATGCCAATTGGACCAATATTGACGTACAAACAGTCTTCTCAACTACAGATTGCCGTTACACACAAATTCCAGATGCTAACTTTGAAGCGGCATTAGAAGACTTAGGATTAGATGATATTTCTGGCGACGGACAAGTACCAACAGCACTCATTGAAGTAGAGAACGTATTAATTATACCAAATCGATCAATTACGGATTTAACAGGAATCCAAGATTTTACCGCATTACAAGTATTAAACATTGAAAACAATAGTATTACAGACCTTGACATCAGTGGCATGCAAAACCTAATCGTATTAGAAGCACCAAATGCCATTACCTCTTCATTAGATGCGTCTAACACGCCAGTATTAGAAGAAGTAAATGTGCAAGAAAGTGATATTGCAACGATCAATCTCTCTGGTGCAACCTCATTAGTGCAACTGTTGGTGTATAGAACGAATATTGCGTCGTTAGACTTAACTACCAATAATTCCATGACAAGCTTGGTTGCTTTTGAAATGCCAAACTTAACGAGTGTTGATTTGACAGGAGCTGTATTATTAGATAATATAGAATTGTATCAAACTCCTTTAGAAACACTTGATTTATCGTCGAATATCTCTTTAAAATTTGTAACAGTTTTTCAAAACAACTTATCGTCATTAAACCTTCAAAACGGTAACAATACCAACATCACTTCGTTCTTTGCGACTGACAATCCGAACTTAACGTGTATTTTGGTAGATGATGCTGCCTACAGCACGACCAATTGGACAAACATTGATGCTACCACAAGTTTTAGTGAAACATATTGCCGTTACACACAAATCCCAGATAGCACATTTGAAGCGTATCTAGGAGATATTGGTCGAGATGATATTTCAGGCGATGGACAAGTACCAACAGCATTGGTGGAGACAATTACGGGACTCACCATAACCAATGAACCAATTGCTGATTTGACAGGAATTGAAGACTTTACTGCAATAAATAATTTAACAATTATAGGTGCAAACCTTACTGATGTTGATTTTACACAAAATACCGTATTAACTCGATTAACTTTAAGCAATAGTGGAGTCACAAGTTTAAATATTAGTGCAAATACAGCTTTAGAATTTTTAAATATTTCGGAAAGTAGTATGACCAGTTTAGATTTGAGCAACAATCTATTATTAAATTATTTTGCATTCAGTGATACTACGATTACTTCGTTAAATCTGACTCAAAATACAGCATTACAATTTTTCTTACTAGGAACTTCGTCAAATTTAACATCGTTGAATCTCCAAAATGGAAACAATACCAATATGATTCAATTCTCTATTGCCGAAACACCAAACCTAACCTGTGTATTGGTAGATGATGCTGCGTATAGTGAGGCCAATTGGACGTTTATACCGAATACGATCTTCTTCAACGAAGTATCTTGTGAAAATATATTTGATCTCAACATCAAAGTATACTTGCAAGGAGCGGCACTCAATCCAAATACAGGCGAAGAAAACTTGATGCGTGACGATTTACGCGCAGGCGGATTCATTCCAACCAGAAGTCCGTATGCAGATATGCTAACCTGTGCATCAAGCGTATTTGATGTAACAGGCGACGATGCCATTGTCGATTGGATTTGGGTAGAATTACGCGATGGTATCAACAATAGAATAATTAACTATTCGCGCTCTGCCCTACTACAACGCGACGGAGATATCGTAGATGTGGACGGAGTTTCACCACTAACTTTTGAAACTGAATTTGAAGATTATCATGTAGCCGTAAAACACAGAAGTCACTTAGGAGTTATCACCAATAGTTCTATTTTATTTAGTTTACAAAACACAATTGACTTTACAGCAAGCGGAACAGGTGTGTACGGTTCAAATTCACGCACTTCTTCTGGAATGCCAAGTGGTGTTTTAGGATTGTGGTGTGGAAATGCAAACAGTGATACCGTTGTACAATATTCTGGAACGAGTCCAGATACGCCAGCTATTTTATCGGAAGTATTGAACGATCCTGGAAACTTCTTAAATTTCCCAACGTACAGCTCCACAGGATATACAACGAATGATGTCAATATGGACGGAATGATTCAGTATTCTGGAACCAATCCAGATACACCTTTCATTCTGCAAAATATATTGGCGCATCCAGGAAACTTCCTTGGATTTAGTACCTACCAAATTATAGAACAATTACCTGAAAACTTATTAAACTAACAACTATGCCCTTATTTAAAAAATTAATAGTATTCATATTTCTCTGTAATCTCTGGGTTGGTTACGGAAATACAGCAACAGACAATGACACGGAATGTTCAGCATTATTCACCAGCATCCCGGATAGTAATTTTGAAAACGCGCTTTTCAATTTAGGATATGACGACAATCCTAACGATGGCAGGGTTCCAACGTTATTCATTACAACTGTTCAAAACTTAGATGTATCCAATCAATCCATTTCAGATTTGACAGGAATTGAAGATTTCGGAGGTTTGCAAACCTTAAATGTCTCAGGAAATAACTTGAGCACGATCAATTTGAATAATTTGACTCAGTTGATCGAGTTGAATGCCAATAACAATCAATTGAATATATTACAATTAACCAACAATACAACGTTGGAACGTGTGTTTGCGGACAATAACAATCTATCGCAAGTAGATATTCCAAGTGTGATCACCTTACGAGAAGTATCGCTGAACGATAACAATCTGTCCATGTTAGTACTTGCGGGCAACACAAATTTAGAAATTCTTCGTGTGGCAAATAATATATTTACAGATGTGGATATTGCTTCGCTGGTCAACTTAACAACCTTGGATGTCAGTGGAAATTCATTGGATAGTATTGCATTAAGTTCACTGATAAATCTGGAAGATTTGAATATTGCGAACAATCAATTTACTGCTATTGATATTAGCTCAAATACGGCTTTGATTGACTTTGACGCACAAAGCAATCAGTTGACAACTATTGATCTCACTGTAAATACAGCGCTAGAAACCATTCAATTAAGCAATAACAGTTTAACAACAGTAAATCTGCGCAATGGTAATAATATCAACATCACAAGCGTAGATTTAACAGGAAATAGCGGATTGACCTGTGTTTTTGTAGACGATGCTGCCTACAGTACTGCCAATTGGACCACGATTGATCCACAAACTGAATTTACCAGCACGAATTACTGTAGATATACATTAATTCCTGATGCCAATTTTGAAACGGCGTTAAGTATGTATGATGATATTCCGAATGACGGACAAGTCCCAACGGAATTGATTGAAGTACTCACAGACTTAAGTGTATTTGGACAAAACATAGCAAGCCTATCAGGAATTGAAGATTTTACTGCTTTAGAAAATCTAACTTTTGATTTGAATAGTGTGAGTAGTATCGACTTGAGTCAAAATACCGCATTACAAACACTCTCTTGCCGAAATAATAATTTAACTGCGCTAGATATATCTGCAAATACAAATCTGAGGGATGTATTTGCAACTGATAATCCAATAAATGTTATTGATGTAAGTGCAAACGTGCTTCTAGAAAAACTGGGACTTGGTAATTCAAACCTATCGAGTATCGACGTTTCCAACAATACTGCTTTAGAAATTTTAGAGCTATCTTTTAATCAAATCACAAGTCTAGACCTTTCTGCAAATACGAATTTACAAGAAGTATATGTTAATAACACTTCACTAACCTTTCTGAACATACAGAATGGTACAAATACAAGTATCACAAATTTCAATGCCGCAAATAATCCAACCCTAACCTGTATTTTAGTAGATGATGCAACCTACAGCACAACCAACTGGACTTTTATTGATGCGGCTACTAGCTTTAGCGATACCTACTGTCGTTATACTGCGATTCCTGATGCCAATTTCGAAGCGCGTTTAGAAGCATTAGGGTATGATGATATTTCAGGCGACGGACAAGTACCAACGGCGTTGATTGAAACAGTGACCTCACTAAATCTACAAGCGCAATCCATTTCCGATATCACAGGAATTGAAGATTTTACAGCATTAGGCTCTTTACGCTTGACTAATAATTCATTGACAAGTATTGATCTTTCTCAAAATGTAAATCTTAGCTTTTTATGGTGTGAACAAAATTCGCTGACAAGCTTGGACCTTTCTAACAATACGGATTTAGGTTTTGTATCTGCCAGTCAAAACTCCATTACTTCCTTTGATGGAACTGGACTTACACAAATAACTTCCTTATCACTATGGAACAATCTACTGGAAAGTATCGATCTTACTGGCATGACCGCATTGAGGACTATGGACATCAGTAGCAATTCTGTAACCACATTAGATGTTTCCACCAATACCGCATTACAAGAACTTAAGGCTCCAAATAACAGTATCAATGGGTTAGATGTTTCCACGAATACCGCACTGACACGAATCGAAATCCGCAATAACAGTGTAAATAGCTTGGATCTAACAAACAATCCTGCATTAACAGTAATTGATGTGAGAGTCAATGGCATGACCTCATTAAATGTCCAAAATGGAAACAACACCAATATTACCGCGTTTAGAGCTAACAATAACAACAATTTAACCTGTATTCTGGTAGACGATGCTGCCTACAGTACTGCCAATTGGACAATTATTGACAATCAAACCAGCTTTAGTGACACCTACTGTGACTACACCGCAATTCCTGATGCCAATTTTGAAGCAGCCTTAGAAGCCTTGGGTTATGATGATATTACAGCGGATGGACAAGTACCGACTGAGTTAATTTCAACCGTTACGTCATTAACTATTAGAAACGAAAGTATTGGGGATCTCACTGGAATTGAAGATTTTGAACAACTCACATTTTTAGACTGTAGTGGAAATTCACTACAAAGTTTAGATGTAACCAGCAATAGCAATCTAGAAACGCTAAGAGCTTCTAGTAACAACCTTACTTCTGTAAACATTGATAACTTGTTGTTATTGGAAGATGCAGATTTTGAAAGTAATGATTTAACCGTAATAAATACCTCAACAAATACCAATCTTGAAGAGCTTGCTATAGGTGACAATATGAATTTAGCAAGTATAGATGTAAGTCAAAATACCTTGCTTACTCAGTTGTCAATTACTGAAACAGCGGTTACTACTTTAGACATATCTGCATTGATAAATTTAGAGCGATTGGATGTAGGAACTATGCAACTTACCGCGTTGGATGTAACTAACAATACAAACTTACAATATCTGTTTATTGATAATACTACGATTACCAGTGGCACGTTGGATTTGAGTCAAAACGCAAACCTATTAGAACTATCACTCGCAAATTGTAATTTGGAGGAATTGAATCTTCAAAATGGAAATAATACAAATCTTAATTTTATAAACCTCACTGGAAATCCAAACCTAACTTGTGTATTAGTAGACGATGCTGTGTACAGCACTACAAACTGGACAAATATTGATGCGACTACTAGCTTTAGCGATACCTTTTGCCGCTACACTGCAATTCCTGATATTAATTTTGAAGCCTACTTAGAAAGTTTAGGTTATGACGATATCACTGCCGATGGACAAGTTCCGACGCCGTTAATTGAAGGACTGACATCATTATCAATAAGTTCAGGAAACAATATTGCTGACATCACAGGAATTGAAGCATTTACGGCATTGGAAACCTTAAATGTAAATCAAAATACGATTACAGCTATAAATGTAGATGCAAATACTGCGCTTATAACACTTAATCTCGTAGAGGTTCCTGTAACAAGTGTAAGCATCAATAACAATCCGCTTTTAGAAAATATACTCATTGTAGATACAGGAGCCACAATTGCCAATTTAGATTTAACAAACAGTCCGTTGCTGAAAGATATTGATATTACAAATGCAGGATTGCAAAGCATTACCTTACCAGAGTTACCAGCTCTTGAAAAAATCTTTTTGCCAAACAATGGTTTAACAGGCGCTATTGATCTTTCTGCTTCCACCGTGCTGCAGCGTGTGGCGCTTCAAGGGAATGATCTTTCAGATTTCAATATTCAAAATGGAAACAACACAAATCTGTTGTCAATTATCTTAACAAACAATCCGAATTTATCCTGTGTTGTGGTAGACGATGTTGCCTACAGTACTACCAATTGGACTTCTATTGATGCAACTACTAGCTTTACGGATACCTTTTGTCGTTACACTTCCGTTCCTGATCCTGTTTTTGAAGCACGACTAGAAACCTTAGGTTACGATGATATTTCAGCAGATGGACGAGTTCCAACAGCGTTGATTGAAACAGTTACAAGTTTAGATTTAGAATTTATAAATGTGAGCGATCTTATAGGAATCGAAGGTTTTGCAGCGTTAGAAACGATCATTCTCACAAACTCGTCAGTAACAAGTGCCGATTTTTCTAACAATACAACTCTTGAAGAAATACAACTACAAAACAATGCAAATCTTGGTACGCTAGACATTGCTCAAAACACAAATCTAAGAGAATTGACCATTTCAAATACTGCCATAACTAGCATTAATCTTTCAAATTTGACCAATTTGGAACGTTTTGTAGCGTCTAGTTCACAACTTTCAGCAATAGATGTTTCTAACAACCCGAATCTAGCATTTTTATACATTGATGGCATTCCGCTAGTAGATGGAAATTTAGATTTAAGCTCAAATTCAGATTTATTTGAAGTAAATGTCTCAAACTGTGGATTGACAGACTTAAACATCAGAAATGGAAACACAAACAATATCGATGTATTTGATGCAACCAACAATCCAAACCTAACTTGTATTTTGGTAGATAATGCGGTTGATAGCGCAAATAGCTTCACAAATATTGATCCGCAAACCAGTTTTAGTGAAACTTATTGTGACTATACTGCAATTCCTGATGCCAATTTTGAAGCCGCGTTAAGTGAGTATGACGATATTCCAAATGATGGACAAGTGCCAACGGCCTTAATTGAAACGATTAGCGGTCTAGACTTGGAAACAGTCGACATCAGCGATCTTACCGGAATTGAAGATTTTGCAGCTTTAGAAACAATCATTATTGATAATTCATCCTTAACTAGTGCCGATTTTTCGAATAACACGAATTTAGCGTTCATAAGTCTGACTGGCAACAGCAACTTAACTTCTGTAAATATCAACGGTTTAACAGGTTTAGAAACGGTTTTCTTTTTCTTTAACGATCTCACTTCCGTAGATTTTAGCACGAATACCAATCTTGAAATCATTCGACTAGAAAATAATGCCAACCTCACTGCTGTAGATGTGTCTCAGAACGCGAATCTATTAGAACTAAATGTCTCCAACTGCGGATTGACCAACTTGAATGTTCAAAATGGAACGAATACTAATATCACATCATTCAATGCAACGGGCAATCCAAATTTACCCTGTATTCTAGTAGATGATGCTGCTTACAGTACCACCAATTGGACAAATATAGACGCAACTTCTGGTTTTAGTGATGCCTTTTGCCGTTACACTGCCATTCCAGATGCAAACTTTGAAGCAGCTTTAGAAGCGTTAGGCTACGATGATAGTTCAGCCGATGGACAAGTACCAACAGCATTAATTGAAGTGGTAACCACCTTAGACATATCCAATCTAAGTATTTCCGATTTAACAGGAATTGAAGATTTTGCAGCACTGACCAATCTACAAGCAAACGACAATCTATTCTCAACTGTAGACCTAAGTGCAAATACCAATTTGGAGATTTTAAATCTATCCAATTGCCCACTGACAACAATAGACGTACGTAGTTTGGTAAATCTATCAGAGTTGACGCTAGCGAATAGTCCGCTTACAACATTAGACTTAAGTGCAAACACCGCATTAACCTCTTTCATTTCTACTGGAAATACAATTACATCCTACGATTTACGAAACAATACCGCGTTGAGTTTATTAGTGCTTGTTTCTCCAGTAATAGAATACATAAATGTTAAAAATGGCAACAATACTAATATTGACACACATGCCTTTTACGGAGCGACTTCTTTATGTGTTTCTGTAGATGATGCTGCATATTCAATTACTAACTGGGGCAATGCACAATCTACAGACATTTATACCGAAGGCTATTGCAGATATACGCAAATTCCAGACATTAATTTTGAATTACGATTGGACGAGCTAGGATATGACGATATTCCTTTCGACGGACAAGTACCAACGATCTTAATCGAAAACATCACCTCACTAATTGCTGTAGAAGAAGGCATTACAGACATGACAGGTATTGAAGATTTCAAAGCACTGACAAGTCTTACCTTAAAAGAAAACGACTTCACAACGATCGATTTATCGCAAAACACACTATTGGAGTCTATAAATTTTGAAGAAACGGTACCGCTCATAAGCATCAACATTACTGGACTTACACAGCTTACAAATATTGACCTTAATCAAACCAATTTGGCTAGTATAGATTTAAGTGACGCTGTTTTATTAGAGGAATTAAATGTCAGCGTAACAGAACTAACAAGTCTGGATATAAGCAATAATACACTACTAAAAGAACTGTCTGTTGGTAGTACTCAAATTACGGTGTTAGATGTTAGTAACAATTCGTTGCTTACAGATGTGAGTATAATTAGCACAAACATAGAAACACTTGACTTATCAAACTGTAGCAACTTAGTAAGTTTTAATGCTTTTGGTGCAAATAGTCTCACATTCCTAAACATGCAAAATGGCAACAATACCAATGTAACCACTTTTAGAACTAGTAATGCGGATCTACTAAGTTGCGTTTTGGTAGACGACGCTGTTTACAGTACCACAAACTGGACACAAATAGAAGCAATTACAACCTTTAGCGATACCTATTGCCGTTACACTGCAATTCCTGATAGCAACTTTGAAACAGAATTATTCGACGCTGGATACGATGATACTGAGAATGATGGACAAGTGCCAACGGCATTAATTGAAAACCTAACTTTATTAGATGTTGGCGGACAAAACATTGCAGACGCAACTGGAATTGAAGCTTTTGTAAGTCTGGAAACATTAATCATTGAATCCAATTCGTTTACAAGTATTGACCTCAGCAATCTGACTCAACTCAAAGACTTAGACATTTCTAATTGTCCGCTAAACAGTTTAGACCTAAGTGCAAATACGGTATTGGAAGACTTATTCATGCAAGGCACTATTGGGTTTACGATATTAGATGTGAGCAATAATACACTATTAGAAAACCTATCAGTAGAAGATTGTGGTTTTACAGATATCACGTTTACAACGCTTAACAATCTCCTGTTTTTTGGTGTCACGGGTAATAATCTCACTTCCGTAGATGTGTCTTCGTTTGGAGCATTGGCTGCCATTGATGTAAGCTTTAATGACTTAACAGAAGTCAATGCGCAAAATGGCAATAACGGAAACCTAGAAATCATCGATTTCACCAACAATCCAAACCTAACTTGTATTTTGGTAGATGATGCCGCAGATGCAAACGCCAATTGGTTAAGTTACAAAGATGCAACTGCGAGTTACAGCGATACTTCTTGTGGCAATAATTTTGATGTAGCTATACAAATCTTTCTACAAGGTCCTTTACTCAACCCGAATACAGGTGAAGAAGATTTAATGCGTGACGATTTGCGTGTAGGCGGATACCTTCCTACCACAAGTCCGTATGCAGATGGAATCACTTGTGAAGCAACTGTGTTTGATGTCACAGGTGACGACGCCATTGTAGATTGGATTTGGATTGAATTGCGTGACGCCTCAGATAGTACCATAGTTTCCTATTCACAATCTGCGCTCATCCAACGCGATGGTGATGTAGTAGACGTTGACGGTGTTTCTCCACTAGATTTCTCAACGGATGATGTTTCCTATTACGTAGCCATCAAGCACCGAAATCATTTAGGAGTTATGAGCAGAAATCTGAATACATTCACAACAGGAACTACTACTACGCTAAACTACAGATTCTTTAATGAGTCTGCTTTTTACGGAAGCAATCCACAAACTGATTTTGGAATGCCTTTAGAAACCTACGCCATGTGGTGCGGAAATGTAAATCAAGATACAGTCGTACAATATTCTGGGACAAGTCCAGATACGCCAGACATTCTATCAGAAGTCCTAAACGATGCTGGAAACTTCTTGAATTTCCCAACCTATAGTATCGCAGGTTACAATACCAATGATGCCAACATGGACGGCGTTGTGCAATACTCAGGAACCAATCCAGATACGCCATTCATCTTACAGAATGTACTAGCGCATCCAGGGAACTTCTTAAACTTTAGTACCTATCAAATTTTAGAACAGTTGCCAGAAAATTTCACAAGTACATTAGATTAACTTAAAATGAGTTAGAAATCATGTTCATGTCAGTTCGAGCGCAGTCGAGAACCTTAATAAACGTAGTATTTCATTTGAATCTCGACTGCGCTCAATTTGACACTTAGTTTAAAATAAAACAAAAAATAACACAATATAAAGACGCACAAATCATGAAAACATACAAACTCACAACCATCATCCTAACCATCACAGCATTTTTTGCCTTCAAAGCAACTGCGCAAGATGGGTACACATACACACTCACAGACAATGGTGCGTACAGTTACACCATTGGTGCTGTTCCGAATACAAGCGCAAATAACTTTGCTACATCCGTGCAAAGCTACGGTTTCACCATCATCCTACCAGATGGTGTTACCGCTAGCCTTACCTCTTCTTTAGGTGGAGCCGCATCGGCAACCTTTTTTAATGGAGGCGACATTGGACAAGCCAGTATTGACGGCTACTTGATCACAGAAACTTTGGGAAGTCCTGTCTCCTTACCTGCTCCATCAGCGGGAACGACTTCCAATCTTGTGACCATTCAAATCAACGGTGCTCCAACTTCAGGAACAATGTACATTCTAGAGAACAATTCCGCCTTAGCGACGACAATCACACCGCTCAAAAGCTTTATGCAAGCGGATATGATAGACAATAGCATGGCTGAATTTGTCAACGTAGTTGATGCAAATGCAGCGGCAGTTTCGGGAATGTCATCTTTTGATTTCTCTACACTTTCTGTAGAAGAACCAAACGAATTGGCTTCGCTTTCCATCTATCCAAATCCAGTGAAAGACATCGTACACATTTCATACAACAAAGGCGATTTGACAAAAGTCGAAATTTTCAACACCAACGGACAATTGGTACTGACCAAAGAAAGTGCTTTGGAAAACATACGTGTCACCTCACTGCGAAGTGGCATGTACATGCTTAAAGTGTATACGGAAAATGCACAAAAAACAATAAAAATAGTCAAAGATTAATTTTGTCAGATTTAGTTGTAATCTAAGATGGGCAGTATATAGCTAAATCATTATAATTTGTCATATTTTTTTTGTATCTTGTCCTATGGCATATTCATTAGATTTCAGACGACAGGTATTCAAAGTAAAACAAGAACAAGGGCTTACTTTTGAGCAAACAAGCGATAGATTTGGTA
>JBCCLH010000010.1:0-130297 GCA_039026955.1 Bacteroidota bacterium
GAGTTTAGTTCTAAGTTAGAGTAAAATTATTCTTTGAAACTTCTCAATACTCAATACTAATATCTCAAAACTAGCTAAAACTACTTTTTCATTTTACATTTAATATTTTACATTTTGACTTTTTGGCTTCGTTGGTTGTCAGTTGTTTTTAATTTAAAATTCAATATTTAGCATTTTTGATTGCTGATAATCTTCTATGATTTATTTATTTGATAATCAGTTATTTCAAAGAACATACTCGTTATATGATAAACAGACTGCTGCACTTCGCTCGCAGTGACGTTTCTAACCATTCCCAAATGAACAAATGAACAAATCCACAAATCCACAAATCCACAAATTAACGAATGAACGAATCCAAAAAAAACTCAAATCCGTACAATTTCATTCTTCAATGCCAACACCACCAATCCCGCAGTATTTCTAACGTTGAGTTTGGAAAGGAGTTTTTTTATGCTTGAAAGCTTACTCATTCAAAGCATCTGTTTGCTCATTACTGGTTTCTTTGCGATAGATTTTATGCTTTTTTTGAGGTGTAATCAAACTTGTATTCTATGAAACATCCCGAACTAATTGTCAAAATTCCGAAACCTTGTCATGAAAACTGGAACCAAATGTCGCCCACAGAAAAAGGAAAGTTTTGTAACATGTGTAGAAAAGAAGTAATCGATTTTACTGCACATTCTGATGAAGAAGTATTGCGTTACTTTTCAAAACATAAAAATATTTGCGGTCGTTTTCACGGGTCACAACTCAACAGAAAACTCATTGCAGACAGGAAAAAACGCAATCATTGGTTATCGTATGCAGCTTCACTCCTTCTCCCGATGAGTCTATTCGCGCAAGAAACTGCTTCTAATGATCAAAAAGTTACAAATACTGAGTTGGAAGCCTCAACTACACATTACAAATCCTTAAATATTGGCGCATTCAAACGAAAAGCACAAATCAAAACTACAGCACAAAAAGATAGCATTACCGTAAAAGGTATCATCACAGATGATGATGGATTGCCCCTTCCTGGTACTGCCATTTATGTTAACAATACAAACAAAGGAACGCTTTCCGATTTTGATGGTAACTACGTAATTACCATAGTAAAAGGCAAAGAATTGGTGTTTAGTTATGTGGGTTATCATGTACAAATAGTAAAAGCAACAGTAACTACAATAGATATTCAGCTTACTATGGATACTAATTTACATTTTATAGGTGAAGTTGTTACAGCAAGTCCAGATAAAAGATATAAAAGCAATTTTTCCAGTCTGGAATCTGAGGAACGCAAACAACGTACACAAAACTATTTTGCTTTTCAACGTAAAAAATGGTTGAAAAAACGCGCGGAACGACGTGCAAAACGAGCTGCTAGAAAAGCGGAACGACAAGCAAACGCATCTTCAAATTCGTAAAATTAATCGCGAGAAACAATAATAAGAACTTCAAAAAGTTATATTTTTACAGCTAACAATATCCGCTCACGATATTTGCCAATTAAAATACACTAATGAAGAAACTTTTATACACGTTTTTAATTCTTACGATTGCTATCCTTTGGAGTTCTTGTCGAAAAGATTTTGTAACCGTTCCTAGTTCGGGGCAACTTCAGTTTTCAAGAGATACAGTCTTTCTCGATACCGTTTTTACCAATATTGGTTCAAGCACGTACAACTTAAAAGTATACAATCGTTCAGACGATGATATTCGTATTCCGACGATTCAATTGGGCGAAGGAGAAAATTCTAGATACCGCTTAAATGTCGATGGTGTCGCAGGAAAAGTGTTTGAAGATGTGGAATTATTGGCCAATGATAGCATGTTTGTGTTTGTAGAAACTACGCTAGACATCAACGATTTTTCAAACGGCACGCAATTTCTATATACGGATGCTATTGAATTTGATGCCGGAAGCAATCAGCAAAAAGTAGAACTCGTTACATTGGTGCAAGATGCTGTTTTCTTGTTTCCACAACAATTTGATGATGGAACTGTAGAAACTTTATTACTGAACATAGACGAAGAAGGCAATGAAACTCGCATTGAAGGATTCTTTTTAGACGATACAGAACTGAATTGGACGAATGAAAAACCTTATGTGATCTACGGATATGCCGCTGTGGGCGAGAATCAAGTTCTGAATATTGATGCAGGTGCGCGCGTACATTTTCATGCGAATTCAGGATTGATTGTCGGCAATATGGGCTCGTTACAAGTCAACGGAAACTTAAGCAATACAGAAGAGCTAGAAAACGAAGTCATCTTTGAGGGCGATCGCTTAGAACCAGGATTTGCCGATGTTCCCGGACAATGGGGAACGATTTGGTTGACGAATGGAAGTACAAATAATTCGATCAACTATGCGACTATTAAAAATGCTTCTGTGGGAATCTTAACGGAAAATAGTGATGGCACAGACAATCCAACCTTAGTATTCAACAATTCTAAAATTTACAACAGTGCCAACGTGGGATTATTAGCGCGTACGGGACATATTGAAGCCAATAATTCTGTCATTGGTGGAGCTGGACAATCATCATTGTATTTAAATTTGGGTGGAGAATATACTTTTAGACACTGTACGTTTGCCAACTACTGGAACAATAGTTTTAGAGTGTTTCCAACGGTATTGATAGATAATTATATTGATGATGGAGTCGTACAAATTGCAGCAGATTTGGAACAAGCAAACTTTGAGAATTGTATTATTGATGGCAGCAATAATATTGAGCTATTGGTAGATCAAGCGCCTTTTAGTTCCGCGCCTGAGTTGATGTATAATTTTAAAAACTGTTTGATAAAATTTGACGATTTCCAAAATCGATTTACGAATGATGAATTATATGATTTTTCAAATGACACGATTTTTGATGACATTACATTACTCATAAATTCAAGTACTGTGGAATATAAAAATACAGATGCAAACGAATTTAATATTGGAGAAAATTCAGCAGCCATTGGTCTTGGAAATACACCTTTTGGGATTCCTGCTGTTCAAAATGATATTTTAGGAAATCCAAGGACAAATCCTTCTGATGTTGGTGCTTACAACAATGCTCCTTTGGACGACGATTAGTAATTTCAGCTAAGAAATAAACGATACACCGAAAAGAATCATAAAACGAATTTCCTGTTTTATGATTCTTTTTTTATATGTATATTCGGAAGACATAGTAACAAATAAAGATTTAATGATACCAATTAATTATAAACTTGGTATGAAACACAAAAATTAACGACATGATTGAACTTATTTTTAAAATTGGCTGCCTAAGTGCTGGAATTTTATTAGGACTTACAGCGCTTGACAAACTAGACGGAGAAAGCAATTTCTTCAATGATATTGCTAAGAAATTAATGCCCTTTTCAACCATAATTGGAGGAACCATAATTGTGCTAGCAATTTTTGAAATACTACAAATTTTTGGATTCGATAAAGGCAGACATTTAATTTTTAATTTAATTGCTATTGGATCTGGTCTTCTTTTATTAACACATGTATTGAGTCAAGTTCCAAAAATTGGTGATTCACTTGTTGAAATTTCTAAAAAATTAATGCCGTTTAAAGTAATTTTTGGAATGGCACTTTTTGTTTTATCGTTATTGCGCTTTTTAGGTATTCACCCTTTAGGATAATAAACAAACACTATTGCAAGTCATAGCTATCGTAAGTCTGAGACTTACGATAACAATTATAAAAAGAAAATCGTGTAATTGAGAAATTACACGATTTTTTATGTTGTAATAATTTTTTCTTTCTTAAGACACAAATAAAGGCTTATCCGACATCATCGTATTTACTTTGAACGCAATATTTTCCAAACGTCCTTCGTCTTCGTAATGTGTAATGGCTTCGTCAATATATTCTACGATCAAATCCATATCAGCTTCTTTTAAACCTCTTGTGGTTACTGCCGCCGTTCCGACACGAATTCCAGAAGTTACAAATGGACTTTTATCGTCAAATGGTACCATGTTTTTGTTTACAGTAATATCCGCTAAACCTAAGGCTTTTTCAGCATCTTTTCCAGTGATGTTTTTATTGCGAAGATCAATCAACATCATGTGATTGTCCGTTCCGCCAGAAATAAGATTGTATCCTTTTTTCACAAATGCAGCCGCCATTGCTTTGGCATTTTTCTGTACTTGTAAAATATAATGCATAAACTCATCCGTCAAGGCTTCTCCAAATGCAATTGCTTTTCCTGCAATGACATGTTCTAACGGTCCGCCTTGATTTCCTGGGAATACAGCTCCATCCAACAACGATGACATTTTACGCAATTTTCCATTCCTTAAGGTAATTCCAAACGGATTTGGGAAATCTTTCCCCATTAAGATCAATCCGCCACGCGGTCCACGTAAGGTTTTGTGTGTGGTCGTCGTTACAATATGACAATGTGGAATTGGATCGTTCAAAATTCCTTTCGCGATCAATCCTGATGGATGCGAAATATCTGCCAATAACAACGCGTCCACACTATCCGCAATCTCGCGGAAGCGTTTAAAATCAATATCTCTTGAATAAGCAGAAGCGCCTGCAATGATCATTTTTGGCTGTTCTTTCGTAGCAATTTCTTGAATCGTATCGTAATTCAAAACACCTGTCTCCTCTTCTACTCCATAAAAAACGGGAGTGTACAATTTTCCAGAAAAGTTCACTGGCGAACCGTGTGTTAAATGTCCTCCGTGAGACAAATCGAATCCTAAAATTTTATCGCCAGGTTTCAAACATGCTGCAAAAACAGCGGTATTCGCTTGACTTCCACTATGCGGTTGCACATTTGCCCATTCGGCACCAAATAGTGCTTTTGCACGTTCAATAGCAATCGTTTCCACCTCATCTACTACTTCACAACCACCGTAATAACGCTTTCCTGGATAGCCTTCTGCATACTTATTGGTCAATACAGAACCTACAGCTTCCATAACTTGCTCACTTGTAAAATTCTCTGAAGCGATTAGTTCCAATCCTTCAATTTGTCGTTCTTTTTCTGCTTGAATTAATTCAAAAATTTGTTCGTCGCGTTGCATTCTTTTCACTCTATGTTAATAAAAACCAAAAATATGATTTAGATTTCACAACTCATATAGAAAACTCATATATTTGACTAGAAATTACATTTTTTTTTAAATTATAAACATTCCACACAACGATGCCAGATACAACCAATAATCCCAATCGCAAAACTTGGTTAGACGTTCCTGAAAATAGCGACTTTCCTGTTCAAAATATACCTTTTGGTGTTTTCCTTACCAGAGATGATGTCATTACCATCGGAACCCGCATTGGAGACTATGCTATTGACTTAGGAGCGCTGCATCAGTTAGGATACTTTGACGGAATTCCACTGACAGATGATATTTTCTTGCAAGACAGCTTAAACGATTTTATCTCTGACGGAAAGAAAACATGGCGCTTAGTTCGGAATCGAATTGGAGATATTTTTGATATTGATAATGCCGCTTTACGCGACAATGCAGAGCACAGAAATACCATCATTTTTACCTTAGACGAAATAGAAATGCAATTGCCAGTACAAATTGGCGATTATACAGATTTTTACTCAAGCATTGAACACGCCACAAATGTGGGTAAAATGTTTCGTGGCGAAGAAAATGCCTTGATGCAAAACTGGTTGCATGTACCTGTGGGATATCATGGAAGAAGCTCTTCGATCATTCCATCCGGAATTCCGATTCACCGTCCGCAAGGGCAAACCATGCCTGCTGGAGCAGATGCGCCTGTATTTGGTCCGTCACAGCGTATAGATTTTGAATTGGAAATGGCTTTTATTACTACAGATGCCAACAATTTAGGCGAACCAATTCCGATTGAAGAAGCAGAAGATTATATTTTTGGTGTGGTATTATTCAACGATTGGAGTGCGCGCGACATTCAGAAATGGGAATATGTGCCTTTAGGTCCTTTCTTAGGAAAGAGTTTTGCCTCGTCAATTTCTCCGTGGATTGTAACGATGGATGCTTTAGAACCTTTTAGAGTAGAAACACCGAAACCATTAAAGCCGCAGTTGCCATATTTACACTACACAGGAAAGAAAAGTTACGACATTCATTTAGAAGTAGGCATTACACCTGAAAATGGAGAAGAAACCATTGTTTCGCGCTCTAACTTTAAGTATATGTACTGGAATATGGTACAACAGCTAACGCATCACACGGTAAATGGTTGTCCTGTAAATTCAGGAGATATGATGGGAAGTGGAACACTTTCTGGAAAAACACCTGATTCGTACGGATCGATGTTGGAATTGTCTTGGGCAGGAAAAAATCCTGTGAAATTAAATGACGGTTCTGAGCGTACTTTTATCAATGATGGTGATACTGTAACCATGCGCGGACATTGTAAAAATGAACATGTTCGTATTGGTTTTGGAGAAGTTTCTTCAAAATTATTACCAGTTTTTGAGCCAAAGAAAAAGTAGAAAAGAATATCTTTTTATAAAAGTTAAAAAGACTGTTTGAAATTCAACTTTCGTCAAACCGAACTTGATTCGGTTTCCTATAACATATAAAATGATGTATATGAGATTCTGAAGCCTATGCTGAACTTGATTCAGTATCAAGTTCAGAATGACGTTTTTGAAAACTTTTCAAACAGTCTCTTTTTTTAATTCAACTTATTAAGGAGCACAATACATGCTCATTGTACAATCTAATGGATTGAGTGTTATGGATGATCCGCCTAACACTTTTTGTTGCTTCTTATCACTTAATTCAGCCACAATGGACTTTGTAAGTTTCAAATTGTTTGAAATGCTCTTTTTTTTCATACTAATTAAAAGATTAAAGTAAATTCCCTACTCTATCAGCTTTTCGGGTTCCGCTGTCGCGAATGTTTTCGGCCGTGAACAAATGCTTGATCAAATGAAGTGAAAAGTGTACGAAAACACACTTGAGCCGACAAGGATTGACAAATTTTGAAGCTTGCCGATACGGATTTACAACATATTTTAACCAAAGTTCAACTCTAAAGATTAGTATATTATCCATGATTTAATTAAAAATTGACAATTATCAGTTCGAGCATTATTGTAGATACCGAGCGAAGCTCATGAGAACACTACAAAAGTTACGATTTCGATTCAATCTCGATAGCTTCGCTAGGTATCTTCAATTAAAATGCATTTTAATTTCGATAATACTCGATTTGACACCCTGTGTAAGTTACTGAATAGCAAAACCTTAATAAAATATTTATATTGAACTCTCGTTAAATATTAGTTATGATTTATATAGAAATCACTTCATTTCAGTAAAAGTTCATGCTTTTTGAGAAAGATTCTTTGCATAAGCACTTGGAGACATACCCGTTTTCTTCTTAAAAGCAGTATAAAAAGAAGAGCGATTGTTAAAACCTGATGCATCAATAACTTCATTGATGTTCATGGTATTTGCACCATCAGAGAGTAAGTTGATCGCTTCCTGTATGCGATATGTGTTTACAAATTCGAAGAAATTCGACTGAAAATGTGTATTTATAATCTGTGAAGTATGATGTCGAGAAAGATTCAGTCGTTCAGCAAGTGTATTTAGTGTGAGTGTAGGATCTAGATATACTTTTTCGGTTTCCATCAGGGATTCTAATTCGTGTTTCATCTCTAGTGCAAAAGACGCTGACATGCCATTTTTACGATATTTGATGTACGGAATGATTTTTTTACCAGAAAAAATATCTGGTTGCATAAAACTAAAATACGCTACAACACCAATAAACAGTACAATACAATAACCAATAACATAATCGCTTGTGATGGACATCATATTGTAATGATTCAACACAAAATAAAGTGAAAAAGCTAGCACATATGCTATAAAACAAATCAGCAAGCTCAACACCCAAAGTTGTTTTTGCGAATCGGTCGTTTCTTTTTTGTACTTGTTGTATGAGTTATAGATCAATCCTGAATATAAAAACATGACAAAAATGATGATTGCGATCACATATTTTCTGTACAATGCTGAGAACGTCATATCTTGCGGGTATAGCATAGCTGCTGCAGTTTCTAGCTTTTCTGAAGCTGATAACGTGAAAAAATTTCCATACACAACAAAGACTGACAGTAATGGAATGGCGTGTACTCCATCTTTTAACGTAAATTTCTTTTGATATAATACAGTACGAATATAGATATACAATAAAGGTCCATAAGAAATCCAAGGAATCAAATTGGTGAATAGCAAATGCGGATGATATATACCGCCATTCGTCACCCAATACGAACAATTGTAGAGCAAATTATATGAGAACAACAACATAAAGATTCCCAAAATTTTATTGGCAAGCGTATTCCCTTTTTGCTTTATGAAAAATAGAATTCCCAAAATAAACGCTTGAAAAGCGAATGCAAAAAATAGTAGAATCCAAATATCAATATTCAAGGTGTTCACGAGCAATTGGTAAAGGTGTATTTTTAAGTCTAAAATGGCTAGTTGTAGTAAGTTAGCCAAAAAAGCATGCAATACCATTCGTAAGAAAAATTTTAACAGTGAATTTAATAAATACTGTAAAACTCCTAATAGTTGATATATTAGGAGTTTTTGTCATTGGTGTGAATTTATTACTAATGCGTAATACTCAAGTTTTTAATGCGCACAATTCCGTTAGACCCTGTGTAGCTTGCGCCTTGGACAGATTGTAAATAGTTTCCAACTTTAAAGTAATTGCCCGAAGTATTGGTTCCGATAGCTTGTGAGAAGATTTCTGTATTGCCATCAAACAGTTTTACAATTCCGTTGTTGTATGAGATTTTAAAGGTGTAACTGGTTTGCAATTGATAACCATTATCGATGATGAGACTACTTCCCTGCACATCTTCGGTGATGTAACCGCTAATCTTCAATCGAACACCACCTGAAGTTTGGTTTTCATCTCCCAAGAATTGCACACGAATCACATCATCAACCGTGTTTGACGGACCGTGAATTTGGGCAAAACATAAAATTCCTCCATTATTATCAGCATCTTGCGGCAAACGATCGACTCTCACAGTAAACGTCATTGTATTATTTCCAGAACCGCCATTCCAATTGGCCAGATTTCCGTTGTTCATTTCGCGCAATTCCACTCTAGGATTTCCTGAATTGGCAGAACCTCCCAATCCGCGGTAGCATTTAAAATACGTCCATTCACCATCTGTATAGAAATAATTTGGATCTTCATACGTATCAAAAGTAGTTCCTGTGGCAGACAATACATTGTCTCTGTAGGTTGCATTTGCGCCTGGACTTCCTGTAAATCCGTTCAGTTTCCAATCGTTCGAAGTTAAGCCTAATACATTTCCTGGCGAATTTCCATTACCGCCATTAGAAGAACTCGTTCCAAAAATCTGTGTTTCGGTAATACTATTCCACGAACTAGCAGAATTTCCAAAACACGAAATACGCACATAGCGCACATTCACTGTGTTGAAATTATAGGTTTCCAAATTGGTGGTGTTTCCACTGCTTCCGCTAGTCTTTCTATCTACAACAGTGTATAGATTAGAAGTTGACGTTCCGACTCTAATTTTAAAATAGGCTTTTCGCTGATTTCCTTTATACCAAGCTAATTTGACAGAAGAAACCGATTTTACTGAACCCAAATCGTAAGTGATATATTTTCCTGAATAGCCATTGGAAGACCAACGTGTGCCTAAATTGCCATCTAAAGTATTTTGAGGAACATTTCCATCATCGCCATTGGCAGAGACGGAATTCGGAATGATTTGACCATTCTTTGCAAAAAGTGAGGTGTTGGTGCCTGTTACTGATTCATCTTCTTCAATACTAACTTCATCTGTTGCGCAAGAATATGCGATCAATAAACAAAATAGCAGCGTAATTTTAATCAAGTGTGTGCGAGAATTTTTTAGAATTTCTTTCATGGTTTTGGTTAGATTTAAAATGATTTTACTGGTAAACCAAATTGGTTATCCAATTTGGTTTACCAATTTTACAAATAAAAAATGCGATCTAAAACATGTAAAACCATAAAAATGAGAGGGTTTTTGTAAGAATACTTTGGGAAAGACTTACAGTTTAGCGTCAATTCGAAAAAAGAAAAAAATCAAATACGTTGAATAAACTGTTTTACAATAAGTAGATGATTGCGATTGAAAGTAGAATAATTCCATAAATAAAAGTGAACGATTGTCCAGAGACTTTACTTCCCATTTTTGCGCCGAAGAAGTTTGCCACAAAATACGTCCCAAAAAGGATTCCTACCAATTTCCAATCGACTGGATTTTCAAAATTATACTTGATAAAAGCACCATAACTCACCGGCGGAATCAAGATTGCCAAACTCAATGCGCGTGCATATTCTTTTTTGAGCTTAAAAACGCCTATTAAAATTGGCACCATTAATACTCCTGCGCCAATTCCGAACATGCCGCCTAAAATTCCCGTACAGGCTGCCAAGAAAGCAATCCAGTACACTGAAATTTTATCTTTATGTGCTTCTTTTGTATTCTTCTTTAGGAACGATTTGAACTGCAATAATGCAATAATGATCAATAGAACTGCGAAGTAATATTTTAAGTCCGTTTCACCAATATAAAAGGCAAAAACCGCTCCGAAATACGAAAAGATACAATAGGAAATAACACCTACTGCAATATGCAACCATTGCTGTTTTACATAGCTGTAGAGCGACATCACGCCCAATAAACTCATCGGTCCCAACATCATGGTGAGGACATTTCCTTGTGCTGCCAGTTGTGACATTCCGCAGTACAACACTAAAAACGACACCAAAAACGGACCGCCTCCAATACCTGCAAATCCCCCAATATAACCAACAACTAAACCAAGAAGTACATAAATAATCGGATCGCACATGGAATTGAAATTTTCCGCAATGTACTCAAAAGTTTAGTTTTACCACCAACAAATAAAAAATAGCTTCACGCCAAGGTATAAAGCTATTTTGTGTAGTTATATTTAGATAGTTAATTACTTCTGAGCAGTACAAGCACGTATTCCTATGAGAGAAGCTTCTATAAAATATCCTGCAGCTCTTTTCTTGTTATCATTTTTTAAGGCAGCAACTCCTTTTTCTACTTTGGTAAATACGCTTTGCATTTGTTGTGCTTTGGCGCGAAGTTTCATAACTTTTTCAATAGATGAAGTCTTCTTTTTAGTTTTAGAAGCCAATGCACAGCAAATAGCCTTTGATTTCATGGCTTTCTTTTTGTGAGCAATCGCTTTTGCGGCAATAGCAGTTTTGATACATTTTGATTTCTTTTTCTTTGCGATAGCCTTCGCTAGTAAGATGGTTACAGACATAACTTTTTTTTGTTTAAAGATACAACTTTAATGTTTGAATTTACTGCAAGATGTACGTAAAATAGCATTCCAATCTGGGTTTTCTAAATTGCTGTAAATAATTAAAAAATCCCGCTTCACAGCGGGATGCGTTAAATAACCAAAATGAATACATGAAAAGCATTTCGTTAGTTCCACCTTTCTGTCATTATGAGTTTCGTGATTTGCTTAACATGAATAGCATTCTAATCATTCACATAATATTACTTAGATGATTATACCGGACAAGTAATAATCGTCTCCGTAATACATAATCTTGGGGTAATCGTTTCCGCTCCACACAAAGGTCCACAAGTATACGCACAGGTATTTGCACAAGTGACATCTTGTGTTGGTTCAGGACAACAAGAATGTCCATGACATGTATAGGTTCCTCCTCCTTTAAGTTGACGTTGAATTAAAGAAGCTACTGTTGATTTTTTAATACGTAATGATGAATTTTTAATTTGTTTTTTCATGATGCTACTAATTTTTAAAATTTTGCCTACTCGTAAGTTTTTCGGCTTCCACTCTAGTTTTAGACTAGCAACTTGTGTTTGGACACAGGTAACAATTGGTTTGTAAAATGGTAATACAATCCTGTGTTACACAATCTTCCGTCTCACAATACAATCTGTCAACCGATTCCAATCCAATAGTTCCTCCTTTTAGTTGTTCACTATTAAAATTTGAAATCACTGACTTTTTAAGCATCAAGCTAGACTTGAATCCTTGTTTTTTCATGATAATGTAATTTTTAATTTTGCCTACTCTAGTAGTTTTTCGGCTCCCACTTTTTTAAATAAATGGCCGTTTATTTCTTTCCTAAAGGACGTAAGAAAAGTGTGTAAAAGCATCCCAACCGATAAAGGTTTACAAATTAGATTTAAGCTGAATTCTACAGGAATATCGTACTATTCTTATTCACTGCATTTTACAGAGATTGCAAAAAGTTCTTTAAAAAGTCAATGGTTTTTTGTTAGTTTGGTACCCAAATTGTGTATGCCTATAAAACCTAACCTATATAGCGTATGAAAAAAATACTACTTACTATCTGCATTACATTCATTTTAATTGCCTGCGGCGGTGTAAAAAGTACCCAAGAAGCCCTCAATACAGGAAATTATGACGTAGTAATTCGCAACGCGATCGATCAGTTAAAGCGAAATAAAACACGTAAACGCAAGCAACAGTTTGTCTATTTGTTAGAAAGTGCTTTTGCCAAAGCTACAGAACGTGATTTGGCTGAGATTAAATTCTTAAAAAAAGAAGGGAATCCTGAACAATTGGAAACTATTTATAATCTCTACTCCGCTTTAGACAATCGACAAAACTTGATAAAGCCGTTACTTCCATTGCCTTTGTTAGAAGAAAATAGAAATGCGCGATTTAAGATGAAGGATTATTCCAATGATCTCATTGATTCAAAAAATAGATTCACTGACTATCTCTACGATAAAGCTGAAAATTTAATGCGTCAAGGAACTGACGATAAATATGTATATCGAGAAGTTTATGACGATTTGCGCTACATTGATGAGATTTCTCCGAATTACAAAAACGTACGTCAGTTAATGAGCGAAGCACAAGCCAAAGGAATCGATTTTGTCCTGGTGCAGTTAAATAACGGTACTGATAAAATTATTCCGAGACGTTTGGAAGATGATCTATTGAATTTTGATACGTATGGATTGAATGATATTTGGACAGTATATCACGGAAACGAAGTGGAAAAAGTAAACTACGATTTCGGATTGATCCTAGATTTTAGAGATATTCAAATTTCTCCAGAACAAATTCGTGAGCGACAAGTCATCAAAGAAAAGGAAGTCGAAGATGGTTGGGAATACGCGCTTGATGATAACGGAAATGTACTCAAAGACAGTTTGGGCAATGATATAAAAGTAGATAAATTCAAAACAATTCGTTGTGAACTTTATGAATTTACACAATTCAAAGCTGCTAAAGTTGACGGACAAGTTCGCTATGTAAATTACAGAACCCAACAACTCATTCAAGCATTTCCGATCAGTACAGAATTTATTTTTGAACATCAATATGCCGATTTTGATGGCGATCGAAGAGCTTTAGGAGATGAATTCAGCAATTTACTCAATGTTAGAGCAGTTCCTTTTCCAAGCAACGAACAAATGATTTACGATTCAGGAGAAGACATCAAAGCTCGACTCAAAGCCATACTGACGCGGAATCGCTTTCGACGGTGATTGGATGTTGAATGTTGAATGTTGAATGTTGAATGTTGAATGTTGAATGAAAGTTACTTTTTTATACAATTACCAAACGTCACTTCGATTTCTATGACAAAAGCAAATGATTTTACAGAAAAGTTTTGATTTTGGTTTAGAAATCTAAAAGTGTAAATTAATATAATATTTTTGATAGAAGCAAAATCATCATTGGTACATTTTCAAATTATCAAATCGTTACATTAAAAAAAACGTCACTTCGAGTGTTTTTCGTAATGAAATGGAGAAAAATGTATCGAGAAGTACTTGGTAACATTAAAGGAAAACTGAATTTCAAAGCAGTTCTCGATACAACGAATCACAGATTCGCCACTCGAACTGACGTTTGTTATTTCATATCCTATTTCGAATTCAATTTCAATAATAAATCTATAAAACGTCATTGCGAAAGTTTTGGAAAAACTTGTGGCAATCTGTTTCTTCCAAAGAGGGATTCTGCTTTGATGTAAACAGATTGCCGCGCTGTCGCTCGCAATGACGGTTCTAAAATCGTAAATCAAAAATATTGTTTCCGATACGATTTCGGCGAAATCCCAGTCTTCTTCCGAAACGCATTATAAAAAGACGTTCGGTTGTTAAAACCCGCAGCATAAATAATCTCGTTAATGTTTAATTTACTTTTCTTATCCTGCAAAAGCTTGATGGCTTCATTGATTCGGTAATTATTCACGAATTCAAAGAAATTGACTTGAAAATGCTCGTTGATCAGTTGTGAGGTATGATGTCGTGATAAATTCAAATGTTCTGATAAAGCATCTAGCGTAAGCGCACTGTCCAAATACAACTTCTCAGATTCCATCAACACCGTCAATTTATCTTTCATCTCTAAAGCAATTGAAGAAGACAAACCATTATTTTGATACTTTATAAACGGAATTTTAACCGTTCCCGAAAAAATATTCGGTTGCATAAAACTGAAATACGACACAATTCCAATAAAGAAAATCATGGCGTAACCAATCATATAATCATTAGAAATGGTCATCAATCGAAGGTGAATCAACACAAAATACAATAAAAACACCAACGCATAGCCCGTAAAACAAAGCCACAACGATTTGATCCAAACGCGCTGTGCTTCATTCACTGTTTGCTTCTTCTTTCGGTATAAAAAATAAATCTTCACTACATAAAAAAGCATCAGCAGAATGATCACATCTATCATATAAAATCTTGGAATAGGCCACCAGTTGACGGCTGCTTCATAATTATTGGCCGCAGCAAGTTCATTTTTCACATCAATAGATAAAAAATAAAAAGGCGCAAACACAAAAAATATCCAAACCAATGGCAATAAATGTCCCAAATCGCGCCAAGAGAACGAACTCTTCAGCACACGCTTCATATACACATACAACAAAGGTCCATACGAAACCCAAGGAATAAAATTGGTAAATGATAAATGCTCCTGATACGTACCGTCATATCCTGACCAATACGCACAGTTAAACAATTGGTTATACGAAAATAACAATAAGAAAACGCCAAAAATGCTATTGGCAACGCGGTCACCTTTGGGCTTTAGGAAAAATAGAATTCCCAGCACAAAAGCTTGTATGGCAAATGCAAAAAACAGCATGATCCATACATTAATCGTAGTATTCATCAGCAGTAATTTTTAAGAACGAATTTTGATTGATTGAATGATGTAAATTCAATGTACGGAATAGAAAGGAAAATCTGTCTTAAAAATCTCTTAATTCTTATGCTGAAATGTTAAAGGAAAAAATTATATAAATTTTTCTAAAGGAATCGCGTTGATTTGACTGTGAGAAGCATGTCCGACAGTTACTCCGTTTTTCAAGACAATCAACTGTGGACTTTCGTGCCATACTTGGAAACGGGCTGCGATCTCTTCTGAAATCGGACGATAGCTCAACAAATCTAAATAATACACTTTCATTTGGTTTTCTTCCAAATCGTAGGAACTTTGAAATTGATTGATCACCATTCTGCTAATTCCGCAACGCGTACTGTGCTTAAAAATCGCCACAGGTTTCGTTTTTGATTCTTCTACGATGGTGTCTAATTGTGATATATCTGTCAAAGGCGTCCACTGTAATTTTGAAGGTTCTGGTGTTTCGGAAGCCTCAGAACTTCCAAATATTTTGTTGAATAATCCCATAAGTATCTGTAAATTTAAAGTATGAGTCGCAGGTGTTGTAAAAAACTTGCGAAAATGTCAAAATGTCTTGCAAATACTCGCTTTAACCGCCATTTTGTCTTGCATTTGCAATTGGAATAACTATTGCAAAATTACCAAAAAACACAGAGTCGAACGCTATGAATTTTAACAATTATACCATAAAATCACAAGAAGCTGTACAACGAGCACAGCAATTGACCCAAACATACGGACATCAACAAATTGAAAATGAACACCTTTTCAAGGCAATTATCGATGTTGATGACAATGTATTGCCCTTTTTATTGAAAAAACTAAATGTCAATGTGACGCTGCTAAATCAAATTTTAGAAAGCACCTTAAACAGTTTTTCAAAAGTAAGTGGTGGCAACATTATGTTATCGCCTAGTGCAGTAAAAACATTAACAGACGCTACGATTGTGGCAGAAGAGATGAATGATGAATTTGTGTCTACCTCACATTTAATTCTTGCTATTTTTAGATCGAATAGTAAAGTAGCACAAATCTTAAAAGATCAAGGAGTTACGGAAAAAGGTCTAAAAGCGGCGATTCAAGAATTGAGCAAAGGCGAACGTGTTACTTCTGCAACTGCGGAAGAAACCTATAATTCGCTCAGCAAATACGCAAACAACTTGAATCAATTGGCAAACGATGGAAAACTCGATCCTGTTATTGGTCGTGATGAAGAAATCCGTCGTGTCCTACAGATTCTTTCACGTAGAACCAAAAACAATCCAATTTTAGTAGGTGAACCTGGTGTTGGAAAAACTGCAATTGCAGAAGGAATGGCACACAGAATCATTCAAGGAGATGTTCCCGAAAATTTAAAAGACAAGCAAATCTATTCGCTCGATATGGGCGCACTGATCGCTGGTGCAAAATTTAAAGGTGAATTTGAAGAACGTTTAAAAGCCGTGATCAAAGAAGTAACTTCTGCGGATGGTGATATTGTACTATTCATTGATGAAATCCACACATTGGTAGGCGCTGGTGGTGGACAAGGCGCGATGGATGCTGCAAACATCTTAAAACCTGCCTTAGCCCGTGGAGAACTCAGAGCGATTGGAGCAACTACTTTAGACGAATACCAAAAATATTTTGAGCAAGACAAAGCACTCGAACGTCGTTTCCAGAAAATTACGGTGACGGAACCTGATACGGAAAGTGCCATTTCGATCTTGCGAGGCATCAAAGAAAAATACGAAACACATCATAAAGTACGCATCAAAGATGAAGCGATTATTGCTGCAGTTGAACTGTCGCAACGTTACATTACAAATCGTTTTTTGCCAGACAAAGCCATTGATTTAATTGACGAAGCAGCTTCTAAATTGCGTATGGAAATCAATTCCAAACCAGAAGAATTGGACGTGTTGGACAGACGCATTATGCAGTTGGAGATTGAAATTGAGGCGATTAAACGTGAAAATGATGAAGCCAAACTCAAAACGTTGAATCTTGAATTAGCCAACATCAAAGACGAACGCAATGAGATTTTTGCCAAGTGGCAATCCGAAAAAGATGTGGTAGATCAGGTACAGGCAACCAAAGAAGCGATTGAGAACTATCGCGCGGAAGCGGAAAGAGCCGAACGCGAAGGAAATTACGGAAAAGTAGCTGAATTGCGTTACGGAAAGATCAAAGAAGCACAGGCAAAACTGGATGTATTGCAACAAGAACTGGTAACACAAGAAGAAAATGCATTGATCAAAGAAGAAGTCACGAATGAAGATATTGCAGAAGTTGTTGCCAAATGGACAGGAATTCCGGTAACCAAAATGTTGCAAAGTGAACGTGAAAAGTTGCTTCAATTGGAAAAAGAATTGCACAAACGTGTGGTTGGACAAGAAGAAGCGATCACCGCGGTTTCAGATGCTGTTCGTAGGAGTCGCGCAGGATTGCAAGATGCCAATCGCCCAATTGGTTCGTTCCTTTTCTTGGGAATGACAGGTGTCGGAAAGACCGAATTGGCAAAAGCACTTGCGGCCTATTTGTTCGATGATGAAAATGCGATGACACGTATCGACATGAGCGAATACCAAGAATCGCATTCGGTAAGTAGATTAGTCGGTGCGCCTCCAGGATATGTAGGGTATGACGAAGGCGGACAGTTAACGGAAGCTGTACGTCGCAGACCGTATTCTGTAGTGTTACTTGACGAAATTGAAAAAGCGCATCCGGATACGTTTAATATTTTATTGCAAGTTTTGGATGAAGGACGTTTGACAGACAATAAAGGACGTGTGGCAGACTTTAAAAACGCCATTATCATCATGACATCAAATATGGGAAGTCATATCATTGAAGAAAAATTCAAGGCGATGCAAGATATGTATAGCGCAACAGAAGCTGCCAAAGTAGAAGTTTTAGGCTTGCTCAAAAAATCAGTGCGACCAGAATTTTTAAATCGTATCGATGATATTGTCATGTTTACGCCATTGACGAAACACGATATTCAGGAAATTGTACGTTTACAGATCAGGAAAACGATCAAAATGTTGGAGAAACAGCAAATTACCTTAGATGCTACCGAAGAAGCTATCGCCTATTTGGCAGACCAAGGATTTGATCCGCAGTTCGGTGCGCGACCTGTAAAACGTGTGATTCAACGCAAAGTATTGAATGCACTTTCCAAAGAAATATTAAGCGGAAAAATCACCGCAGATAGTATTATTTTGCTAGATGAATTTAATGACGAATTGGTTTTTAGAAACCAGACGGATTTGATTGAGAGTTAATATCTGTAAACTTAAAAATTACCAAACGTCAGTTCGAGTGTCCTGAACTTGTATAAGGATGTATTGAGAACAGCTATGAATTCTTTAGGTTTATAAGTTTATGAGTTGAAGAGTTTACCTTCTAACTAATTTAAAATTAAACATTTAGAATTTAAAATTTAGAGTTCCGAAGTACTTCTCGATACATTTTTTCGTTTCACTCAAAAACACTCGAAGTGACGTGTATAGAAATTGAAACTGAACTTGAATCTGAAATACAAAACGTCAGTTCAATTTCTATGACAAAAGCAAGGGATTTTGATAAAATTTTTGATTCGTCATTGCGAGACAAAGTCGTGGCAATCTGTCTAAATCACAGTAGGATTAGTCTTTGAAATGAGCATTGGTACATTTTCAAATTATCAAATTGATACATTAAAAAAACATCAGTTCGAGTGTTTTTATGGAGCATAGCGGAATAAAAATGTATCGAGAACTACTTGAAAAGTATATTTTAATATATCAATTTGATAATAAACATTAAGCAGAAGTATGACAAAGCAATCTGTTACTTCAAATAGCAAATACGTTTTACAATACACAGATCACCACGTCACTAGCGTTTCTCGTGATGACGGATCATAATTAATCTAAATAAAAGTTAATTAAGTTTTTACTAAAACTAGAACATGAAAGAATAAGATCCCGCGCTTCCGCGGGATTCGTTCGACTTACAGTATTGAATGCGACCTTTGGACTTTTCAATACTGAGTTTCACGAAAGTAATCAAGAGCAGCTTTTTCTGAGCTGCTCTTGATGTTTACTAACAAAGACAGGAACTTGTTGCATTGCTCCTGAACTACAAGATTCATAACTAAAACGTGTCTTGAAAGGCTTTATTTTACTGGGAAACGTTAAAGTTTGCTAATAAAAGACCTAAACTTTTTTAAGCGAATAGAAAACATCTGTTGTAAAATCTGAATAATTTAATCGTTGAATTATTCAATATATTCATCTTTTAATTATTTTTAGCAAAAAGCCATCCATGCTATCACCAAAATTTAAAAGATATCTAACACAAATTCTCCCTTTTGGTGTGATATGGTTTTTATTGGGAATTATCTTTATCACTATTGAATATGCTGCCACGAAAGATTACAGTTACACACAAAAAGGCGTAATAGAAGTCAATCTAGAAATCTTCATTTTTGCAATGGTTGCAGTGACTTTTGTGGGTTTGCTTATTGGAACCATTGAAGTGGTATTTTTAAAACGATTTTTTGCAAAAAGCAGTTTTATACAAACAATTGTAGGTAAACTTAGTATCTATTCTGTATTTCTATTTATAATCATTTTGATCATGTTTCCAACCGCAGTGAGTATCGAACTTAATGTCAGCATTCTAGATGCAGCTGTTTGGGAAAAATTGAGCGATTATTTACAAAGTATCGGATTCTTAAGTACAGGTTTTCAAATGTTCATCTCGCTTGCCACTTCCCTATTCTACACAGAACTTAGTGAAAATATTGGGCATGGTGTGTTAGCAAATTTTATCAGAGGAAAATACCACAGACCCAAAGAAGAAGATCGCATTTTTATGTTTTTAGACATGAAATCTTCTACTGCCATTGCAGAAAAACTAGGACATGTACACTATTTTGAATTGTTAAAAGAATACTATTACACACTCTCTGATGCGGTCATTTTGCATGCGGGAGAAATTTACCAATATGTGGGCGATGAACTAGTGATTTCTTGGAAGTATAAAAATGGTATCCGAAACAACAATTGTGTGGAATGCTTCTTCAGGATGCAAGATGATTTATTGAAAAAGCAAGAACAATTCATCAAACGATTTGGCATACAACCTGAATTCAAAGCAGGTTTGCATCTCGGAACGGTCACAACGGGCGAGATTGGTAGCATCAAAAAAGAAATCATCTTCACGGGCGATGTGTTGAATGCGACCGCGCGGATTCAAGCACTTTGCAACACGTTAGAAGTAGCAATTTTACTCTCAAAAGATTTGAAAGAAGCCTTGACACTTCAACCCAAATACAAAATAAGATCGCTTGGAGACAATGAACTGCGTGGCAAATTAGAAAGCAAAGAATTGTATACAGTTGTAAGGACGTAATTTCATTTGATTTTTCGAAATGATTCTACTAGCTTTAACTTTTGATCAATCAGCTGAGATGTAAGAGCGTTGACATTGATTGAGACGCAATACTTTTCTATTTTACTCATACACATGAATCAAACAACAATTTCTGATAGAATAACCCAATACTTAGCCATTGAAACCAGCTATTCTATTGTTTTAAATGGCGGTTATGGAATTGGGAAAACTCATTATTTAAAACATATCTTATTTCCCAAAATAAAAGAAGAAGCTGCGTACATTCCTATCTTGATTTCTTTGTTTGGAATTGATTCTATCAAAGATTTACAAAAAAGTATTTATGTAGAATTGTATCCTATCTTAAAAAAGAAAGGTGTTAAGATTGCAACAGGAATTACCAACAATTTATTCAAATTCTTTTCTGGGATTGAGTTAGATGAAATGCTTAGTAATCAAAATCATTCTGGGAGAGATTTTATAGATTTTGATCGATTATTTCTTTGTATTGATGATGTAGATCGGAAAGGAAAAAATTTGGATACGCTAGAGCTGTATGGTTATATCAACAATCTTGTAGAAAACTATGGCACAAAGGTTTTGTTGGTTTCTAATGAAGAAATCATAAAACAAAATTACGAATATGATGCTCAAAATAAATATTCAGAAATAAAAGAAAAGGTTATTGGCGTTACGCTGAATTTTTCTCCAAATTTTACAGAGGTGTTTACTGGTATTCTTGAGAAAAAATATCGACAACATCATTCTGCGTATTATGTGGTTTTAGAAGAAAATAAAGACCAAATCCAACAAAGAATTGCTAAAAATGAAGACAACTTTAGGAATTTACTTTTCTTTTTAGAATCCTTTAAATATATATTTCAATCCATTGATGCTTTTGTACAATCGGATGAACAATTGCGGCAACAAAAAGCTCTATTGTATTCCTATCTCATCAGATTCAGTCTGCCATTAGCAATTGAATATAAAATGGGAAGAGCTACTGCGGAATCTATAGCGGCGATAAAAGAGTGTTACTCGCCTTTAACACTGCTAAAATTAAAAATGAATTCTTTAGAAGAAACCTCATTAAATCAACGTTTTCGCAAAAAATATCTCAATGATACTGATGATTTTTTTTATGAATCACTGTTCAACTATTTTATGGGCATAAAAAGCTTTGATCTTGAACAATTTAAAGAAGAAATCCACAAAAAATTCCTTCCAAAAGAAAATATATCATTTGACAGGTACAGCTCTCGCAAAGATGTCTTACTAGATCAACTTAGTTTTGAAAAATCGCTGACCTTATCTGACGAAGAATATCATACGTTGACAAATGAATTATTAGATTTGATAGATCGCATTGCATTCCGAATTTCAGAATATCCCAAGTTGTTTTTATATGTAGTACGCTATGAAAATATGTTGAATCTAGACATTCAACACACAAAAGAGCGGTTTAAAAAAGCAATTCAAAAAAACCTAAACTACCAAAATCGGTACGCAGGTTTCAATGAAAGTTCTTCATTACCTCGAAATCCATACAATGAATACCTTACAGACATTGAAGAAATACACCAGTTTTGTCTAGACACAAACGCGCTTTTATTTCAAGAAAAGTGGAAAATTGAAACGGACAATTATTTTAAAGCATTCAGCACGAGCTTTGATGAATTTCAACAACTACGCTTTTACAAAGAAAATAGTATTGATTACATGTGGTTCTTTAATCAATATGAATTTGAAGATTTATGGAAAATCATAAGTGGCTATAGCGACACCGAAATACTAGCATTCGCAATCTTCTTACTTGAACGATATCCTAAAAACTCGGGACTAGAAGAAGAATTGAAATTCCTTGAAAAATTATATAAAAAATGTACGCAAGTCATAAAAAATAAAGAATTAAAACGATCAAACTATAAAGTGTTTATCGTACTCAAAAGCAAAGCCTTCAAAAGCATACAACGAATAAAAAATTAGCAACGCTAAGAAAAGTCTGCAACTTTTCTTTTCGTAAAAAAAGATAGAAGCACGTTATAACGATACTTCTATCTCCTTTAACTAACTCAAAATTTATAATTATATAGTAGGATATAATTCAAAAGAATATAATTTTAAAGTTCACAATTCACCATCGATCCACAACCGTCTGGCGTACAACTTATCACTGGATCGGTGTAGCAAGCATCCTCGCGTACAGTAATACATTCATACGGACACGTTGCTTTATCAGAACAAATATCAGAAGGCTGACACACGTCAGGCTCTAAAGTAATTGGCGGACTAAACGCCTCTACGAATCCTCCTTTTACGGTTTTGGTATCAAAAGAAGCTACTTTGCTCTTTCGCAAGCATAATTTTATAGTTAAATTCTTTTTCTTCATGGTATTAAATTTGGTGTATTAGATTACGAGTATACATTGAAAGAAACATCCCTTTGTAAAAAGTAGACTAATTTCGTATGGGCTTACAATTGTCAAATTTAGGATCTGAACACGAACAGGTTTCAATTGGACACAAGCTATTATGTGTCAACGGATCTTCTTCTGCATTTACAGTTCCTCCTGTGAGTCGTTTAGCGTCTAAAGCAGCAATTACTTTCTTTTTTAGCGCTAATTTATTGGTAAAAATTCTTTTTTTCATGATATATAATTTAAGTTAAATACACATAAATTTACTAATTATCAAACACTTATACATACACAGAAACTATACTTAGACTACGTTTTTACAATAAAAACCTATTTTATACCGATCGGTATATTTTTTTGACTATATTTGAAGTATGATTACCAAAGCTGAAAAAACAACTGCTTTTATTGTTGAAACTGTGGCGCCTATCTTTAACAAAAATGGATATGCTGCGACTAGTATTTCCGATATCACCAAAGCGACAGGTTTGACCAAAGGTGCGATTTACGGTAACTTCAAAAACAAAGAAGAATTGGCAATTGCTTCTTTCAAATTTATGGTAAAACGGTTGATGAAAGAATTGGTAAAACACATGGATAAAAGCGATTCGCCAATTGGAAAGCTGTTGCTCATCTCCGACTTTTACCGCAATTATTATCTATATACGAACAAAATGGGCGGCTGTCCAATTTTAAATGTAGGTGTGGATGCGAACAATCAAAATTCATTGCTATTACAAAAAGTCCGCATGATTATTCAGCGCATTCAAGATCAGTTAGCAACGATTATTGAAGACGGCATTGAATGTGGAGAAATCTCAACGGAAGTCAACGCAATGTACACAGCCAAACGAATTGACACAATGATCCAAGGCGCCATTTTTATGGCATACACCATGGATGATGATTTTTACATACAAGACACAATGAATCAAGTAGATAAAATGATTCACGACGAACTCAAAGCATAAAACTATTTTTTTACACAAAAATATACCGATTGGTATATTAAAAAACACAACGTATGAAAGACTTACCAAAAATTCTAGAAAGCAAATCTAAAATCAGATTCCAGGATTGTGATCCGCTAAATCACCTCAACAATAGCAAATATTTAGACTACATGATCAACGCGCGTGAAGATCAGTTGATTGAACATTACAATCTAAATATCTTTGAAACCGCTAAAAACACAGGAACTACATGGGTTGTAGGCTCACATCAAATCGCGTATATCCGTCCTGCCTTGGTGATGGAAACCGTCACGATTCAATCACAAATGATTCACTATGGCAAAAAACAATTGTTGGTTGAAATTCGCATGTATAACGAAGAAAAAACAGAGTTAAAAGCGGTGATGTGGAGCTCGTTTGTGCATTTCAATGTCTTAAAAGGAAAAGCGCATGAACACAACGAACAATTCCTTTCCCTTTTTGAAAACGTACAACTTCCTGTAACTGAGACTGATTTTGATACACGTGTGAAAAGTTTACGCATGGCAATGGTTTCTTGATAATTATCAGTTATAGCAGCTAGGTTTTTGAGTATCTTTACGCCAAACAGATACTTTCATGAACGTACATCAATACATTGATCATACCTTATTAAAACCCACAGCAACGGAAGCTGATATTGAGCACCTTTGTCAAGAAGCCATGCAATATCAATTCTTTTCTGTTTGTGTAAACAGTTGTTATGTAAAACTTGCCAGAGAATACCTTACAGTAGATACGCAAGTAAAAGTTTGTAGCGTGATTGGTTTTCCGCTTGGCGCGATGAGTACAGCTGCTAAATTAGCGGAAATGAAACAGGCGAAAATTGATGGTGCACACGAATTTGATATGGTCATGAACTTGGGCTGGCTAAAATCTGGGAAAGATGATTTAATTCTAGAAGAAATCACCAAACTCAAATTAGCAAGTGGTACTAGTGTATTAAAAGTAATTATTGAGACTTGTTATCTTTCTGATGAAGAAATTACCAAAGCTTCTAAACTTGCTGTAGAAGCTGGCGCAGATTTCGTAAAAACCTCTACAGGTTTTGGTACAGGCGGTGCTACTTTAGAAGCCATCGCACTCATGAAAAATGCTGTACACGGAAAAGCAAAACTAAAAGCTTCTGGAGGCATTCGCGATTATGAAACTGCGGTAACTTATATAAATGCTGGAGTTTCACGTATCGGAACTTCCAATGGAATCGCCATTGTCACCCAAACTTCATCACAAAATAGCTACTAATATGAGTATACATATCAATGCAAAAAAGGGAGACATTGCTCCTACAGTTTTACTACCTGGCGATCCGATGCGTGCCAAATGGATTGCAGAAACTTTTCTAGAAAATCCAGTATTGTACAATGATGTTCGCGGCATGTTTGGTTTTACAGGAACCTACAAAGGCAAACCAGTTTCCGTGCAAGGTACAGGTATGGGCGCACCCTCTATTGGAATTTACACACATGAATTAATCAACGATTTTGGCGTACAAAAATTGATTCGTGTGGGCAGTGCAGGTTCGTATCAAAAAGAAGTAAACATTCGTGATATTGTAGTAGCGATGTCCGCTTCTTCCAACAGTAGCATGAACAATTTGCCTTTTGTAGGAGAAACCTATGCGCCTACCGCAGATGCTGAATTGTTTGTAAATGCACTCAATGCAGCCGCAGCAAAGAACATTCCTGTAAAGGCTGGAAACATCTTAACTAGCGACGTTTTTTATCAAGAAGATCCGAATTACTATAAAAAATGGGCAAAATACGGAGTGTTGTGTGTCGAAATGGAAACTTCGGCTTTGTATACCATTGCTGCGCGTTTTCAAGTAAAAGCACTATCTTTACTCACCATATCAGATAGTTTGGTGACACATGAAACCACGACTTCTGAGGAACGAGCGCAAACTTTCAAAGAAATGATTGAAATTGCACTCGACATTAGCTAATAAAATAAATACATCTTTATGAAAAAAATGCTCTTTGTACTAAGTTTATTCTTAGTCGCAAACTGTTTTGCCCAAAAAAATCGATTAGTTCCAAAAACTGATACGCCTACGACTTCTGTCTACTACTTAATTCGTCACGCAGAAAAAGATCGTTCTGACACAACAAATAAAAATCCAGATTTAACCGAGCAAGGAAATAAAAGAGCCGCAAATTGGGCTTCCATATTTGAAAAAGTACCTTTTGATGCGGTGTATTCTACAGATTACAATCGCACGAAACAAACTGCACAACCTACCGCAGCAGCAAAAGAATTACAAGTGCAAATCTACAATCCATACAAGCTTAAAATCAATCAATTTTTAAAGGAAACTTCGGGAAAAACAGTCTTAATCGTGGGACATAGCAATACAACTCCCGATTTTGTGAATCGCCTCATCGATAGAGAAGATTACGAATTAATCGCAGATGATAACAACGGAAATCTATACATTGTCACGATTACTGGCGAAACTAAAACAGTACAACTGTTGACGGTGAATTAAAAACTTTCAGCTTCAGTAATATCATAAGCACATACAAAATCGGCTGCCTTTTAAAGACAGCCGATTCCTTTTTTTATGTTTACAGACTATCAAAATTTCATTCCGATACCAACACCAATCACTAGTGGATTGATATCTACATCTGCGCCAACCGTAGCGCCAAGGGCAGTGGTCGCATTTACAGTAGCATCTGTTTGAATGAATATTTGCTTTACATCTACATTCAAAAACCATTTTTCGTTCAACGCATAATCAAATCCTGCTTGAAATGCCAGTCCAAAACTATTGTCGTAGTCTACATCATCCGCAACAGGACCTTCATCCGCGCCATAAAAGATTGTATAGTTAATACCTGCTCCGAGATACGGCTTAAAATCGCCTATTGGATAGTGGTATTGAAATGTCAAAGTTGGTGGTAATAACCAAACATCGCCTAAGTCAATATTTTCAACGGCTGTATTGATCGCTTCTACATCGTGGTTTGCCGTTCCTAAAATTAACTCTGCTGCCCAATTTTCAGTAAAGAAATACGTAAAATCTAATTCTGGCACATAGGCTGTGGAAATAGAAACATCGCCGCCAATCGCTTCAATAGTGGCACTTTCGTTTGGTATGATAGAGATAAAGCGCGCACGTACTTGCCACTTTTTAAAGGTATCTTGATCTTTTTGTTGTGTATCTTCTTGTGCGGTTAGTTGAAAAATTCCTAACAATAAAAAAACACTAAATATTGCTTTTTTCATAAGTCTATTATTTAATTATTATGATACAAATGTATGGCTGACTTTCTCGAAGAAAAATGACAAAAGTCATAGTTTATTGAAAGATATTTTTTGCTATTCTAGAAGCTTGTCTATAGATAATTCTTGTGATTCTGCGAAATGTTAGTAACTTTGCCAATTCATGCAAAAAAACATCAACATACAAAACAAAAAGGCGCGTTTTCAGTACGAAATCCTAGAGAAGTATACTGCGGGCATTGTCCTCACTGGAACGGAAATTAAATCCATTCGATTGAGCAAGGCTTCTATTGCAGAAAGCTTTTGTGAATTCAACGAACGCGGCGAACTTTTTGTGGTAAATATGTATATTGAAGAATATGCGTTTGGTACACATTACAATCACAAACCAAGAAGCACTCGTAAACTACTGTTGAATAAGAAAGAACTACGCAGTCTCCGCAAAAGTGTCCAAAATGCAGGATTAACCATTGTTCCTTTGCGTTTATTCCTAAATGAAAAAGGATTGGCAAAACTTTCTATCGCCTTGGCAAAAGGTAAAAAAATACACGACAAGCGTGAAACCATCAAAGATCGCGACAACAAACGTAATTTGGCTCGTATCAAAAAGAGTTTTAATTAATTTCTTCCTTTTTTATTGAACTCTTACAGTTAAGATTTATCTTTTTAGTGCAGATTATAATTCCTACACAAGTAGTAATACCTGATTTCTAAAATTAGTGTTACCGCGCTATTAATTAAGACATTAACAAGTTACTTTTGAGGAAACCAAAAAATTACGTCACAATGTCAAAACTAACTTTAGATCAAATTATCAAGCTCGCATCTGATCAATTTCAAGTGCCAAATGCTACAGAAACTATCATTCCTGCTTCTGACCTTCCAGATGTTTTTGCGCCGCCACATCACGGTCCAAGAAATGTTCCGATCGCTGTTAAAGATGTAGATCATGGAGATAATTTTACACACTTTCCAATTGTAAATTCAGGAACCTACTATCTATTCTTACCGCATGAAGCAAAAGCAGTAGAAGTATTCGACATGCATTATAATGGACCATCGCAACAAAGTCCTTCTTATTTTCCTATTGAGTTAACAAAAATTAAAGAAGATGATCTTGCAGGAACTCCATTCAAGCAAGGATATGTTACAAGTGAAAAATCATCACCAGTTATTTTTAATCAAAGTGATCCACAACCAATTGCAATCCATTTCAGCGTTCGATCAGATGAAGATGATTTTAAACTGAAGTATATAGTTGTGGGCGTTAATGCAGATTAAATCGTTCATCAAATTCTAAAAAAATACCTTATCATATATTTTAAGGATGCTTAACCACTAATCGTAAATCCCTTTCGTAACGCATGACACGAAAGGGATTTTTCTAATTTAACGTGAGTTCGATATAACTATTCCGTTAAAAAAATAATAATCAACAACTTACATTGATTGTCAAATCGAGCGCAGTCGAGATTCAATCGAAATTTTAACTTTTATAGTGTTCTCGACTGCGCTCGAACTGACAAATGTTTATTTTTCAATCAATTACGAGTAATTTGATAATTTCTTATGTCGAACTCACGTTAATTTATATCAAGTTTTTATACCGTCTGCAATACATTTTTATAAGCCGCAACTCTTGCAAAAAACCAGATAAACGGCTCTGTTTGTCCTTGTAACTCACAATCGCCCTCGCAAATACTTTGTAATACTCCTTGTAAATTAGAAGCTTGCAAGGCAGAAACTCCATCATCTGATTTGAACAGTAATGAACAAAACGGTACGCTTGTATCACGCTCACTACAGACCATAACTTCTCCATTTTTGATAAGAATGGTGTTTGCTGTTGATGCTTCTAAAATTGCGATTGTAATCGCCAAGTTTGGCGTGGTATCATGAATATTTTCTCTGAGGAAATCTGCAAAAACGTACAGCCACACTTGAAAATCAGCCAGTGATATTTCAGTATTTTTTGTGATATTACGCTCGATGGCAAGTTGTGCATCTACTTCTTTTTCTGCTGCAATCAAAGCACTCAATGTTTTATCGACATCTTCTTTGGTATGTGCCGCCGAGCAAATAAATCGCAAACGACCTTTTCCTGGCTCCACGATCGGATACGTTACTGCCGAAGTCTGCACACCGCGTTTGTATAAACTTTGTACAATCGCGTATAATTTGTCTTTGTCGCTAAAATGCGGAGTGACAATCGGCCCGTCGCCTGTACCTAAATCATAACCCGCGGCTTCAAATTTTGTTCGCATATACCGTGTCGTATCCCACAAACGTTCGCGTAATGGAACATCAGCGCGTAATCGTCTCAATGCTGTCAAAGCAGCCGCCATATCTGCGGGACTGATAGACGCTTGAAAAATATAAGCACGCGAAGATGATTTTAGAAGATCGACATGTTCTTTACTTGCTGCAACCACGCCGCCCAAACTTCCCAAGGCTTTACTCAACGTGGTCATGATAAAATCGACTTCTTCGGTTACGCCTTGTGCGGCACAAATTCCTGCGCCATTTTCACCATAAAAGCCAAACGAGTGCGCTTCATCCACCAATACCAATGCATTGTATTTTTTTGCCATACGAACAATTTCAGCAACAGGCGCGGCGCCTTCTCCCATGCTGTAGACACCTTCTAAAACTACTAAAATTGTATTGTAGGCTGTCGTTTCCGATTGTAATACAGCTTCTAAATCTGCGGCATTGTTATGTTGAAACGTTCGTACAGTAGCGCCGCAAAGTCTCGCGCCATCCACAATAGACGCATGACACAATTGATCAATCACCACAACGTCATTTTTCCCTAACAATCCTGCAACGGCGCCTACATTGGCGGTATATCCTGTCGGGAATAGACAAGCACTTGGTTTTCCTACCAAATCGGCAAATTCTTTTTCAAATTCTAAATGCTGATTCGTCATTCCCGAAGCTGCTGCTGAAGTGCCCATGCCTGTGCCAAAATTTTGCAATGCAATTGAAGCTTCTTTCATCACTTCTTCGTCACGATTCAATCCAAGATATAAGTTTGTGGTCCAAATAATGGCTTCTTGGACTTCATTATTATATGCATCGCCGACAATTCCTTTGGTAGCACTTCCTGTTTTTAAGACTTTACTGTAGGGATTTCTTTTGTGATCGTTTACCATGCGCATGACTTCCTGAACCAATTTGCTTTTATCCGTAACGCTCCATGCCGTTGCTTTTGCAGCTTGAAACGTAGGATGACTCGACTGAATATGCGATTGAAAGGCTGCCAACGAATTGGAAGTTGTATCAATTGCTACTTTGCAGGAAGTTTTTACTACACCATTGGCTGGAATTTGCGATAGATAATTCGCCAACGCTAGTGGAGTTCGATATTCAACAATTGTACTAGCTGCTAATTTTTTATCGATCAATTTTGAGAGGCGAATGCTAAATTCTAAGGTGGTGAGTGAATCCAATCCCAAAGCTTCAAAAGAGTGTGTTGGAGAAATCGTTGCTGTATTTTTTATATTGAGAATCGCCGCAACTTCGTTGATGATGGTTTCTTGTAAATTAGTCGTTTCATTACTAGAAAATTGATTATCAATTACTTGCGTATCACCTTCCAATTCCAAACGCATCAATTTCTTGCGATCCAATTTATCATTCGGTAACAATGGCAAAGCATCCAAATATTTTACCACTTGCGGCACCATGTATTTTGGCAATCGACTTGCCACATGCGATTTAATCATTTCTTCTGTGATAGAATCATCTTTTGTTACCACATACACTGCCAATATTTTTTGACCAATTCCACCTTGAATCACCGTTGCGGCGGCGGCTTCTATAGTTTCAATAGATTCCACTGTCGATTCGATTTCTTCGAGTTCAATTCGATAGCCTCTTACTTTTACTTGCTGATCGGCTCTTCCGAGAAATTCAATTTCACCATTCTCCAATCTGCGACATACATCGCCTGTTTTATACAAACGCGTATCCAGAATTTGGTCTGTTGGTGTGATTTCTATAAATCGTTCTTTCGTTTGAATTGGATCATACAAATACCCGCGCGCCACTTTTGAACCTGCCAAATACAATTCACCTGCTTCTCCTTTTATAACAGGTTGTAAATTTTCATCTAAAATATACGCACGTGAGTTGAGTAAAGATGTACCGATAGTCACGACTTTTGTACCTTTAGAAACTTCAGCAATCGTAGAATACACTGTATCTTCAGTTGGACCGTATGCATTTAAGACACGTTTGATATTTTTCTGCGCATACGCTTGTTCTACAATGGATCGTTTCAACGCTTCTCCCCCAAAAATCAAACATTGAATTCCTTGTGGTAAATCGCCTGTAGCCAATAACGCTTGTGCGGAAGATGGCACCATGACAATCGTTCTCAATTTGTTTGCTGCGGGAAGTTGGGGAATTTCCAAGGAATTTTTTGCAAGAATGATCATTCCGCCGAGCGATAAAGTTGATATGATTTCCATGACAGAAGTATCAAAACATACTGACGCGGCTGCTAGCATTCCATACAATTCTTCATCACTAAATAGAGTACGTGTCGCTTTGATCATTGCTACAACATTTCGGTGCTCTACCGCAACGCCTTTGGGTTTTCCTGTAGAACCTGAAGTATAAATCACATAGGTTAAATCGGTTTCAGAAGCTTTAATTTCGGTGTTTTTATGCGTACCGATTTCCTCTATCATTATTAATTCGCGAACTCCTGTACACAATGCGGCTGTTTGCTCCGTATCCACAAACGCTGCAATTGCTTTGGAATGTGTCAACATATAATCGATACGTTCTTTAGGATACACAGGATCTAATGGCACATACGCGCATCCTGCTTGCATCACTCCGATTAACGTCGCTACCAATTCCCACGAGCGGTGCATACAAACCGCTACTAAAGAACCTTGTTGTACATTTCGATGTGTGAGTTCACCCGCGACTTCATCTACTTTTTGTTGTAAGGTTTGGTAATCTATTCTTTTGGTGCCGTCAATAATTGCAAGCTGCTTAGGTTTGGCAAGCATTTGTGCCCGTAAAAGTCCAGAAACGGTTGTTTGGAGATCGGGCTTTTTTTCATGTAAAGTTTTCATAATCATCTTTCTTTTGTTAGTTGTTGATCGTTTTTAAAAGTCAGATGGATTATAGGGAAGTCCAGTGCTATGCGTATACCATTACATAGTCACTTTAAAAATTGAAAAGAGCATTTTCAATTCATATACATATTAATTTTAATTGTTTTCTTTCTGCTGAAATACAAAGGTAAGATATTGGATTAATTTTTATTTTCCAACAGAGGCACAAAGCGAAATTCGCCAAATTCTTTTTTGGTAAATTCTTTTTCAGAAGTTCTTGTGAACAAGGTCATAATTTGTGCTTTGGAAGCATCGCCGACAGGAATGACCAATTTTCCGCCTACTTTCAACTGTGCCAACAACGGTTTTGGTACAAACGGCGCGCCAGCGGTTACAACGATACCGTCAAAAGGTGCTTCTTCTGGTAAACCTTTGTAGCCATCTCCAAAAATGAGTCTTTTTGCTCTGTAGCCTAATTTTGGCAAGAATAAGCTCGTGCGTTTGAACAGTTCTTTTTGGCGTTCTATGCTATACACTTTCGCTCCTAATTCAAGTAACATGGCGGTTTGGTAGCCACTTCCCGTGCCTATTTCGAGGATTTTGTCGTCTTTTTTGATTTCTAGGAGTTGCGTTTGAAAGGCGACTGTGTACGGTTGTGAAATGGTTTGGTCCGCCCCTATTGGAAACGCCTTGTCTTGATATGCATGTGCTTCAAAACTCGAATCCATAAATAAATGACGTGGAATTTTGCGGATTCCATCCAATACATTTTTATCAGAAATTCCTTTACTAGCCACAACTTCTGCGAGTTGATTTCGCATGCCTTTATGTTTAAACGAATCTTTCATCTGCACACAAAAATAACAGTATTTTTTATCTATCAACTCATAAAATTCACGAAAAATACAACCAATTGATTCCGAAGCGATTTCCAGCAAAATTCACAAATCTTTAAAAAGAGGCTTAAAAAATGTGAGATAATTGCATAATTGTGGATGAGAAGGTAATAGGTTTTCGAAAAATAAATTATTTTTGTGGAAAACCTTTTTTTATGCTTAAAGCTGGAGTTTTAGGTGCTGGGCACTTAGGAAAAATTCATCTTCGTTTATTACAACAATCTTCCAAATACGAACTTGTCGGTTTTTATGATGCAAATCCTGAATATGCACAGAAAATTTCCGAAGAGTTTGGATACAAGTATTTTGATACGATTGACGCGTTGATTGATGCCGTAGATGTAATTGATATTGTGACTCCGACGCTTTCGCATCACGAATGTGCGAAGCGAGTCATCTTAAAAGGAAAGCATGTTTTTATTGAAAAACCAATTACAAATACGGTAGCAGAAGCAGAAGAATTAATCGCTTTGGCAAAAGAACACAATGTGAAAGGACAAGTGGGACATGTAGAACGTTTCAATCCTGCATTTACGGCGGTGAAAGATAAAATCAATTCGCCTATGTTTATTGAAACGCATCGTTTGGCTGAGTTTAATCCGCGTGGTACCGATGTTCCTGTGGTGTTAGATTTGATGATTCATGATATTGATGCTATTCTGAGCGTTGTAAAATCGAAAGTAAAACAGATCAACGCTAGCGGTGTTGCCGTAATTAGCAATTCGCCTGATATTGCCAATGCGCGTTTGGAGTTTGAGAATGGTTGTGTAGCCAATCTGACCTCGAGTCGTATTTCCATGAAAAACATGCGAAAAAGTCGTTTCTTCCAGCGTGATGCGTATATTTCTGTGGATTTTTTAGAGAAGAAAGTAGAAGTCGTAAAGATGAAAGATGCGCCTAAAGATGCAGACGAATACGCGATGATTCTTCAAAATGCAGAAGGTGTTAAAAAGCAAATCTACTTTGAGAATCCTGATATTGATCAAAACAATGCCATTCTAGACGAACTAGAAACATTCGCTGATGCGATTAATAATGATACAACTCCAATCGTTTCGTTAGAACAAGGAACGGAAGCCTTGCGCATTGCGATTCAAATCATAGAAACTTTCAGTAAATAACTATTCAACAATAAAAGTAATGATCAAACGGACTCAAGAATTTTATAACAGATTCACGATAACGTTTTCGTTCACAACACGATAAATTCAATTAAAATTACAGACTAAATAAACTATATATTTATGAAAAATGTAGCTGTTATTGGAGCAGGAACCATGGGAAATGGAATTGCACATACGTTTGCGCAATTTGGCTTTAAAGTACAACTAATAGATGTCTCGCAAACTTCATTAGATAAGGGATTGGCAACGATTACGAAGAATTTAGATCGTATGGTAGCCAAAGAAAAAATCTCAGAAGAGGACAAACAAAATACCCTCAATAATATTACCACATTTACCGATTTGAAAGAAGGTGTGGAATATGCGAGTTTGGTGGTGGAAGCAGCTACTGAAAATGTAGATTTAAAACTGAAAATCTTTAGAGATTTAGACGAATTATGTCCAGATGATACCATTTTGGCAACGAATACTTCATCCATTTCCATCACGCAAATTGCTGCTGTGACTTCACGCCCAGAAATGGTGATCGGAATGCACTTTATGAATCCTGTGCCGATTATGAAATTAGTGGAAATTATCCGCGGCTACAATACTTCTGACGAAGTGACCAACACGATCATGGAGCTTTCTAAACAACTACGTAAAGTTCCAACAGAAGTAAACGATTATCCAGGATTTGTGGCGAATCGTATTTTAATGCCAATGATCAACGAATCTATTGAAACATTGTACAATGGTGTGGCGGGCGTTCAAGAAATTGACACGGTCATGAAGTTAGGAATGGCACATCCAATGGGACCTCTGCAATTGGCAGATTTCATTGGGTTAGACGTGTGTTTATCAATCCTAAATGTAATGTATGAAGGATTCAAAAATCCTAAATATGCGCCGTGTCCACTATTAGTTAATATGGTGATGGCTGGAAAATTAGGTGTAAAATCGGGAGAAGGATTTTACGATTATGCAGAGAGTAGAAAGGCGGAGAAAGTCGCAAAAATGTTTAGCTAATGATTGATACCAAAACGTATCACTTGACGAGTAAAAAGTATCGAAATATCTTCTTTTTTATTTTTGGAAGAAGTTTGTTGCAATTGTTACCCTTTTTAATTGTGTGGACTTTATTATTAGGATGGCAACTCGGTCGTTTGATTGCTTTATACAGTTTAATTGTGCTGATCGTAGCAGGTTTTAGTTATCTGATTTTAACCTTTGTCAAAAATCTAGAACCGTTTTTTTCGGAAACACAGATACAATTTAATGAGGAAACCTTACGTTTTAACAGCAACGGAGAAAGTACTTCGTGGAAAATGGGCGAATTGAAGAATGTCATTATTAAAGAAGAGTATTGGCTGATTTATGTGACAAAGACGAAATACACATATATTCCACAAAATATTTTTTATTCGGAAAACGATTTGAAAGAATTTAAAACGTATATCAACGCTTGAGAATAGTTGTCATCATACTTTGTTTGTGCTTGTTAGGTTGTGAGCAACCCAAGTCCCAAAGTGTGACAAAAAATCAACCTGAAAAGACGACGATTACAACGAAAAATCCTTTTGCCTTTTTTGAAGAATGTTTCAAGAAAAAGCCAGATTTTATTGCCAAAGGTTTCGATTTTCCTGTAGGCAAACCGAATGCGAGTGGTTATTATAATGCTCAGAAATTTCAAGTCAATGATCATTTAGGTGACGACTGGAACGGAACTGGTGGCGGAAATACCGATTTAGGCGATCCTATTTACGCGATTGGAAATGGCTATGTAAAATTTGCAGAAGATTACGGTGGCGGTTGGGGAAATGTGATTCGGATCGTGCATCAATACAAAGGCAAATATTATGAATCGTTATGTGCACATTGCGATACGATGCTGGTGAAAAAGGGCGATTTTGTCAAAAAAGGTGCTAAAATCGGAACCATTGGCGATGCAGATGGCGCGTATTATGCACATTTACATTTTGAAATTCGCGATGATATTTTCATGGAAATTGGTGGCGGTTATAGTAAAAACACCAAAGGATTTCTCGATCCAACAAAATTTATAAAATCTAACAGAAACTAAAGTGGCAACAATTAATCCATTCAAAGCAGTACGACCGACGCGTGATAAAGTCAGTTTGGTAGCCTCACGATCGTATCAAAGCTATACGCAAAGTGAACGCGAAGCACGTTTGGATTACAATCCGTTTTCGTTTCTACACATTGTGAATCCAGGCTATCGTTATCACAAAGAAATTTCTGGAAAAGAACGCTATAGTTTGGTGCGGAATCGCTATTTGGAGTTTAAAGAAGATGGCATTTTTGTACAAGACGATACGCCGTGTTTTTATATTTACAGAGTTGTGAATCGAGAAGGACAAGTCTTTACGGGAATCGTAGCTGCGGCTAGTACCGAAGATTACGAAAACAATATCATCAAAAAGCACGAAGATACGATTGAATACAGGGAACAAGTTTTTAAAGAATATCTAAAAACGGTTGGTTTCAACGCCGAACCTGTGCTCCTCACCTATCCTGATTCTGATATTATTAGTAGCATCTTGGCAAATTACACAAACACGCGTCCGGAATTTGAATTTACGACAACCTATCGCGATACGCATTATTTGTGGTTGGTTGAAGATGAAAACGACATCAAAACGATTCAGAGTGAATTTGAACGCATGGGCGAAATTTACATTGCAGATGGGCATCATCGTTCGGCTTCTTCGTATTTGTTGAGTGTGGATGAAAAGAATGAAAATTCAACTTGCAAGGAAAGTTACCGTTCGTTTATGAGTTATTTGATTCCAGAGTCTGAATTGCGCATTTACGAATTCAATCGTTTGATTAAAGATTTGAATGGCTTGTCGAAAGAACAGTTTTTATTAGCACTTGATCAAATCTACCGTATCGAAAACCGTGGCTTTGAATTGTACAAACCTTCTAAAAAGCATCATTTTAGCATGTATTTGGATGGAGAATTCTACTCGCTCTATCTACGCAAAACACATTATAATTTTACAGATTCTTTGAGTCAGCTCGACACACACATTCTGTATATTACCATTTTAAAACCGATTCTAGGCATTACCGATTTGCGTAACGACGATCGTATTGATTACGGATATAACAAACACAATGTGATTGAAATGAAAAACCGCATCGATTCCGGTGAATTTGCAGTGGGTTTTGGACTCGTTCCCGTCAACGTAGACGAAATGAAACGCATTGCCGATGAAGGTCTAACCATGCCGCCGAAGAGTACGTACATTGAACCGAAATTGCGTAGTGGTGTGACGATTTATGAATTTTAGTTTTTGGTTACTGGTTGTTTGTTGTTTGTTGTTTGTTGTTTGTTGTTTGAAAATACTTTTTCATTTTACATTTTGTGTTTTACATTTTAACTTTTTTAATTCGTTTGTTGTCGGTTGGTCGCTTTGCGCTGTTGTCAGTTGTCATCCAACTCTAATTGCTATTTCGAAGCCTACATTTATAAACCTATAAACTTTTCAACTTCTTGTTTGTTTATTTGTGTATTCGTGGATTTGTGGATTTGTTGATTTGTTAATTTGAAGTTTCAAAACCCACAACTCACAACTCATAACTACTTACCTCAAACAAACTAGCATATTAACTTCGTTTGTTGTAGGTTATCATCCAACTCTAATCGCTATTTCGAAGCTTAAACTTATAAACCTATAAACTTTTTAACTTCTTATTTGTGTATTCGTGGATTTGTTGATTTGTGATTTGTGATTTGTTGATTTGTTAATTTGAAGTTTCAAAACCCACAACTCACAACTCATAACTACTTACCTCAAACAAGCTAGCATATTAATTTCGTTTGTTGGCGTTTGTCATCTAACTCTAATTATTGCTTCGAAGCTTAAACTTATAAACCTATAAACTTTTCAACTTCTTATTTGTTGATTTGTCTATTCGTGGATTTGTTGATTTGTGATTTGTTGATTTGTTGATTTGTTAATTTGAAGTTTCAAAACCCACAACCCACAACTCAAATCACCTAATACCCAAGACCCAAAACCTAATACCCAAACAAACTAGCATATTAACTTCGTTATTCGTATTTTTGCATCTTCAAAAAATAGCTATGTCGATTACGTCTAAAATTCAAGAATACCGTCAAAAATTACCGGAATATGTTACTTTAGTGGCAGTTTCGAAGACTAAACCTGTTTCCGATTTGGAAGAAGCTTATCATGCAGGACAACGTGTGTTTGGGGAAAATAAGATTCAAGAAATGGTGGAAAAATGGGAAGTGCTTCCAAAAGACATTTCTTGGCATATGATTGGACATGTACAACGCAATAAAGTGAAGTATATGGCGGAATTTGTCGATTTGATTCACGGTGTCGATAATTTTAAATTAGTAAAAGAAATTGACAAACAAGCCAAAAAATACGATCGTGTCATCAATTGCCTACTTCAAATAAAAATTGCGGAAGAAGATTCTAAATTTGGAATGTCTGCCGAAGAAGCTACGAATTTACTCTCTTCTGAAGAATTTCAACAATTAGAAAATATCAATATCGTTGGATTAATGGGCATGGCAACCTTCACGAATGACATGAAAAAAGTGCGATCAGAATTTAAATATCTTAAAAAAACTTTAAATTCTTTACAAGCAACCTACCCTAATTTAGAAGTTATTTCTATGGGAATGAGCGGTGATTACGAGGTAGCTATTGAGGAAGGAAGTACCATGGTTCGTATCGGGAGCAGCATTTTTGGGACTCGAAATTATCATTAACATTTCTTTTAGGCAACTTCACAAACTTATCACAAATACTTAAAGTTTTTTCTTCATAATTTTTTCGCTGACTAATTTTGTCAAAAAAAAAGAAAAAAAGTTAATTATGAAAAAGAAAACTATCCAAGGTCTTAATTTGAAGAAGATCAAAATTTCAAATATCGAAGCAGCATCACAACAAATTGGTGGAAACCTAAATACCGATTACAATGGAGATTGTTATACACATCCAAACGATTGTAGAGGAGACGAATCACAATCTGGATGTGGTGCAACTGATCCAAAATACTGCGGATCTTAATACAAACTTTTAGAAAAAGCTGTCTGGAAAGTTTTCAGAAACGTCATTTTGGACTTGATCCAGAATTTCATCAAATTTAGTGTCAACTTTATAGAAAATCGAACTAAAATATCAATTTCCAAACAGCTTTTTTTTCACTTCTTCTCATGGAAACAAAAATAAGTGCCGTTATTGAAACGTGGAAAAACACTGCTCATGTAAAGGGAATACTCTTGGCAGGCAGTTTTGCCACACAATTACACAACAAATCCTCAGATGTTGATTTGCGCATTATTGTGGAAGGAACTTCACTCAAAAAAGAAAAACGTATTGATATTATTGATGGTATTGAATACTCGCTTATTTTAGGAACTATTGACGCATTCGCTAAACAAATTGAACAGCAATATTATCAAAACTCCAAATTTGAAGCACGTGTTTTTAGTAGTGGTAAAATTTTGTACGACACGAAAAACGAATTACAAGATTTAAAAGAAGACTGCAAACAGATTGTTTCTGCATCATTTCAAAAAAATACCCTAAAAGTCGACACTTTCAATAAGTACAAATTACACAAAGAGTTGCATAACTTGAAAGCTATTGACTCTCAGCACTTTTTATACAACTTATATTACCAACATTTTTTAAAAGCAGCACTCGATTGTTACGCGACTTATTTACAGTTTGATGTATTAGTTCATGTGAAATTGCATAAGGTTTTATTTGACGAAACCTACATGCAAGCCTATCGTTTTGAGCAATTTCCTGATCCTGTATTTTTGCAACTTTGGAAAAAAGCTGTTTCCGAAACGAATCGGGAATTATTTCATTTTCATGCCGAAAAAATCTACCAATACCTCACTGAGAAATGGGGCGAATTCTCTGTAGACAAACTGGCACTTAGTTTTTAAAACTTCATTTTCTACCTCAATTTTTCTTGTAAGAAAAATAACAAACAGGTATTTACCCGTATTTCATCCTATATTTTTGAATATTAAACGTCATTACTTAGGTAAGCTGTTAAGGAAATTTTATATTTATACCGAAATCCTAAAATTAACGCATATCGTTTGTACGCTATAGTCGACATAGAAACCACTGGTGGAAAATACAATGAAGAGGGAATTACAGAAATCGCTATTTACAAATTTGACGGTCATGAAATTGTAGATCAATTTATAAGTTTGGTAAACCCGGAACGTGAAATTCAACCGTTTGTAGTGAATTTGACAGGCATCAATAATAAAATGTTGCGCGATGCTCCTAAATTCTACGAAATTGCGAAACGTGTTGTAGAAATTACCGAAGACTGCATCATTGTGGCACATAATGCCAGTTTTGACTACCGAATTCTTCAAACTGAATTCAAACGTTTAGGCTTTGAATACAAGCGCAAATCCTTATGCACCGTAGAACTTTCCCAAAAACTCATTCCTGATATGGAATCGTACAAACTAGGGAAATTGGTACGTGCTTTGGGTATTCCGATGAGCGATCGACACAGAGCTTCTGGCGATGCATTGGCAACGGTGAAGTTATTTCAATTGTTATTGGATAAAGATTCTGAAAAAAATATCATTCAACAAGCAGTTAAAACAGAAATTAAGCGAAAAGTTGCTACGCGCCTACTTGATATGCTGGAAACGCTCCCTTCTGCTACTGGTGTGTATTATATTCATAATGTGAAAGGTGATATCATTTACATTGGAAAAAGTAGAAACATCAAAAAACGGGTCAATCAGCATTTTACAGGAACGAATAACAAATCTAAAAAAATACAAAAACAAGTTGCTGCAGTTACTTTTGAACGCACAGGAAGTGAATTGATTGCGCTGTTAAAGGAAAGCGAAGAAATCAAACGTAAAAAACCGATGTATAATCGCGCACAACGAAGAAGCATTTTTCAATATGCTATGAGTTTGTACAAAGATGAACATGGATACATAGGATTTCGTATTGAAAAAGCAGACGGACGCAAAAAATATATTACTACGTTTACCAATTTATCGCAAGCCAAACATGTGATGCATAAATTGAACGAAGAATTTCAACTCTGTCTCAAAGTAAACGAATTGGATACGTCCAAAACCAACTGTTTTCAACACGAACTCAAAAAGTGTAATGGCGCGTGTATCCAAGAAGAAACGCCTGAAAGTTATAACGAACGTGTACAGCAAGCGATTGACAAATACAGTTACGCCAAAAAAAATATGCTGATCATTGATCGTGGACGTCATCATGACGAACGCAGCGTTATTCTCATTGAAAATGGCGAATATAAAGGCTTTGGTTTTTACAGTCTCAACTACCAAATTACCAACAGAGACGTCCTAAAAACCATCATCACTCCGATGCAAAATAATAGAGATGTACAACACATCATTCAGAGTCATCTTCGCAAAAAAAATAAATTTAAAATCATTACCTTATAATTCATTTTAGTACCTTTTTTATGAAACCGATTTATGTACTAGTTACCATTTTGTGCACCATGGTTTTGCATGGGCAAAATCCAATGAGCGTTAAGTTCAACAAAGTCTCACAAGACGAACTCAACATGACCACTTACGCGAAAGACACGACTGCGCATGCGGTTGTTTTAGAAGAATATGGAGAAAACTATTTTGAAGTCATTCGCGAGCGTATTTTCTTAGTCAAGCATTTTTATACGAAAATTAAAATCTTAGACAAACAAGGAATCCGAAAAGCCAATATTGCCATTCCAATTTATAAAGGAAAAAATGCGTTTGAGGTGATTAAAAATGTTAAAGCAGTTACGCACAATCCTGACGGCAGTAGTATTGAATTGGATCAAGATCAAGTGTTTTCTGTAGATGTGACCAGCTTTTATGGCGAAAAACGTTTCACCTTTCCCAATGCACAAGTAGGAAGTGTGATTGAATATCAATACACGCTACAATCGCCATTTATCTACAATTTTGAAGGTTGGGATTTTCAATCGGACATTCCGAAAGTATACAGCGAATTCAACGCTAAGATTCCTGCCAATTATAGGTATAATCGTACGTTGAAAGGATTTCAAAAATTGGATATCAACAGTGCAACTGTAAAAAAACGTTGCTTTAAAATTCCAGGCATGTTGAGTCGCGCAGATTGTGAATTGCTAAAATATGCCATGAGAGATATTCCAGCATTTAAGGAAGAATCGTATATGCTTTCACGAAATAATTATGTATCAAAAATTGCTTTTGAATTATCAGAATTCGTGCGTTTTGACGGCGGAAAAGACGTATTTACCAAAACATGGAAAGCAGTTGATAAGGAAATGCGAAAAGACAAAGATATTGGCGCACAGGTGAAAAGAAAGACCTTCTTTAAAAATCAACTTCCTGCTGAAATTTTCACACAAAATGCTGAGCTTGAAAAGGCAAAACTTGTCTATAATTTTATCAAAGATCACTATTCGTGGAATGAAGAATACGGACTGTTTGATGATGCCAATGTGCGACAAGCGTTTCAGAGCAAAGTGGGAAATGTAGCTGAAATCAATCTTTCTTTAGTGAATAGTTTGTTGGCGGCAGGTTTAAAAACGGAAACAGTCATGCTGTCCACACGCGCCAAAGGTTTGCCTACGCAGAAGCATCCTGTGATGTCTGACTTTAATTATTTGATTGCTAAGGTTACGATTGGAACAGAAACGTTTCTGCTAGATGCGACTGACAAACAATTATCATTTGGTTTATTACCTATTCGCGCATTGAATTACAACGGTCGCGCTATGGACTTTAAAAATCCGAGTTATTGGATAAACATTACTCCGAATCAGGAAAATCGTCAAAATACGATGGTGACCATTACGCTTAATGAAGACGGAATTGCCAAAGGAAAACTATCACAAATAAATAGCGGTTATCTAGCTTACGAAAAACGATCAGAACTTGCAACACAAAGTGCCGAAGAATATTTGGATGATTTTGAAGAAAGCTTTTCTTTTTTAGAAGTTTCAGATTATAAAATTGAGCAACGTATCAGTTCTGATAAACCTGTAAAAGAAGTATTTACCTTAGAGTTTGATGAAGATAGTTTCTCCGGAACCACCAATTTTTTAGATCCGTTTTTTATCAAAATATTTCCAAACAATCCGTTCCGTTTAAACGAACGTCAGTATCCGGTAGATTTTGCCTATCCGCGTGTATACACGACTCGTTTCTTAATAGCAATTCCGTCAAACTATGAATTTGCTGACATTCCAGAAGATCAAAATTTTAGTTTAGCCAACGCAAAAGCAGTCTGCGGTATGAAAGTCATTCAGCAAGGCGGGCAGTTAAATTTATCATTCAAACTTATTTTAAATAATTTCTACTTTGAACCTGAAGAATATCAGGCATTAAAAGATTTTTTTGGTAGGCTTTCCATTCTTCAAAAAAATACGCGACTCGTCGTTAAAAAGAAAATATAGTACTTTAGCAGTATGGCAAGAAGTTGGAGATCCAAATTACACGAAATCATTTATGAGGCTGATACGCCCGCAGGAAAGCTGTTTGATGTTGTTTTACTGATCTTGATTTTGGCGAGTATTGCGTTGGTAATGCTCGAAAGTGTAGAGGATTTTGCGCGAGAATATGGTGCATTTCTAGATATTTCCGAATGGATTATTACGATTGTTTTCACAATAGAATATTTTGCTAGAATCATCTCGATTCGAAAACCGTCCAGATATATTTTTAGTTTCTACGGAATCATCGATTTATTATCTACCATTCCAAAATATTTGTCATTATTCATCGTCGGTTCACAATCACTCATCGCCTTACGAGCCTTGCGTTTGATGCGTATTTTTAGAATTTTAAAATTGGCGCGTTATATTGGCGAATCCAACAATATTATGCGTGCGCTGAGAGCCAGTCGTATTAAGATTGGTATTTTTATCATGTTTATTTTTATTCTCTGCATTATTCTTGGTTCCGTGATGTATTTGATTGAAAGTGGTGAAGACAGTGAATTTACCAGCATTCCACGAAGTATTTATTGGGCTATTGTAACGCTCACAACCGTTGGATATGGAGATATTGCACCGCTGACGCCTTTGGGACAATTTATCGCTGCTTTTATCATGATTATGGGTTACGGAATTATTGCAGTGCCCACAGGAATTGTAACGGCAGAATTGGCAACGTTGGACAAAGACGATATTCATCTCAACACACAATCCTGTCCACACTGTGCGGCAGAAGGGCATCGAAATGGTGCGGAATTTTGTTATAATTGTGGTGAATCGTTACATCCAGAAGAAACCTATTAATCAAGTTTTCATGGCGAATTACCTCATTTCTATTGTTGGCGCAACTGCGATTGGAAAAACGGCGTTAAGCATTAAATTGGCGCAACATTTCAAGGCGGATATTATTTCCTGTGATTCGCGGCAGTTTTTTAAAGAAATGAAGATTGGCACGGCGGTTCCGTCAGAAGCAGAATTGCAATCAGCAACGCATCATTTTATTCAGCATATCAGTATTTTTGATGAGTATAATGTGGGACAGTTTGAAAGAGACGCTATTGCCAAGCTCAACGAATTGTTTGAAAAACACAACATCGTCATCATGGTTGGTGGTAGTGGTTTGTATGTGGATGCCGTTATCAAAGGTTTGGACGATTTCCCAAAAGTAGCTCCAAAAATCAGAGAAGATTTGAACCAACAACTTGCTGATGAAGGTATTGCTTCGCTTCAGCAACAATTAAAAGTGTTAGATCCTGTGTACTATGAACGTGTGGCGTTGGAAAATCCGCATCGTTTGATCCGTGCGTTGGAAATCTGTATTGGAACTGGCAAACCGTATTCTAGCTTTTTGAAAGATGCAACCGCAACGCGTAATTTTACCGCAATCAAAGTAGGTTTGACTGCTGACAGAGAAATTATTTACGATCGCATCAATCGTAGAGTAGAAATTATGATGGAAGAAGGATTGTTGGAAGAAGTCAAAGCGTTATATCCGCACAAATCCTTAAATGCTTTACAAACGGTTGGATATCGCGAACTTTTTGAATATTTTGACGGCAATTGGACCTTAGAATTCGCCATCAGCGAGATTCAAAAAAACACCCGACGTTTCGCTAAACGACAAGGCACGTGGTTCCGAAGAGATGAAAATACCTTATGGTTTGATTATGAAGAGGATGTTGAGAATATTATAGAGAAAATTGAGGGGAGACTTGTTTAGACATGTTGGATTTTTAGACTTACTTAGACGAGTTAGACGACTTAGAATTGCGACACGTCACATCGAGTGATTTTGAGGAACGAAAAATTGTATCGAGATGTACTTTAAAGTTCAAAAGCTGTTCTAGATAGATACTGAATCAAGTTCAGCACACTCGAACTGACGGTCTTTTCAAAGTAGTAATTTGATAATTTGAAAATGTACTAATTGTTTTTTCAAAGATAAATTTTGAGTTGATTTAGACAGATTGCCACGTCGTAAACTCCTCGCAATGATGTTTCAAAGTAATGAAATGACAAAACAAATTAACAAAAGACAAATACACAATAAAAGAAGTAAAAAATTGTATAAGTTTAAGAGTTTAGTGTAAAAACAAAGAATCTAATTTGATAGAAACAGACAACAGAGCGCAGCGACCAACCGACAACCAACAAAGCAAAAAGTCCAAATAAAAAATACTAAATGTAAAATGAAAAAGTAATTCCCCAACACACAACAGCAAAGCGACCCAAAACCCAACACCCAAAACCAAAAAACCCATGAAAGACAACCAAATCCAACAACTCGTAGAAAGCTTACAACTCTTACCACATCCGGAAGGTGGATTTTACAAAGAAGTGTATCGAAGTGAAAAACTAATTGCAAAAAATGCTTTACCTGATGATTTTTCAGGCGATCGCAGTTATTGTACGAGTATTTATTTTTTATTGACTTCTGAGAATTTTTCAGCTTTTCATCGCATCAAGCAAGATGAAATTTGGCATTTTTACGAGGGAAGTTCGCTGAGTGTACATGTGATTGATGCCGAAGGAAACTACACAGAACACAAAGTCGGTATGGATTTTAGCAAAGGAGAACAACCGCAATTAGTAGTTCCTGCAGGTTGTTGGTTCGCGTCAAGCGTGACAGAAAAAGATTCGTATGCATTTGTCGGTTGCACGGTAGCACCAGGATTCGATTTTGATGATTTCGAATTGGCAAATCGCAAGGAGTTACAAGCTGCATATCCTACACATGCAGCTATTATCTATAGACTTACTAGAGCATAAATGAAAAAGTCGACATATGGGCAGTCGACTATACTTTCAAGTGTTTTATGAGGGAAAACGAGTGTGCGTTACGCTACTACTCTGCTTTATTTTTGATCACTAATCTGAATCCTTCTCCGTGGATGTTTAAGATTTCTACGTCTTCGTCTCTTTTTAAGTACTTACGTAGTTTTGCAATGTATACATCCATTGATCTAGAAGTGAAATAGTTATCATCTCTCCAAATCTTTGTTAATGCAAGTTCTCTTGGCATTAAATCGTTTTCATGTAGGGCTAACAAACGTAATAATTCGTTTTCTTTCGGCGATAATTTGATTGGTTCCTCCTCATCAAATGTTAAGAAACGTAGTTTAGAGTTTAAACTGAATCTTCCAATTACAAATTCGAATTGCTTGCTATCTGCTACAGAATCAGACGTTTTACGTTGCATTATTGCTTTAATTTTCATCAATAATACTTCTGAATCAAAAGGCTTATTTAAATAGTCATCAGCGCCTACTTTGTATCCTTTCATCACGTCTTCTTTGAGTGCTTTCGCAGTTAAGAAAATGATAGGAACTTCGGTATTTTTTTCGCGAATTTCTTTCGCTAAAGTAAACCCATCTTTATATGGCATCATGACGTCTAAGATGCAAAGGTCGAAATTGTCTTTTTTGAATTTTTCAAATCCTTCCATTCCGTTTTTTGCATGAACAACGTCATAATCGTTCATTGATAGGTAGTCTTTTAATACAGTTCCAAAATTCGGATCATCTTCTACTAATAAAATTTTCTTGTTTTGAATCTCCATGCTAGTTACGATATTAAAGGTAATTTAATAATGAATGTACTTCCTTTGCCTTTTTCACTTTCAACGCTTACCTGACCTTTGTGGTCATCAACAATACGTTTTACATAAGCTAAGCCTAGTCCGTGCCCTTTTACATTATGTATGTCACCTGTATGTTCTCTATAAAATTTTTCAAATATTCTTTTTTGTACAGATTTGGACATTCCCTGTCCTTGATCTTTTACTCTAATCTGTATCATATTATTTTTCACATCTTCCGTGAAAATATCAATCTTTGGTTCACCTTCCGTGTATTTAATGGCGTTGTCTAATACATTTACTAACACGTTGGTAAAGTGTGTATCATTTGCCATAACCATAGAATGTGGTGCATCTAGGTGCATTTTCACATAGCCTTTTCGGTCTTCCACAATCAACTCAATATGCGACATCGCATCTTCAATTAGGTCGTGGACATCAATAGCATCCTTACTGATTTCCAACTGATTTTTTTCAAGTTTAGAAATGCGCAGTACATTTTCTACTTGTGCATGCATGCGTTTGTTTTCTTCGCGAATCATGCCTAAATAGCGCTTCACTTTTTCTTTATCATCAATGATTTTAGGGTTTCGCACAGCATCAAGCGCCAAATTAATGGTTGCTATCGGAGTCTTAAATTCATGCGTCATGTTATTGATAAAGTCCGTTTTTATCTCCGAGATTTGCTTCTGTTTGATCAACTGATACAAAGCACTTGAGTACGCTATTATGATGATTAACGTAAAAACGATGGACATAATTGCCATTCCCATGATAGATGAGAGTACGTATTTGTTCCGCATTGGGAAACTTACAAATAGCGTGTAACCACTTTGTGTATCGTCTTCTTCAAATAGAGGGACATCATACATTCCATCATTGGTGATTTTAAATCCGTCCGATTTGATTTTTGTAGCAAGTCCGTCATCGTACACACCATATTCAAAATCCATGTCTAAGTCAAACTCATCCAAATAGCCTTGTATTAAAAAGGATAATAAATCTGTAGTAACACGTTCGTCAATCGGCGCTTGTTTCGTCAACTCGTTAATGACATCTTTGTAAGGCGCCATTTTTTTGGAAATATTATTTACTTTTCTAACTTTTTGAATAGGCGTCAGTGTAAAATCTGAATTATCAAAAAGATCTTCTCGGTAAATGACACGTTTTTCTACGCGTGTATAGTTTTTGATAGACGTACTGTCATCTTCTGAAGCATTGTCAATGAACGTAGGGAAAATACTGTAATCTTCTTCTATGATACCTCGCGTGTAGATACTAGTTTCATTATTTTTTTCGTTTCTACTGGTAATTTGAAAGATATTTAACACTTGTGAATCTTTCAAATCACCTACACTATCCACTAATTTTTGAAACCTTAAATAGTATCTTCTATCTTCATATTCGGTGATTTTTTCCGAAACACTTTTCAGGATTTGATTTGCATTTAAGGAGAACGATTCTTGCTTTTCTTCAACACCAGAGGCGATCCAATATCCTTGAACAAATATGATCCCGATGAGCGATAAACTCATCAAAATGACTAGAACAATAAATAATCGTTTACTCATTTGATCAAAATTAACGTATAATATCGGTTATATTAACTTTTTAACCAAACCTTAACAAATATGTTAATTTCGTCAGATTTTCTTGCCTAAAGTCGAAATTTCTTGATGTATTTTAGCCACTTGCGCTTTTGCTGCTTCTAGGTCTTCATTGTGAATCACATAGTCAGAAAGTGCTATTTTTTGTGCATCACTCCATTGATTGTTCATGCGACTCTGAATTGCTTCGCGTGTAGTTTGGTCTCTTTGCAATAAACGTTCAAAACGCATTTCTAAAGGCGCAACCACTGTGATGATTTCATCGCAATACTTATACGAGTCGTTCTCAAAAAGGATGGCAACTTCTTTAATAATGTATGGTTCTTTACTTCGCGCCTCATGCCAATCTTTAAAATGTTGTCCAACACGCGGATGCACAATGGCATTTATTTTTTTGAGTTCTTCTGGTTGATTGAAAACGATTTTTGATAAATAGCTTCGATTTAATTCTCCATCAATATAGGCTTCTTCTCCAAAAGCAGCAATTAGCTCTTCCCTGATTTCTTTCGAAGTATGCATGATCTTTTTCGCTTCAATATCAGCAATATAAATAGAAACACCCAAATCGTGAAACATCTTTGCAATGGTTGTTTTTCCACTACCAATTCCGCCTGTAAGTCCTACTATCATTTCCTTATTAAAAAGTTTATTTTTTTGTTTTCAATACGATATGTCTTTACTGTTTTAGGAATTTTAACCAATTTTGGAATAAAAAAAGAGGCATTCGTATTTTTTATATCGTTGTAATCACAAGATACGGCAAAATCATTTTGAGTAATGGTATTAAAGTCAGAAACATTGGTCGTGTAAGTTACGCTTACTTCTTTCGGGAATAATTTGATAGAATACCCTTGCGGGAGATTTTGCACTTGGAGCGGAATGTCTAGTTTTCCTTCCGTGAATTTATCTACTCTTGCCACAGCTTTTACCGTCGGTTGCGAATAGCTTATGCGTTTTAAAGAATCATTTTTTAGCAATTGCAATTCAAGATCGATTTGTTCGTTGATTTTTTCCAATTGCTTGATTTCCGTATACACAACTTTCACTTGATCCACCACATCTTCGGGACCTGAGATTTCTATGAAATTAGGTGCTACTCGTAACGAATCGTATAGATTGTATCCTTTTTCAAATTCTAACGCCAATTGATGTATTACAGGAACGCGCTTGGTTTTGTTTTTCCCCAAAGTCAAGAAAAGCGTATCGGGTGATACTTTTAAAATTTCTACATCCTGATCTACATATTTATTCACGGCATCATCAGTCAATACATAAAAGGTGTTTTCTGAATTGGTTTTTGTTGCATTTTTAATATCGACTTCTATTTCGTTCTTGAAAAACTTTTGGCGCAACATGCGGAAGCCTGTGGTTTTTACTTGCGCTTCCAAAGTGCTTTCTTCACTTCCTAATAGAATTTTATCATCTGCCAAATTGGTATAGGCGACCGTCATCGTAATCGTATCCGTGTAGGTATTGGAAAGCTTCACAAGTGTCCACACGACAAAAGAAATCAGAAAAAAGATTAAAAATACATTGATCTTTCTTCCTTGAAGTATTTCAGCGAATAAACTTTGAATTCCTTTCAGCATACTATTTTTTGAAGAAGAGTTTCGGAAATCGTTCTTCAGGGTTTTGTTTTAATATGTTAACAGCAATGGTCGATTTTAAAAATCCAACACCATAACCATAAAATTGAATACACACGGCTACTACAGCTAGTAACGCAATTTTGATACTTTTCGTTGTACGCAACGCATCCAATAAGATGGCAACAAAATATACAGCATATCCTATTAAAAACCAATGAAAAGCCAAAAATATGCTCAGCAACAGTGAAATTACAAAACCTACACAGAACAGTGTTGGGAACCAATAGGTGAGTTTCGCAGTTTCAGGATGCCACGAATTTAGTATGGGACGCACCATACCGAACTTGTTGACTTGTATATGAAACTTTTCCCAAGAAATTCGGCGTTTATGATATACAAACGCTTCTGGAATCAAAACAGTTTCATACCCAGCTTTCCAAATACGTATAGTTAAGTCTGGATCTTCTCCTGGATGAATTTGTCCAAACCCTTGCGTCGCTTCAAAAGCTTCTTTGGAAATTCCCATGTTGAAACTTCTCGGTTGAAATTTATTTACTGCTTTTTTTCCACCACGAATGCCACCTGTCGTCAAAAGTGCAGTCATGGCGTAACTAATGGCTTTTTGTATAGTGGTAAATGAACTATGCGCTGCATCTGGTCCACCGAAACAAGGAACATATTTGCTTGTTAATTCTTTGGAGACTTCTGATAAATAGTGTGGTGGTAAAATGCAATCTGAATCAAAGATGAGATAATAATTTCCCTTGGCGCGTTTCATTCCATAATTACGTGAATCGCCTGGACCTGAATTGGGTTTAAAATAGTAACTAATCTTAAGTTGATCAGTATATGAATTTACAATAGCTTCGGAAGACATCGTAGAACCATCTTCCACAATCACCACTTCAAACTCTTCTTGAAAGGTCTGTTTTGTAATGCTTTCCAATAATTCATCAACTTCATCAGGTCTGTTGTACACAGGGACAACAATGGAGAATTTTATTTGCATGCCGCAAATATAGGGAAACAAAAAGAGCTGTTCAATGGTGAACAGCTCTTAATGAATAAATATATGATAATAAAATTACCTCACGAATTTAACTACGGAAGTACTTCCATTTTCTAAAGTCACTCTTGCAAAGTACACTCCTTTGCTAACTGAACCTAAGAACGCTTCTCCTGCTGGAGATTTTGGCGTTGCAGTTGTAATAACTTGACCTGATAAATTGTATATTTCAATTGTATCGATGTTACTTTGCGCATTTACAACAAACGTTTTATTTACTGTATTTACATAGTGAATGAATCCTCTCACCTGAGCAGATTCCACTGATAATGGTGCACATGTAACATCTGCAGACCATCCTGCTCTTGTTTGAGAACCATCAGATGAAAACACAAATGTTAAACATCCAGAAGGATCGGAAGAAGTAATCATCATTCCTTGTAAGTCCCCAGAACCTGCTGGAGTTGTATCAGATCTATCCCAACACCAACCTGGTCCATTAGGAGAATCAATTGTTGGTGCAGTAGTATCTGCTCCATCATAGATTGTTAAGTCGTCCCAACAAGCCGTTGGTCCATCATTCTCTAAAGAGAAAGATGTAAATTCAACATTTACTACATCACCTGCCATATCTGGACAAATAGTATATGTAATATTTTCACTGTTTGAATAATTTCCAGCAGCTCCTCCAGAGTCTAGGAAAATTCCACTAGTACAGGTTGGATCTGGTATTGGTGTACTAAATGTAAATGGTCCTGCCCAAGCAGAAACTCCACCTGAACCACAATCAGCTTGTACATAAAACTCATATACATTGTCTCCTACTAAACCAGTAGCCATGTAAGGATTTGCAACGCCTGTAGCAGTTGCTGTTCCAGTTACTGTTCCTCCAGCAGTAATATCAACAAGCTCTATATTCCAAACAGTTGCTGTTCCGTTTTCTGTCCAATTTAAGTCCGCAGATGTTTCCATAATATTTGTAGCATTTCCCGCTGAAGGTGCAAAACATGTTGGTAATTCTGTAAAAGAAACATTATCAATAGAAATATCTCCTTCAAAAGTACCTGCGCTTGTTCCTCTGAATACAACAGTGATTGTTTGTCCTGCATAAGCACTCAAATCTATTACAGCTTGATCAAAAGGAGCTGTAGCTGTTGCTTGTTGTTCTCCAGATAATGAGAACACATTGTCCGTACCATTTACTAGTACATCAAGCGTACCCATATCGCCTCCATGCATGTGATAATCAAATATTAATGCAGGTGTTGTAAGTGCAGTTAAGTCAACTGACGGAGACACTAAGTCCGCAACATCACCTGCAGATCCATCTGATGCTTCTGTGTAAAAATAGTTTCCTGTTGTAATAGAAGGATCTGGTCCTGTTCCTCCTGAACCTGTATCTGTTCCAGGTGCAGCTTCCCAGAAATATAAGCCGCCTGTAGCTGACCAGCAATTTCCTGAAACGAAAGCCGAAAGAGAAGTTGTAAATTCTTCAAAATCTTCCGTATATGGTGCGGATAGTACCGCAGGGCACTCTGTTCTAAATGTAAATGGCCCAGCCCAGATTGAAGATCCAAATGGACCTCCACACACAGCTCTTACGTAAAAATCATACCCAGTATTACCAGTTAGTCCTGTAGCGTTATATGGGTTTCCAACTCCAGCTGCCGTTGGCGTTCCTGTTGGTGCTTCTCCAGTTAGGACAAGTTCTATATCCCACACAGTAGCTGTTCCATTTTCTGTCCAATTTAAGTCCGCAGATGTTTCCATGATATTTGTAGCATTTCCTGCTGAAGGTGAAGGACATGTTTCTAATGTTGTAAAAGTGAAAGGTCCTGCCCACATAGAAGTTCCATCACCACCACAATCGGCTCTTACGTAAAAATCATAGCTCGTATTTTCCATAAGACCTGAAGCATTGTATGGATTACCAACTCCTGAGGCTGTAGGAGTTCCTGTAGGTGGTGTTCCATTTGTCACAATTTCTACATCCCAAACAGTTGCGGTTCCGTTTTCTGTCCAACTTAGCTCAGCTTCTGTATCTGTAATGTTTGTTGCAGAAAGCATAGTTGGATCTGGACATGCTGGTGGAGTATCATTCACTACATTGTCTACATATAAGTTAAACTCATCAAATCCTGTTGCTCTAATAGCTACATACACCGTTTGTCCGACATATGCACTTAAATCAAATTCTATTTGTTCCCAAGCCGCCGCGGGTGCATCCATTTCTGCTTGTAATACTACAGTAAAAGATGTGTCCATTGCATCTGTTGTAGATAAAAGTACCTCATAAGATTCTAGGAAAAAAGAGCTACGAGAACGAACATAAAAAGAAATACGATCATTAGTTCCTGCAGCAACTGTAATTGCTGGTGTGATTAAATAATCATCGTGTGGAGTAGCTGAATCAAAAGAAATTGACGCCACACCTGTACCATCTTGTGCAGCCACTGCAGGTGTGTTAGTTTGAATCCATCCTGGTATACTACCATTATTGATAACGGTCCACGATGCAGGGATTTCAGTTTCAAAACTTTCTGTAAACTGGGCTTTTGCTTGCCAACAGAAAGTTGAAATAATTAAACATAATAGTGTAATTTTTCTCATAAAAAGTCTGATTTTTTGTTAGTTAGTTGAATATGAGTAGGAAATAACCATATTTTTTTCGATCCACCATGTTAATATCGCTGAAACGACAGTTTTTATCGACAAAGTACCTGAAAAGCGGTTTTTCCTACAGTTTGTGTTTACATTATTTTAACATTATTTTTTTATTAAATACAGCTTTTTCACGTAAAATTTTAAGCATCTATTAACCAGATGCTAACGATGAAATATCAATAAAATCCTGTGATGCTATTTTTCCATTTTTTACCGCTACTCTGATACTATCAAATAGGATATATTTATACGTTTCACCAGAATCAATTTGCGTCCAAATTTGTCCTGTGATCGGATTGGTATATATTATGATTTTGTTTCTTTTTTGAAATTCTTCTGTGTTTACAGGACTAGTGCCTTGAACTCTGTTTATAGTCTGAAAAGTTCTGTTATTATTGTTTCGATACAGAATATTTGTGGTGTTTACTGTATCATTTGTCAAATAAATGTCCTGCAATTCATCATTAGTGCAATCACAAAAAAAGATGCCGCTACCTAAATAAATTGTATCAGCATAGTCATCAACACCAGCAATTGCTGCTTGATTTTGAAAATAAGCTTGTGCTTGTATTTGCTGAAAACACAGGAGATAGAAGATGTACGAAAAGAATAGGTGTAGTTGTCTTTTCATAGACAGTCGGCAAATAAATTATTGAGTTCGAGACATCTAAACTATTAAAACAACTTAAATTTTACAAATATTTAACATTTATATATCTGTAATTTCTATTTAAAAGAAATGAAGTCCCAAGCTAAACTAGATATTTAACGTGAGTTCGATATAACTATTCCGTTAAATATATAATGGTCAATAACTTACATAAATTGTCAAATCGAGCATTGCTGAAAGCACCGAGCGAAGCTCACGAGATTCAATTGAAGCATAAGTTTTCTAAGCTGTTCTCATGAGCTACGCTCGGTATCTTCGATAATGCTCGAACTGACAAATGTTTATTTTTCAATCAATTACGAGTAATTTGATGATTTCTTATGTCGAACTCACGTTATTTACTAAGGTTTTCAAGCTGATTAGAATTTTTCTTGATAAAGATGTTTTTTTACTACAAATTAAATTCAAAAAAACACCTCTAAGAAATTCTCAGAGGCATCTGTATAATTTATGTACTGTTTTTTACTCTTCCGTAAATCTTTCAATGACTTCCTGACTCACTCCTGTGTTAGAAAATCCACCGTCATTATACAAGTTTTGCATGGTTACTCTCTTTGTTAAATCAGAGAATAAGGATACAGTGTAGTTTGCACAGTCTAAAGCTGTGGCATTTCCAAGTGGTGACATTTTTTCTGCATACGAGATGAATCCGTCAAAGCCTTTTACACCTTGTCCAGCCGTTGTTGGTGTTGGTGATTGCGAAATGGTATTGACACGCACTTTTTTCTCTTTCCCAAAGAAATATCCAAAACTACGCGCAATTGATTCCAAATACGCTTTGTTATCTGCCATATCGTTATAATCTGGAAACGTACGCTGCGCCGCCATATAAGTTAATGCGACAATACTTCCCCACTCGTTCATAGCATCAGTTTTATACAATGTTTGCATTACTTTGTGAAAAGAAACTGCAGATACATCCCAACCTTTGGTCATCCAATCGTACTTTAAATCAGTGTAATGTCTTCCTTTACGAACATTGACAGACATTCCGATAGAATGCAATACAAAGTCAATTTTTCCGCCAAGGATTTCCATCGATTTTTCGATCAGATGTTGAATGTCTTCCAAATTTGTCGCGTCAGCAGGAATGATTTCAGAACCTGTTTTTTCTGCTAAGTCTTTTATTTTCCCCATGCGCATGGCAATTGGCGCATTTGTCAATACAAATGTTCCTCCTTCTTCATGCACACGTTCAGCAGTTTTCCACGCAATAGAATTTTCGTCTAAAGCCCCAAATATGATTCCTTTTTTTCCTTTTAATAAGTTATATGACATGCTTGTTATTTTTAAGTCGTTTTTGGTGGTTCAAATATATGGTAAAAGATTGGAATGATTGTTTTCTAGGATTGTAATAATTCTTTTGCGTTTGCCAACGCTGAATCCGAGATTTTTGCGCCGCTCAACATCTGTGCAATTTCTTGTATGCGTTCGTCTGCCTGCAATTCCTTAAGTTGTGTGGTGGTGACTTCGTCTATGTCTTGCTTGTAGACTTTGAAATGTTGTTTTCCTTTTGCTGCAATTTGCGGTAAATGTGTAATGGAAAATACTTGCATGCTTTTGCTCATTTGCTGCATAATTTTTGCCATTTTGTTCGCAACTTCGCCTGAAACTCCTGTGTCGATTTCATCAAACATAATCGTTGGTAGTTGCATGTATTTGGACAGAATCGCCTTGATGCACAACATCACACGTGACAATTCTCCACCAGAAGCTGCTTTTTTCAATTCGTTGAAGTTTCCGCCTTTGTTGGCTGAGAATAAAAACTGCAAATCGTCCATTCCGTTGCTGTAAAACTGATTGGACAATTGCACTTTAATATCAAAACGTGCATTGGGCATTCCGAGCGTAGCTAGCATGTTTTCAAGCTGTGTGACTAACGTTGGAATTCCTTTGGAACGTTTGGTATGAATTATTTTTGCCGTTTGTTTGAGTTGTATACTTAATTCCTGCAAGGCTTTTTCTTTGGCTTGAATGACCTCATCTATATTTTCCGAAACCAACGCTTTTTCAGAAAGTTCCGTTTGAATCGTTACGAGTTCTTCGACAGTAAGCACATTGTGCTTTTTTTGGAGATCGAATATTTTTTGAAGCTTTCCGGAAACTTCCGCTAATAATTCAGGATCAAATGTGACTTCACCTTGTAAGTTGATGATTTCATTATAAATATCATCCAATTCAATATACGAACTTTTGATGCGCTCTGCTAGACTGTTAAATTCTGGTGCGATGTCAGACAATTTCCCAGAAGCTACTTGCAATTCTGAAAGCAAATTCAACACACCAACTTGCTCATCTGAAAGGATTTGTTCAGAAGCGCTTAAATTCGTTTTGATGTCTTCGGCATTGTTCAAGCGTTCGTATTGCGCTTCTAAATCTGCCAAAATTAAGCCTTCCAATTTCGCTTCTTCTAGCTCCTTCAACAAGAACATGTTGTAATCGTGCTCTTTTTCCAAAGCTGCTTTTTCTTCTTGTATCTTTTTGAGTTCTTTTTGAGTGGATTGATACGTTTGTAAAGTTGTTTGATACGAAGTAACTTCTTCAGAAACATTCGCTAAAATATCAATGACCTGAAACTGAAATTGATTATCCGTCAATTGCAAGGTTTGATGCTGCGAGTGAATGTCTATCAATTGATCGCCCAACGCATTCAACACATCCAAACGCACAGGAACATCATTCACAAAAGCTCTCGATTTCCCAGAAGGCAATATTTCACGACGTACAATCGTATCGTGATCGTAATCGAGATCGTGTTCCGTGAAAAAGTTTTTAAGCTTGTATTTTTTGATGGCAAACTCCGCTTCAATCACACATTTCTTTTCTTTGTTTTTTAAGGAAGATAAATCTGCTCGTTTTCCTAAGATTAGTGCCAATCCACCGAGAAGAATCGATTTTCCAGCACCTGTTTCTCCAGTAATAATGGTCAATCCTTTATCAAATTCTACCTGTAAAGAATCGATCAGTGCAAAGTTTTTTATAGAAAGTTGTGTGAGCAATGCGGTTGCGTTTTTATAGCTTTAATTTATGCTCACAAAAATAAGCTATTGCATGAAATTTTCGCAAAAATCAGAATTTAATTTTTCCCCATTTTGTCGCATGGAAAGGCGCGACTTTGTTTAGGGTTTCTACCAAACGTACAACATTAATTTTTGGTCCACCTGAAAATATGAGCTGAATTTCTTCTGCTTTGGCGTCAAAAAAGGTTTGTAATAGAAATGAATTTGGTCTTCGATTGCTCAACGCTTTGAACAAATCTAAGGTGCCGCTTATGGCTGTTTTTGCAGCACGCGGATCTTCTGCCATTTTATCCATTCCTACTCTGTGGTAGTTATACATTACAGATCTGTATTCTTTGTGCGTGTTGTTTAGCATGTTATCTAACAACATCCAACGCGTACGATTTCCGTCTGCTTCTTTCCATCCTAAAAATGGACTTGATTGCGATAAGTTTACAATTTGCTGTGCTTGTGCGTAATAATCTGATCCGCCACGAAGCGAAAAAGTATCTGCATCTACTCCTAAAATAATGTATACATAATATGCAATTACAGACACTAAATTCGTCGTAAATGCATTCGGATTGTATACAATTGGCTGAAATTCTTGATAGATGAATCGGAATTGACGATCGTTAAAGTTGAATACAGGCGTTTCAAACGAAGAATTATACACCGGACGCGACGATTGTACTTGGAGCGTTGCCACAAATTCATCAGAATTCCACTGCGAAACCGTAATCAACATGTTGCAATTGATGCGTTCAGATGGTGCATATTTTTTATTGGTCCATTGCGTTTTGTTGACAAAATCCGTCAATGCTCGCTCCAGTGTTTTGAAAATTTGCTGGTTTGTTTGGTTGACTTGTTGTGTATCAACCGTAATTTGGCAATTTAATTCTTGTGCGGTGGCAAATGTTATTGCGCTGAAAAATAAGATGCTTAAAACAAGATTACGCATGGATTCGTTTTAAAATTTCATTAAAAATATCAATGGCTACTTCGGCTTTCGATTTTAACCCAAAAGCTAAGGTATTCATTTTTTTGTCAATAATCGTTACTTTATTTGTTGGTTTTCCAAATCCTGCACCTTGATCGTTGAGCGAATTGAGCACAATCATGTCTAAATTTTTGCGTGTCAACTTGCCTTTGGCATTTTCCAATTCATTATTCGTTTCTAAGGCAAAGCCCACTAAAAACTGTGATTCTTTAATTACTCCAAGCGATGCTAGAATATCTTTGGTTTTAACCAACTCTATCTGTAACGATGAATCTTTCTTTTTTATTTTCTGAGCAGCCACGTCTTTTGGTTTATAATCGGCAACGGCCGCAGAAAGAATGGCGACATCAGCAGTTGGAAACGCTTTATGTGCCGCGTTATACATATCTTCTGTACTTACTACATCCACAACAGTGACCAAACCGTGAGAAATGCTTTGATTATTCGGTCCAGCTATTAAGGTAACCTCAGCACCTAAATTTGCAGCAGCACGTGCTAATTCGTAACCCATTTTTCCTGAAGAGTGATTTCCGATAAAACGCACAGGATCAATCGCTTCATAGGTTGGACCTGCGGTGATCATGACTTTTTTTCCCTTCAAGGGAAGTTTTTCTAAAATATCTTTTTCGATAAAGGAAACAATATCTGCGGGTTCTGCCATACGACCTTCGCCTACCAAACCGCTTGCCAGTTCGCCGCTTGTTGCAGGAATCATGATATTTCCAAATTTGATGAGTTGTTCAAAGGAATTTTTAGTCGATGGATGTTTGTACATATCCAAATCCATCGCAGGTGCAAAATACACGGGACATTTCGCCGAGAGATAGGTTGCCAATAGTAAATTATTACTGTTCCCAGACACCATTTTCGACATGGTATTCGCTGTGGCAGGTGCAATCAGCATAAAATCTGCCCATAATCCTAACTCCACGTGATTTGTCCACACAGCATTTTCATCTTCTTCATTCGTAAACGAAGAATGCACAGGATTTTTTGATAAGGTAGATAAGGTTAACGGCGTGATGAATTCTTTAGCAGCAGGCGTCATAATCACTTGGACCTCGGCGCCTGCTTTTATGAATAACCGTACTAAAGAAGCTGTTTTATAAGCGGCAATGCCAGCAGTGATGCCTAGTAATACTTTTTTGCCACTTAAAATAGACATATATTAAGCTTCTTCTTTTGTGTTACGGTAGTAGATTTTGTCTTCCAACCATTCGTGTACTGCAATTGCATGTGGTTTTGGAAGTTTTTCGTAGAATTTAGAGACTTCGATTTGCTCTTTGTTTTCAAAGATTTCTTCTAGGCTATCGTTGTGTGTAGCAAACTCATCTAATTTCTCGATCAATTCTTTTTTGATTTCAGAGTTGATTTGAATGGCTCTTTTAGCCACAACAGAAATTGCTTCATAAATATTATCTGTCGGCGCATCAAACTGATTTCTCTCGATAGTTGTGGTGCTTATTGGAGCATCTAAGTTTTTAATATCAACCATAATTGTTATTTTGAAAATTTTGCTAATTCTTGTGTAATCGAAGCCATAATTTTATCTGCTTCTTCTTTGTATTTTGATTCTGGATAGAATTTCATCAATGATTTGTACGCCGAGGCGGCATCATTGAAACGTTCTTCCATGAGCGATTGAAAACTACGCAGTGCCAAATTGTACATCGCATCTAATTTTAAATACATCGCATCTTCTCTAAACTCTGTTCCCGGATAATCCGAAAGGAAGTTTTCCGTTGCTTTGATCGATGCTTTGAAATCTGAAATGGTATTGTATTGCTTTGCGATTTCGTACGCTTTCTTTTCAACTTTTGTGGTTAATTCATCTACCATCACATTCGCCTGATCTAACAGTTCTGATTCTGGATAGTTGTTGATGAATCCTTGTAATTTATTGATCGCAGTATACGTATCTCTTTGATCAATACTATAGCGAGGCGATTGCATATAATAACTTTTTGCTTCATAAAAAGATGCTACTTGAATACTGTCACTTTTAGGATACGAACGTACAAAACGCTCAAATTGGTATCCAGAAACAATATACTGTTCTATTTCAAATAACGTACGTGCATACAAGAAGGTAACACGTTCTCCTTGAGGTTTTCCTCTGTATTTTGGTACAATTTGCTCAAAAAGTCTACTTGATTTTTTAAACTTTTTTTCATTGTACAAACGTTCCGCAAGCTCATATTTTACTTTGGTCTCTTCTGACTTTAGTGCTTTTTGGTATTCGCTACAAGAAGCTAGTGTACCTACTGCTATTATTAGGTACAGAAATATTGGCATCTTTTTAAACATCTGGCAAAAATAGGTATTTATTATGTATTATGAAAACATTTTTAAGACCGCTAAAATAAGTGTTGAATTTGATTTTTTGTATTCTTTGGGATGGATTTAACTTTTTTGTTTGTTGTTTGTTGTTTTTTGTTTGTTGTTTGTTGTTTGTTGTTTGTTGTTTGTGAAAATACTTTTTCATTTTACATTTTGCGGTTTTACATTTTAAATTTTCATTCGTTTGTTGTCAGTTGGTCGCTACGCTCGTTACCTGTTGTAAGTTTGGTTCTAAGTTACAGTAAAATTATTCTTTGAAACTTCTCAATACTCAATACTACTATCTAAAAGCTAACTAAAACTACTTTTTCATTTTATATTTTGCGGTTTTACATTTTGAATTTTACTTCGGTTGTTGTCGGTTGGTCGCTTTGCTCCGTTGTGGGTTGTCTGTTTGTGGATTTGTGGATTTGTGGATTTGTGGATTTGTGGATTTGTGGATTTGTGGATTTGTGGATTTGTTAAGTTGTAATAAAAATAAACTTATAAACTAATTTTTATACTGAAGTATTATTTCAGGAAGTACTAGCCAAAAAAATTTACAGTACATTTAAATAGAATTTTTCAAAAAAGACAAAAGTTCACAATATAAAAATGGAATTAATAGGTAGAATACGTAAAAGAAAAATATATTATGTTCAGATTAGGAATAATTCTGAATGGAAATCTTCTTTACCAAAAAATGATTGGGTAGCTTTTACAATAGCGAATGAGGAAGATGAAGAACTAATTCCATCTTTAGTAAAAGTCTGCATAGATAAGAATGTTTCGTACACTTGTAGTTCTGGAACTTTAGCACATAAGACCGAAAACTATTTTGACGAGGAAATAGCTTGGATAGGCGTTGATTATGAAATGCGAACGAAACAAAAATTTGATTATGAAAAGTCACCTATTACAACAGCTCATAACAATTTTGGAGAAGGTTTTTGGTTTGCAACTACGCTTGCATACGATGATAATTTTGACATAGATAAAGTAGTCTGTATTGATTTTACCAAACGGAAAGTAAAAAGACATCTGATTAACTTAATTGAAAAGATCAATAACGGTTGGTTGCCAAATGATGCAGAAGTTGAATTGGCACCATATGACGATTGATAAAATAAAATAAGTCTAATAATCTACGAAAATCTAACTATCAAAGATTACATTTTCTTTGTATGACTAATTTTATGATGATCTAAAACAGTATACCCATCTTCATCGTAATAGAAGGCTTTTTCGAATTCTACATTCATCAGTAATTCTTCAAACGTGTAGGAATGGAGTTTGTAGACTTCTTCGTTGAAGGCTTCGTCGTAATAGGAAACCATGATTAGGAATTCTCCGTTGAGTTGTTGCAATTCGCTTTCAGAGAATTTATATAATGGAGATACTTCGTTAATTTCATGCACCAAAGTCCATGTAGTGGGTAAATAGGTAATATGATCTCTTTCGAGTTCTAATTGATAGAAGTTTCGACGGTAGCCTAATTTTTCATCTGCTTCTGTAATTGCCAAGGTTACTTTTACTCGCGGATTGATCATGACATCCGTTTTGCTATTCATCAAGCGAAACATAAGTGCTTTTCCAGTATTAAAATCACGATAGATCATGTGTTTGCTAAACTGAATTGACGCTTTTGGTTTTGAAAAACGTCCGTATAACAATCCCGTTACAAAAGAAAAACTTAACAATCCTGCTACCGCTTGGAAACTAGAGACAATTCCCGCCAAGATACTTGTTGGTGCCATGGCTCCGTATCCCAAAGTGGTAATGGTTTGTGAGGAAAAGAAAAACGCATTGACAAAATCTTTTAGAAAACCTTGCGGTGCTACCGAAATATATTCTACTCCAATCAACACATACACAAAGGCAAATCCCATGTTAATGACAAAATAGACAAGAAAAACCCAGAGAAAAAACTTCGTCCAACTAATATCCACCAAATACGCATACAAAGCGGAAATTCCTGTTTTTCCGTTTAGATGTCGAATATTAAACGAACCATCTTTGTTGACGATTCGTTTTGCGGTGGTGATGGAAGCTTCTCCTAATCCAGGATCTCTTACTTTTTTTGCCATGCAAATTGTTTACGAATTCAATGCTTCCGTAAATGTACGTAACTTTTCTTTGAGTGCCGCAGATGCTTCTACCAAAGGCAAACGTACTACTGCTGTGGAAAGATTTAGAATTTCAAAAACCGCCTTGATTCCCGCAGGATTTCCTTCTTCAAAAATATAATCGATCGATGGCATCATTTTATAATGCAATGCATTTGCTTCTTTCACATTTCCAGCCAATGCCAAACGCACCATTTCCGAGAATTCTTTTGGATAGCCTTGCCCAATGACTGAGATCACTCCTGCTCCACCAGCTTGCACCATTGGCAACGTAATCATATCATCTCCAGAAATTACTAAGAAGTCTTCAGGTGCATCTTTTATCAAACGCATGGCTTGTACAATATCGCCTGCCGCTTCTTTGACAGCAATGATATTGTCAAAATCTGTAGCCAGTCGGATGATGGTTTCTGGCAGAATATTACTCGCCGTTCGCCCTGGTACATTGTATACTACAATAGGTTTGGTAGTCGCTTCTGCCACCGCTTTAAAATGTTGATAGATACCTTCTTGCGTAGGCTTGTTATAATATGGAGACACTGAAAGAATCGCGTCAATTTCAGTCAAATCACTGGTTTTTAATTCATCTACTACGGCAGCCGTATTGTTTCCGCCAATTCCTAAAATAATAGGCAAACGCTTCTTATTGGCTTTCACAACCGTATCAATCACTAACTGTTTTTCGTCATTTGACAATACTGCATTTTCTGCCGTTGTTCCCAACACCACTAAGTATTCTATGCCGCCTTCAATTACATGTTCTACGATGTTTGTCAATGCAATTGTATCTACGGAAGTGTCTGCTTTAAAAGGGGTCACTAAAGCCACTCCAGTTCCGATGAATTTCTTCATTATTATAATTTATTAAGTATCTGTAAATATGTATGTAGTTCTTTCGCAAAGATTGCGATTTCCTCTTCTTTTGTTTGAATGATGACATCGTGTATTTCTTGCGTGCTTCCGTCAATGCCAATCTTAAAATTTGCCGCTTGCAAACCAGAAGCCAATTGCAATGCCAACACATCATCACTGTAATAACTGACCAATAAGTCGTACGGTTTGTTTAAAAATTTCTGTAATGTTTCGGTCTTCGGTTTTCCTTTCCAACCAAAGTCTTTTTCATAAAAAACGGGATAGTCTACCTCGCGTGTTTTCAGGAAGTTTTTATGAAAACACAACACTTCTACTGCAACATTGAGCCGTAAACCTTTGACGATTTCCTCAAAATTCGGTGTTTTATCCGCATTCACAATCAGTCCCACAGATTGAATAGGCGTTGCATTCACCTCTTTTGTTGTGGTTTTGTTTAGCTTTTTTGTCAGTGCTTTCTTAGCTGACTTGTGTTGCAATCCTTTTAAAAACATGAATTTGAATTAATGTGCAACAAAAATACTCTTTTTCCGTAAAAAAAGAGATGCTTCTATACATATGCAACTTTTTATAATGAAGGTATTACGGACTCTGTTTTTTTAACAGGAACATAGATATATAAGAAGTTACAAGCAGTTTTTAAAGAAGGAAAGAAGGATTTTGTAAGTGTCGAATTTTAACAACGAATGCACATTTTTGGTAAGTAATCACAAAAAAAGTGTATGTTTTTACAATTATTTAGTGTGAATCGCAATGACGATATCTTGTATTTTTTATAATTTGCCGCATATTTTATTTTTATGAGAAAAATTATTGCGTTACTTGTCCTTTGTCTGGCATTTTCTTGTGCTAAAGAGAAGCAAGGTGTCTCCAAAATTGAAGGAAAACGAATCAATATCAACGATTCTATCACTCCAAATCAAGAAATTGAAGCGTTTATCAAACCATTTCGTCAGCGTATCGAGGAAGATATGAACCAAGTGCTGAGTTATGCTCCGAAAGATATGCACAAAAAAGATGGCGAGCTTGAAACTACAATCGGGAATTTGATGGCGGATTTGGTAAAATCGCAAAGTGAACCTGTCTTTAAGAAGCGAACTGGAAAGAATATTGATATTTGCTTATTGAATCATGGTGGAATTCGCGCGCCAATTCCGCAAGGTCCTATTAAAATAAGAACGGCTTTTAATGTGATGCCTTTTGAAAATTCGATTGTGGTAGCGGAATTAACTGCTGAGAATGTCCACAAGATGGTGGACTATTTGGTACAAGCAAAACGTGCACATCCGATTTCTGGCTTGACCATAAAAATGGACAAAAACGAACAATTAGTGGAAGCTTTGGTGAACGGAAAACCTATCGAAGCGGATAAAACGTATACCGTTGTAACTTCCGATTTTTTACAAAATGGCGGCGACAGCATGAATTTCTTGAAAAATCCTGAAACGTTAGAAGTGTTGGATTATAAGATTCGAAACGCGATGATTGATTATTTTAAAGCAACTGATACCATTCCTGCAAAATTAGACGGCAGATTTGTGCAACAATAAACTAACTACAACATGAAGAGAAGAGATTTTATACAGAATTCGTTAGCATCTAGTGCATTTGTTGCGTTAGGCGGCTTGTCATTACAGAGTTTTACAGCAAGTTCCGCAAAGAAACATATTACTATTTTACATACAAACGACGTTCACAGTCATATTGATCCTTTTGGAGCAAATCATCCAAGAAATCCGAATCAAGGTGGCGCGGCACGTAGAGCGAGTTTGATTGCGAATATTCGAAAGGAGAACCCGAATACCTTAGTGTTAGATGCTGGTGATATTTTTCAAGGAACGCCGTATTTTAATTATTATGGTGGCGAATTGGAATTTAAGTTGATGAGCATGATGAAGTACGATTTGGCAACGATTGGAAACCACGATTTTGACAATGGCATTGACGGATTGTTCGCGCAATTGCCCAATGCAAATTTTGACTTTGTTTCTGCAAATTACGATTTTAAAAACACTGTACTTGACACGCATGTAAAACCATATAAAATCTTTGTCAAAGACGGTATTAAGATTGGAATTTTTGGCTTAGGTGTGAAACTGAGTGGTTTGGTAGACAAGCGCATGTACAAAGAAACCGTGTACAACGATCCTATTGAGCGTGCACAGGATATGAGTCGCATCTTAAAAGAAGAAGAAAAGTGCGATTTGGTGATTTGTTTGTCACATATTGGTTATCATTATAAAAGACATCCTGAGCGTCCGTCTGACTTAAAATTAGCGTGTGCTACCAAAGATATCGATTTGATTATTGGTGGACATACGCATACGTTTTTACCGAAACCAACTATTGAAAAGAACAGCAAAGGAGAATCTGTCTTGGTGAATCAAGTAGGTGCTTATGGTGTGTATGTGGGGCGAGTTGACTTTTATTTTGATGCTGAGAAGAATGTGATTGCTAATGGGAAGTCGATTGTTGTGTAGGTTGTTGGGTCTTGGGTATTAGGTCGCTTTGCTTTTGGGTTTTGGTTGTTAGTTGTTAGAAACCATACTTTTTCATTTTACATTTAGCGATTTTATATTTTACATTTTATTTTGTTTGTTGTCGGTTGGTCGCTTTGCTCCATTGTCGGTTGGTATCGAATTATATTCTTAGTTTGTTTACTAAACTTTTAAACTTCTGATTGTTGAGTTGCTGTTGTTTTTTGAAGCTTCTCAATACTCAATACTAATATCTAAAACTAGTTAAAACTACTTTTTCATTTTACATTTTATTTCGTTTGTTGTCGGTTGGTCGCTTTGCTCCGTAGTCGGTTGTCAGTTGTCGTTTGTGTGTTGGTATCGAATTATATTCTTGGTTTGTTTACTAAACTCCTAAACTTATAAACCCATAAACTTTTTATTGTTGGTTTGAAGTTTCTTACGAAAGCAATAATTCAAAATTCAACACTCAAAATGTAACATTTAAACCATTAAGTTTCGTTTAAATTTCTTCGGTGGTCAATAATGGTTCGTCTTTGATGATGATGTATTGCCACATTTTAAAATTTGAATACATAAACAGCATGTCTGCAATCACGATATACAACGCATTGTATCCTAAGAATAAATATACTCCATATGTAATTCCCATGAGCGTTGTGGTGACGCCTGCTGCCAAGAGTTTCATCGTTACAGCATCTCTTTTGCTTACATACGCTATGATAGACATTAGCGAAAAGAATCCCACTGCGGACGTATAGAAAACTACTTCTGAAAAAATATTGTCTTCTATCTTATCTACAAAAAAGAAAAAGGGAGACATGTACATAATGACAAACGGAACTGCACTTACCAATAAACGTCTTGTAGAAATATAGTGTCCCTGCCACAACACAATGATTCCGTATAATGAAAGTCCGATAGCACAACTGGTAATTCCATTGATAAAGTCTTCTTCAATGATGAAACAATAATCGCCAATCATAAAGCCTACCAATGCCAGTAAATACAGTATATTTTTTTGTTCTACACATAAAAAATAACTTAAAATGATCAAAGGAATTGGCAATACAAGAATGTAATTCCTAATAGTTAATTCTGGAAAAAAAAACCACAAAATATTTACACAAGAAATACACATCAATGCGGCAATAAGAAATACAGCGATTCTTTTCATATTTTACAAAAGTAACTTATTTCTGAAAAGAAATTCTATATTTTTTTGAATACAATTTTGTAGCTTTTTCAAATTTAAGCATGTATTTCTTGGGCAATGGTGTAGCGATACATGGCATAATGCATCAGTAAAAATGTAACAACAACGCCAAATTGCAATATCAAAATCTCACCAAAGAACATGTTATATCCATGAATGACCGTAGAGAATAAAAACAAACTCCCCGAAAAGAGCAACCACAAGTTGGAACGAGTTTGTTGATTCACATAAATGAGCGAAGAAATTAAAAAGAAAAAGCCCACAAAAAAGGAATACAGGATGATGTAATTAAAGATATCGCCACGAACTGCATCCGAAAATAAAAGCAAAGGCGCTAAATACAATACTAAAAATGGAAGCGTTGCTATAATGACACTTTTAGTAGAGATGACACTTGCCTGTTTTAAACTGATCATCACATAAAAAAGAACACCTGCTGCATAAAAAACAATGCCGAGCTTAAAAAACGATTCTATATTAAAGAAGATAACTCCAAAAAAGGTACAAAACAAGGAAATGACAAAGAGCCAATTGACTTTTTTTATGGAATATAAATACAGCAATAATAGTATTGGCAATGGAAAAAATGTAGTGTACTGTCGGCTAATAATTTCAGGCACAAACACACCCAAAGCATCGAAAAAAAAGATGGTAAAATAGAGATATGTGAGTACTAGTTTTTTGGACATTCAGACGGTAATTCTAAAGTAGTATTTAAGTTACGAATTTTTTTACAGAAATTAAATCTTTCCATTTTTTTTGTAAGCTATATTTTTTCGACGCGACTACAAACTCATTAAAAATCAACAACATGAAAAAATATATTCCATTTATCATCCGATTGGCAGTAGCTGTCATTTTGATACAAACCTTACGTTTTAAATTAACTGCACACCCAGATAGTGTCGCCATTTTTACCGAAGTAGGATTAGAACCTTTTGGACGAATTGGTATCGGTATTGCCGAACTTATTGCTGGAATTTTAATCGTAATTCCAAGAACCGCTTGGATTGGTGCAACACTTACTTTAGGAATCATTGGCGGAGCCATTATGATGCACTTAACAACCTTAGGTATTGAAGTTCCTTTTGAAGGAAAACCTGACGGCGGTGTTTTGTTTATTACGGCAAATGTGGTCTTCCTACTAAGTGCCATCACACTATGGCTTGAACGTTTTAAGATTCCTTTCATCGGTAAAAGGTTTTCAACTCATTTTGAGTTATTAGACAATATCGGGTAATGCACTTTTTCTATCTTCCAGCATAAATTTCAAAGAAAAATATAATATAAGACTGTAGCAGAAAAGTGATATGACAGTAAACAAGGTTTCCCCAATATACAGCTCGTTGATCATGATGATAATATTCATGATTCCCAAATTACAAGACACAATGAGCATCCATAAATTGGCTTGACTTTTATTTCTTAGGTAATAATACAGCGATAGTATGATATAGATCAGCACAAACACAATAAGCACTGACAGATATACAAAAGTTTCTCTGATTTCTTTGTAAATGATACACATCACTCTGTCGTATATGTAGATGATGGGCAATACAATAAGAATCAATCTGAAATATAAAAGACGTTCTTTTTTCTGTTTTTTATTCTTTAAATACATTAATCGAATTAGGAAAATATAAAAGAAGGTAAATAAAATGGACACTTCATAGACATACTTTCTAAGTCCTAGTAATAATAAGATTCCCCCAAGAACTATAATCGCTAAGGAAAGAATGTATAAAAAACTTAGCGGTTCTTTTTTTTCGGTAAAATATATACTCAAAATAGCAAGTACAGGAAGCGGATATAAGTATACCAAATCCGGTTTTTGTAGCAAGAATGCAGCCACCAATAACGCTGTGCTCGTTAAGTAAAATGCTACATATGTCGGTTTGGTGTACTTCATGTATCCATCATAATTTCAATAATTCTGTACTATCTTCATCATCGTGCAACATAAATTTCAATACAAAATATTGAATACACACACTACAAAATACAACAATTACGGTAAAAATGGTTTCGTACATGTACAACTCATTCAAACCAATAATAATATTCATAAAGCCGAGATTTGTCGCAGCAATCAACATCCACAGGTTTGCAGGCGACTTGTCTTTTAAATAATAATAAATGGCTGTTATGATATAGCTCAGCATAAAAAACATCAAACAACTAAAGTAAACCACTACTTCTTTGAGTTCTGCAGAGATCATATTGATCACCACATAATATACATACAATACAGGAATAGAAAATAAACCTACTTGCAGATAGGTTTTGAGTTCCGCTTTGGTCATGTGATTCCGCACATACATCAATCGCAAGTAAATGATATAAAAAAGTGAGAATAATACAGAAACGGCTTTTAAATGGTCGCGCATGCCCAAAATGAGTAAAATACCACCTGCCAAACCAATAACTTGCGAAATGATATACAACACACTTGTGGCATCTTTTTTTTCTGTAAAGTAGATGATGAGTATTGTAAGGACAGTAAACGGTTGCGCATAAATTAAGCTAAACTTCTCGTAAAATATAGCTACAAGCATGGTCACCACAGCAGCAACTATGAAAGCAATATACGTCGGTTTAGTTAATTTCATATAGTTTTATATCATATCCAAAAACTCATCTTCGGTTAATATGGTTATCGCTAACTTTTCAGCTTTTGCGCGTTTGCTTGGACCCATTTTATCACCTGCTACCACAAAAGATGTTTTAGAAGAAATGGAAGACGAGACTTTTCCTCCATTATTTTCTATGAGTTTTTTTAATTCGTTTCGTGAAACTTTTTCAAACACACCAGAAACGACAAACGATTTCCCCAACAAGGTTTCTGTCAATCCTTCCAATTGTGCTGCCGAAAATTCCAATTGCACACCATACGCTTGTAAACGTGTGATCATTTGCAAATTAGCTTCTTCTGCAAAAAATTGCGCTACACTTTCGGCGATCTTCACTCCTATTTCGTCGACTGCAACTAAATCTTCCGATGAAGCGTTTGCCAGCGCCTCAATCGATTTGTAGTGTTTAGCTAATTTTTTCGCCACCGTTTCACCCACATATCTGATGCCCAAGGCATACAATACACGTTCAAACGGAATTTGCTTCGAGGCTTCAATTCCATTCACTAAATTTTCAGCACTTTTCTCTGCCATTCGCTCTAGCGGAATGATCTGCTCTTTGGTTAATTCGTACAAATCCGCATAATTGGTGATGAGTCCTTCCTTGACTAACAACGCTACAGTTTCTCCTCCCAAACCATCAATATCCATCGCTTTGCGCGAAATATAATGTTGAATTCTCCCCACAATTTGTGGTCTGCAACCCATGGTATTTGGACAGTAATGTTGCGCTTCTCCTTCTTTTCGTATCAATGGTGTTCCACATTCGGGGCAATGTGTGGCGTAAACCGTTGGTGTAGAATCTGCAGGTCGTAAGTCTAAATTGACGCCTACAATCTTTGGGATAATTTCTCCTCCTTTTTCCACAAAAACAGTATCGCCTACGCGGATATCCAATTTAGCAATTTGATCGGCATTATGCAAGGAAGCCCGTTTTACAGTGGTTCCTGCGAGCAACACAGGTTCCAAATTTGCCACAGGCGTAATGGCTCCTGTACGACCAACTTGATAGGTAATTTCTTTTAATACGGTAGAAGCTTGCTCTGCTTTAAACTTGTATGCCATTGCCCAGCGCGGTGCTTTGGACGTGTAGCCAAGCTCATCCTGATAACGCAGATTGTTCACTTTGATCACGACACCATCAATCTCATACGCCAAATTATGACGATGGATTTCCCAATGATTGACAAACTCTAAGATTTCATCCACGCTTTTGGCAACCGTTGCTACCGTTGGAACTTTAAATCCCCAATCGCGTGCTTTTTCTAAACTTTCGTATTGTGTGGTAATGGGTAATCTTTCGCCTTTTAAACTATATAATAAACATTCTAACGGACGTTTCGCCACTTCGCTACTGTCTTGTAGTTTTAAGCTTCCAGAAGCGGTATTTCGAGGATTCATGTATGGTTCTTCGCCATTTGCGACACGTTCTTCGTTCATTTTTTTAAATCCGTCAAGCGGAAGAATGATCTCACCGCGAATGTCAAACTTTGGAGGAAAATCACCTTTTAGCTGTAAAGGCACCGTTTTAATCGTTTTGATATTATTCGTCACCTCATCTCCTTGAAAACCATCGCCACGCGTCACCGCACGAACCAACACACCGTTTTCGTAGGTAAGATTCATAGAAGCGCCGTCGTACTTTAACTCGCAGGTATATTCTACCGTTTCAATCCCTAGAATCTTTTGAATACGCTTTTCCCAATCCTCTAAATCCTCTTTTGAATACGAATTGTCCAACGAATACATACGATATTCATGCGTCACGGTATTAAAGTTCTTTGTAATTGCCCCACCGACGCGTTGTGTTGGCGAATTCGGATCAAAAAACGCTGGATGTTTTGCTTCCAATTCCTGCAATTCTTTGAGTTTCATATCAAACTCATAGTCAGAAATAGTCGCATTATCTAATACATAATAATTGTAATTGTGCTCGCGTAATTCATCGCGTAAAGCGTTTAACGTTGCTTGAATATCACTCATGAAGTTTACTTGTTATCGGGGTATGATAACAAATATAACAAACTAAGTTTGGGTTGCCATAGGATTGGGTGAGATTATGTGGTAGCTACAGACTTTTTTCGCTTCGTATACCCATAAAATAAAATGTATCCATAACAAAGTAAAACTAAGATCAACGCCGTTTTAAATCCGAAGTTATCGGTACATAAACCGTATAATGGCGGAATGATTGCGCCACCGACAATCATGGTACATAAAATTCCGGAAGCTTGTGGTTTTAATTCATCCAATCCGCCTAAAGCGAGACTAAAGATCGTTGGGAACATGATCGAATTGAATAATCCCACTGCTAAGATACTCCACATCGATACAAAACCTACGGTATTCATTGAGAGTAAAATCATCAATAAAGCACCTACGGCGAAGCCAATCAGTACTTTGGCAGGATCGATAATTTTAGTGAGATACGCTCCGATAAATCGTCCCACCATCGCGCCAGACCAGTAGAAAGTGACAAAGGCACCCACGATTGCTTTTGAATCCAACTCTGCCAAATCCGATCCGACAATCCATTCCGAAATACTTTTCATGGTTGGACTGTTTACGATTGCTTCTGCTAGATTCATATCACGAAAATAGTTCGTCAAATAACTTCCGATGGCTACTTCGGCACCTACGTATACGAAGATTCCCATCGCTCCCATGACTAAGGACGGTTTTTTTAATAAAGTTCCATAACCGCCTTTTGGTGCTTTTTGTAATAACTTTGGTAATTGCACATACACAAAGATTCCAGCTAAAATCAAGGTAAACGCTCCAATAGCAACAAATGGCAATTGCACGTTAGAAGCTTCTGCGGCAAAGTAAATTTCTTTATCTGCCTCTGTTAAAGCGGCAATTTCATCACTCGTTTTGATTTTATCACTCAAAATAAACATCGCGCCGATGGCAGGTGCAATGGCAGTTCCTAAAGAATTAAATGCTTGCGACAAGTTCAATCGGCTTGAAGCGGTTTCTTCAGAACCCAACGCAGTCACATACGGATTGGCAGCTACTTGCAAAATGGTCATTCCGCTAGCTAGAATAAAAACGGCTAATAAAAACAGTACAAACAATCGCGACGATGCTGCGGGATAAAATAATAAACATCCTGCGCCCATAATGACCAAACCGAGAATGATTCCTCTTTTATAGCCTATTTTAGAAAGAATAAATCCTGCCGGAATGGAAAGCAATAAATACGCTCCAAAAAACGCAAATTGTATCAAACCCGATTGGAAATACGTCAACTCGAATACTTCTTTGAGTCGCGGAATCAACGGATCTACCAAAACGGTAATAAATCCCCAAAGGAAGAATAAAGAAGTTAAGAAGATAAAGGCACTTTTGTATGATTTGTTGGTGGTCATTTTTTTGGGTTTTAGGTGTTGGGTTTTGGGTCGCTTTGCTTTTTGGTTGTTGGTTGTTGGTTGTTGGTTGCTTTTAAATTACTTTTTCGTTTTACATTTAGTATTTTTATTTAATATTTTTTCTTCGTTTGTTGTGGGTTGGTCGCTGCGCTCTGTTGTCGGTTGTTATTTAACTCTACTTGTTTTTCAAAGCTTAAACTTATAAACCTGTAAACTTTTAAACTTCTTTATTGTTGATCTTTTTGTTCGTTATTTTAATGTTTTCTAAGAAGGCCTCTCAATTCTCAATACTGATGTCTAAAAGCCGATTAGAACTACTTTTTCATTTTAAATTTTGTGATTCGTTGGTTGTTGGTTGTTGGTTGTTTGTTGTTTGTTGTTTGTTGTTTGTTGTTTGTTGTTTGAAAAATACTTTTACATTTTATATTTTGAGTTTTATATTTTATTTTTTCTTCGTTTGTTGTTGGTTATCGGTTGTGCGTTGATTTGTTTATGCGTTGATTTGTTTATGCGTTGATTTGTTGATTTTTTTTTACTCGTTATTGACTTTTCTTAGGAATTAATTCAAAATTCAACATTTAGCATTCAATATTTTATTTTGTTATTCGTCAATTCGTTGATTTGTTGATTTGTTCTTTGAAATATCTCAATTCTCACATCTCACATCTCAGTACTAATACCTAATACCCAAAACCTAATCCCTAGTATCAAAGAAATCCGACTTATGACTCACATTTTCATTGTTTTGATAGGTTGTATAATAAAATCCTTCGTGGATGCAATAGGCTCCTGTTTCTCCTTTTTTGTTAACAGCAATGTAACCCACTTGAAAATCCTTGTAATTTGGACTTTTCTTGATAATGCGCCGTACCGCTTCTTCACAGGCTTCTTGTGGCGATTTTCCTTGTCGCATCAATTCTACAATCAAGAAACTTCCAACGGTTTTTAGTACTTCTTCGCCCATTCCTGTGGCTGTTGCTGCTCCTACTTCATTGTCTACAAACAATCCGGAACCTATGATTGCTGAATCGCCCACACGTCCTTGCATTTTGTATGCCAATCCGCTCGTGGTGCAGGCTCCTGAGATATCTCCGTTTTTATCAATCGCTAACATTCCGATCGTATCGTGATTTTCTATGTTGATAATGGGTTTGTATTCAGATTTCACTTTCCACTTTTCCCATGCTTTTTTAGATGCTTCTGTCAATAGATTTTCTGGTGTAAATCCACTTTCTATTGCAAATTGCTTCGCGCCATTTCCTGCCATTAGCACATGTGGCGTATCTTCCATGACTTTTCGTGCTACTGCAATTGGATGCTTTATATTTTCAATACATACCACCGCGCCATAATCACCATTTTTATTCATGATACAAGCATCAAGCGTTACATTTCCGTCTCTATCGGGCAAACCGCCTTTTCCCACAGATTGATTTTTTTCATCTGCCTCTTCCACCATCACACCTTGTTCCACTGCATCTAGGGCAGACTTTCCCGCTTCTAAAACTTCCCATGCTTTTGCTGTCGCATTGGGAACATTCCACGTGGCAACTACCATCGGAATGGCAGGTTTTGTAGCTGAATTTTCTTTTTTGCTAGGTTCTTCCGTTGTTTTTTGCTCGTCTGCACAAGCATTTAATGCTGTTCCAACCGTCAATCCCAAACTGGTTAATGCAGCACTTTGTATAAACTTTCTTCTTTTCATGAATGATTGTATTTAGCACTGCTTTTCACGATTTTCAAATTAACTGAATAATCTGAAAAACAGTACATCGTATTTTAACTTCTTTTGATACTATTTCGTTTTGTCACTTTAACCGCAGTCAAGAAGTATTGAGTATTCTCTTTCGAAAAGAATCTCGACTGCGCTCGATTTGACATTTATCTGTACAACAATAATAGTTTACCTAATATCAACTATTTCACTTCAATTTCATCCACAAACAACCATGAGCGACCGTCGTGCTTGTAGCCCAAATGCCATTCTGGAAGTACGCCTAGTTTTTTAGCGACAATTTTTACATAACGTGCACTGTAGCCTCGCATGTCAAAGATTACATTTTTGATACTTGCGCCTTCGCGTGGTTCTGATACATTAAATTGCTGCTTTGGTAAGGATTTGTAGAATCGATTTGGATTTGCACTTACATAACATTCTACTTCGGTTGGTAGAAATATCCAGCTTTTCTGATCTTCTAAAAAGTTTACTTGAATCGTGTTGATTGGTTTTACTTTCCCTAAATCTACAATCGCAATGACATCTTTATCAAAGTATCCTTGCCAAGTTCCGGTGCGGAAATCTTCTGTTCCTAGAATTCCATCAATCAATGCATTTTGTCCGCCTGCGTTGTATTGATTGGCGTATTCTGTTTCGAGTTTTATTTTTACATTCGGATCAATCTTGAAGAATTCTGTAGTGATTTCAGGACTTTTATTTCCGTTTTTATCTTCTGCATAGACTGTCAACTTTGATGGTTCAGAAATTTCAAATGGCTTTTCGTATGCTTGCGTTCCTTCTCCCAAATCATAATAGATCGTAGTGTTTTTGTCGACAGAACCTAATTCGACCATCGTTTCGCCTTTAAACGCGATATCACCTTTCGCAATGAATGGCGGCGGTACAATTTTATGATCTGTAATTTCTGTGACCGGAATGTGTGCATCTTGTGTTGCCCAATCCGTTGCTTGATTCGTCATTTCAAATACCAAATTGCCGCCTTTCATAATGTCTTGATGATTGATATACGATTTCGGATGCTCTTTTCCATTCAACTTTGCCGATTTGATATATTTATTCTCTTTAGAGACATTCTTTGCAACGATTGTAAAGGTTTTTCCATTTTCAAGATTGATCGTAGCTTTGTCGAACAATGGCGTTCCAATGATGTATTCGTTACTTCCCGGAGTTACCGAATAGAATCCTAAACTGCTTAATACATACCACGCGCTCATTTGTCCGCAATCTTCATTTCCTGAAACTCCGTCAGGTTTGTTTTTGTATAATGTAGTGAGAATTTGATGAACGTATTCCTGAGTTTTTGCAGGTTTGTTGATAAAATTATATAAATATGCCATGTGATGACTTGGTTCGTTTCCATGCGCATATTGACCAATCAATCCTGTGATATCTGCCTGACTGCGTCCCGAAGTTTCTTGCTTTGCGGTAAATAGTTTGTCTAATTGTGCTTCCAACTTGTCTTTTCCGCCCAACAACTCTATAAAGCCTGAAACATCTTGCGGCACATAAAAGCTGTACTGCCACGAATTCGCTTCCGTATAATTAAAATTCACCTCATACGGATCGAAAGGTGCAAACCAAGTGTTGCGAAAACGTCCGCGCATAAATTGCGTTTCTGGGTCATAGATATTTTTATAAAATTGCGCGCGTTTGATATAGGTTTCGTAATCGTTTTTCTTTCCCATTTCGTTTGCCATTGCGGCGATTGTCCAATCATCATAGGCATATTCTAAGGTTTTAGAGACGGATTCTGATTCTTTTTCTACAGGAATGTAGCCTAATTCTTTATAGTATTTTAAGCCTAATTTATCTCTTGTAGCACTGTGTTTCATGGCTTCAAACGCTTTTTCTACATCATAATTGCGAATGCCTTTTAAATACGCATCTGCAATTACAGGAACCGCGTGATAGCCAATCATACATCCCGTATAATTCGCAGACAAATCCCAAATCGGCATGATGCCTCCTGATTCGTATTTCTTGATAAACGTTTTAATGAAATCGTTCGTACGTTCTTGTTCAATAATCGTATACAACGGATGTGCAGCGCGATAGGTATCCCATAATGAGAACACCGTATAATGTGTGTGGTCTTTCGATTCGTGAATTTCCAAATCCATATCGCGATAACGCCCGTCCACATCTTGGTATAAATTTGGCGCAATCATCGTATGATATAATGCAGTATAAAAATTAGTTTTATAATCTTCATCATCACTTTCAATAACGATTTTTTCTAATTGTTGCTCCCAAGTGTCTTGCGCTATTTTCTTGACCTCATCAAACGACTTGTTTCCTATTTCTTGTTCTAAGTTTTTCTTTGCTCCTGCTTCATCCACCGCGGAAATTCCAATTTTCACAAACACAGGTTCGTTGTTTGGATTATTTAATTCTAGTGCCAATTTCTTTGGAGAAACTTCATATTTCGTATCCCAATTTTTCACAGGATGCGAAAACTTTATGTGATAGAATAACTTTTGATTGGTGGCCCAAGCTTTGGAATGACGAAATCCTTGAAGTTCTGTGTCCGATTTAAAAAAAGCACCATGCATTAGTACTTGATCTCTATGTGCTAAATCGAGAATGATAAATTGATTTTCTCCTGAAGGAAATGTGTATTTGTGGATTCCGCTTCGTTCAGAAACCGTCAATTCCACATCAATATTCGTACTGTCTAAACGCACTTTGTAATAGCCAGTTTCTGCCACTTCATTATCATGTGAAAAGTGTGCGCGGTAGCCTTCTTTTCCATCGGCTCCATTGTTTAGAATGGCTTTATCTGTTGGCATCAATAAAATATCACCATAATCCGAAACGCCTGTTCCACTCAAATGCGTATGCGAAAAACCATAGATATATTCGTCTGAATAATGATAGCCCGAACAACCATCCCAACCGTCCAAACGCGTGTCAGGACTGAGTTGCATCATCCCGAAAGGCATCGTAGCTCCTGGATAGGTATGTCCATGTCCGCCCGTTCCAATGAAAGGATTTACATAATTAATTAGCGGTTTGTCTTTTTGAGCAATTTGTATTTTTTCCTCATTTGTACAACTAAAAAGTAACAAAATGACAATAAAAGTGGTAGCGTGTTGAAGTTTCATTAAAATAGATTCCTAAATTTATGGCATCTAATATACTAAAATGAGAAGTACTATTTTTTTCAAATTCATAATTTTCCTTTGTTTAATTGGTTGTACGAAACCGGATTCGCCTCAAGAAGCCATTACACCTATTATTTTACCTATTCCTACTTGGGTGGGTTTTGGAGGACCGGATTTTGAATTTGATAAAAATGTTTCCTTTCATACAGATTATGGTCTCCATAAAATTAGAACTATAGCAAATACATATTTTAAAGAAAAACTTGGCTACGAACTTACACTACAAAGAAATCCTGATGCTAAGGAGTTTCGCATTATATTTGATCCATCCATTACCCATGATGAAGGATATAGAATAGAAGTTGAAAAGGATAGTTTGGTTATTAGAACTAAAACAGAAAAGGGCGCATTTTATGCATTTCAAAGCTTACGCCAATTTTTTCCTCCGTCAGTGGAAAATAAGACTTTTACAGGAGAAAAAATTCTATTGCATAATGCGCTGGTTGAAGACGCTCCTCGTTTCAAGTATCGCGGTATGCATTTAGATGTATCTCGTCACATGTTTTCGGTAGATTTTATCAAAAAGTATATTGACCTCATGTCACAACTCAAAATGAATACCTTTCATTGGCATTTAACCGACGATCAAGGTTGGCGTATTGAGATTAAAAAATACCCAAAGCTACAAGAAGTTGCTGCTTTTCGCGATGAAACGTTGATCGGACATTACAACGATTCTCCACAGCAATTTGACGGTAAAAAATATGGCGGATATTATACGCAAGAAGAAGTCAAAGACATCGTTCAATACGCTGCAGAACGTTATATAACCGTGATTCCTGAAATTGAAATGCCTGGACATGCTCAGGCGGCGATTGCTGCGTATCCAAACTTGGGATGTTCTGATACACCTGTAAAAGTTGCAACGAAATGGGGCGTTTTTGAAGATATTTATTGTCCCACCGAAGAAACTTTCACCTTTTTGGAGAATGTACTAGATGAAGTCATCGCACTTTTCCCAGGAAAGTACATTCATATTGGTGGTGATGAAGCTCCGAAAACTCGTTGGAAAGACTGCGCGTATTGTCAAGAACTCATCAAAAAAGAAAACTTACAAGACGAACACGGTTTGCAGAGTTATTTTATCACGCGTATGGAAAAATATGTTAACAGTAAAGGCAAACAAATTATTGGTTGGGATGAAATTTTAGAAGGCGGTTTGGCTCCGAATGCAACCGTGATGTCATGGCGCGGAATGAATGGTGGCATTGAAGCTGCAAAATCGGGACACAACGTGATTATGACACCAACTTCGCATGCGTATTTCGATTATTATCAATCGGATAATGAAGACGAACCGTTGGCAATCGGCGGCTATTTACCGTTGGAAAAAGTATATAATTTTGAGCCAATTCCTGCTGGACTTACAAAAGAACAAGAAAAATACATCTTAGGTGCTCAGGGAAATGTATGGACAGAATATATGGCCACACCTGAAAAGGTAGAATATATGGCATTTCCGAGAATGATTGCTATGGCAGAAGTTGCTTGGTCTCAACCCGAACGAAAAGGTTATGAGTATTTTTCTGAAGGATTATCACTTTTTCACAAACGTTTGGATGCACAAAATGTCAACTACGCCAATCATTTGTATGAGATTGAAGGAGGGATTGCAGAATTGGTAAGTGGAGATCTGCCAAAACCCAATGATCCAATAGTACTAATATTAAAAACTATTTTAGAAAATCAGGTCATCAGATACACAACTGATGCATCATCACCAACAATTAATTCTAAAGAATATGTTACATACGTTCCAGTTGAAGAATCAACCATTTTTAAAGCGGCAGTGTTTGATGAAAAGAAAAAGTTAGGGCGTGACTTTACGCTTAAATTCAATAAGCATAAAGCAGTTATGGAAAACATCACACTTGTTCCTGAACCACATACATCCTACTCAGGAAGTGGAAAATATAGTCTAATCAACGGAATTTCAGGAAGTGACACACGATACGGTGATAAAGAATGGCTTGGCTTTTGGGGAGATGATGTCACAATCACGCTTGATTTTGATACTCCGAAAAAAATTAGCACTATTTCTACACGTTTCTACAATGCGAATGGACAATGGATTTATGCGCCGAAGGAAATACAAGTCAGTTATATCAACAAAGACACAGGAAAAAGAGAATACCAAATGGTGAACATTACTGATAATGATGCTACTATTGTTCCGTATACACTTAATATCAAAGAAACGACCATACAAAGTCTAGAGATTCGAATTCCGAATTACGGAACCATTCCTGATGGCAAGCAAGGTGCAGGGAATAAAGCTTGGACCTTTTTGGACGAGATTGTGGTGGAATAGGTGTTGGGTTTTGGTGTTTAAATTAACTTGTAATTATTAGAAAATGACGTTAGAATATTGGAATGAATTGGCAAAACAAACCTTACTGATAAGCTCCCTATTAAGTGGTTTTTCCATTGCAGTAGTCGCAAATTTATTGGTGTCTGATAAAAACGAAAAGTTGACAAATATCATTTTAAAAGCAGCCACCTTAGCTGCAGGTTGTTTTCTGATCTCCGTTTTTGCGATGGTGAATATTGTTATGACTACAACTCCTGGCGGTTATCTCACAAACGTGTCTGTCAACGATTTTCAAGTCTCCCGAACCATTGGATTAGCAGCATTTATGATTGGACTTTTCGCTTTAGCCACAATGATAGCCTTATCTGGCTGGACGAAGTCAAAAAAGGTAGGACGTTTTACGACTATCATTGGCGTTTTGAGGTTGGTTCTTATTTTTGTTACGATGACGCGGTTTGGTGGTTGAACTTAAAGAATAACCGAAATCTATAAAAACAGTATTAATGAAAAAAATATTGATTACAATCATAATCATTGCGCCGCTCACGCTACTAGGACAGCATGTAAAATGTTGTCAATCAATTACAGAAGTAGAATCGTATTTGAGTGGTACATGGAGACTAGCATCGAATCCTAAATTTTTATTTAAATATACTTTTGAAAATGGAACAGGATATATAAGTGAAATGTATGAATCTGACCAAAAAGGAGAATATCTTGTGATAGATGATCATCCTTTCGTTGAAGTGATGCAATATGAACAAGGTTTCAAATTAAAGTATATAGATTTATATCATACCTCAGTAGTTGAATTAAAATACTTAAATGCTAAAAAAATGATCTTAGTTACAGATGAGAAAGAAGTTATATACATCAAAGTGTCTGAGTAGTACGAATGCTATACTCAATCTTTCAAGCATTAAAAATCATATCAATAATTGCACAATTCAGCATAACAGAAACAATTTATAAATGATATCTTTGGAGATGAAGTTGAGTTTGAACTTGAAGTTGAATTTGAAATGAGTTTCCTAATAAATGTAACATTTATAAACACTGAAATTTGAAATTCAATGGTTTAGTATGGAAACAAAAATACAATTAGATACGAACCGACAACTCACAACTAACAACTAAAAGCGAAGCGACCTAAGACCTAAAACCAAACACCCAAAAATGCTCCTAGAAATCTGTGCAAACTCCTATCAATCTGCCATGAATGCTGAGAAAGCAGGTGCGCAGCGTATTGAATTGTGCTCAGAATTAGCCGTGGGCGGCATTACTCCTTCCTACGGATTGCTAACAAAAGTGATGCAAGACGTTCAAATTCCTGTGCATGTACTGATACGTCCAAGAAGTGGCGATTTCACCTATTCGGATGCAGAATTTGAGATCATGAAAGCGAATATTCAGCTGTGTAAAGAATTAGGTTGTGAAGGAATTGTTTCTGGAGTGTTACATGCTGATTTTACAATTGATAAAGCACGTACAAAAGAACTTATTGAACTGTCCAATCCAATGACATTTACCTTTCATCGTGCGTTTGATTGGACTTCGAATCCCAAAGAAGCCATTAGGATGTTGGTAGAATTAGGCGTAGATCGTATATTGACATCTGGTCAGGCAGCTTCCGCAGAAAAAGGCATTGAGTTATTAATGGAATTACAAACAATTGCTAGGGAAAACCTCATCATCATGCCTGGCGGCGGAATTAATCCTGAGAATGTGGGATTGTTTAAAGCTCATGGTTTCAACGAAATTCACTGCTCAGCTACTGAATTGCATCAAATCATCGAGCCACCAAAAATTTCCATGAACAGTGCAAAGTTTCTCAGTGATACATACTTGGCGACATCTAACATCAAAAAAATTAAACAACTACTAGCGATTATACATTCATGAAAAACATTCTAAAAATAAGTCTATTAGCTATTTTCTTCTGTGTTGCTTGTGCGGAACAGCAATTGAAATCCATTGGCGACACGTCTATCACAGTGTTTGATCATGAGAATTTACATTTCAATATGGCTTTCAAAGAAAATATTGCGGAAGACGACAACGGAATATTACGATTGGATGCAGGTCGCGTGCTTGTGAAAAAAATAGAACTTCCAAACTATCAATTACAGCCTGAAGTCAATATCAATATGACATTAACGTCAAATGGCGATCCATGGGACAAATCAGGTTCGATGTTTGTGATTCCTAAAACGTCCAACCTAAATTTAGTAGATTTTGAAACTGGAAAATTTGATCTGAAAACGCTGAAACAAAATTATCCAGTCATTTCCACCTATCAGAAAGACAGTATTTTTCACGAACCCAATGTAGAACTGTTACGCTTTATGACGCCTTTTGGTGTGGGACATTTTACGAATGATGAACGTGTAAAAAATCGTAAACCTGTATATATTCCAAAATGGGAAGACGAAGTGCGTTGGTCGCAAGATATTACACATTTGTTGCCGTTATTGGAAGATGAAATTTATGTCGGTGTGTTTATTGACACATGGACGAAAGAAGGTTACAATATCACCGCAACGCTGGATTTTAACGAAAGTGACATCCCAAATCATATCAAAAAGAAACAAACGGTCATTCCACTAGTGAATACTTCGAAGTATGCTTCAGATCAGAAATTATATGATGAATTTTCACGTTCAGATTTGGAAGTTCCCTTCGAAATGCCAGAAACATTCAAAAATGCCAAATTGTATTACATCACTACAGGTCACGGCGGACATAGTGGCGGTGATGAATTTGTCAAAAAGGAAAACAAGATCTCGCTTGACGGAACCGTGATCAAATCGTTTATTCCCTGGCGGGATGATTGTGCGAGTTTTAGACGTTTCAATCCAACTTCAGGGACATGGAAAGCCAATGAATTTTATGACGATGTGGATGATTGTGAAAAAATTGCTTCTTCCGATTTATCGCGTTCCAATTGGTGTCCGGGAAGCGACATTCAACCTGAAATCATTCCACTAGAAAATCTCTCAACAGGAAAACATACACTCACCATAGCCATTCCAGAAGCGCAAGAAGCTACTCAAAATGAGAACAATTACTGGATGGTTTCTGCTTATATCGTATACGACCATGAATAAATTTTACATCCTTTTCATCGCACTTATAGTGTTTAGTTGTGCCAAAGACGATCGTCCAACGGTAGCGACGATTCACGAAAATTGGGAATTTAAAGCCCAAACGGACAGTACGTGGAATTCCGCAACGGTTCCAGGCAATGTCTATTCAGATTTGTTGACACATAAAAAGATTCGCGATCCGTTTTTTGGCTCGAATGAATTAACTGTGCAATGGGTTCCGACGAAAGACTGGGAATACCAAACTACTTTTGATCTGGATGAAGAAACGCTACAAAAATCAAATATTGAGTTGACTTTTGAAGGCTTAGATACGTATGCGAGCATTTACCTCAACGATTCACTCATTGGCAAGACAGATAACGCGTTCCGTACATGGAAATTTGATATTAAAAATCAAGCGAAAGCGAACAATTCGTTACGAATCGGATTTCAAAGCACAAGCGTTCACGAAGAAGCCGAAGCCGCAAAATTAGATTATTTATTACCGCCAGGACCGCGAGTATTCACACGTAAAGCACAATTTCAATACGGTTGGGATTGGGGACCGATTATCAATACTTCGGGAATTTGGAAACCGATTACGATTACTTCTTGGAACAATCTAAAATTAGACGATGTGTATTTTAAGCAAGAAGCACTGACCGATTCGCTAGCGTCTGTAAGTGTAGAATATACACTTTCCGCAGATGAAGATATAAACGATGCTTCTTTTGAAATCATATACGGACAAACGACGCATACGGTGAAATCACCTGTATACAAAGGCACACACACCTACGCGACACGACTCCGAATTCAAAATCCGAAACGTTGGTGGACGTTCAATTTGGGCGAACCACATTTGTATGAGTTTGACGTTACGCTGAAACAAGGAAATGATATCAAAGGACAACAAACAGCCAAAGTCGGACTGCGAACCATTGAACTGATTCGAGATAAAGATTCGGTTGGCGAAACCTTCTATTTTAAGCTCAATGGCATTCCTGTGTTTATGAAAGGAGCCAATTACATTCCGCAACACAGCATGCAGGACAAAGTGACCGATGCGCATTATGAAAAGCTGTTGAATGATACCAAAGATGCCAATATGAACATGTTACGCGTTTGGGGCGGCGGGATTTATGAGAACGATATTTTTTACGAATTGTGTGACGAGAAAGGAATTTTAGTATGGCAAGATTTTATGTTTGCTTGCGCGATGTATCCGGGAGATCAAGCTTTTTTAGAGAATGTTAGACAAGAAGCTATCGATCAAGTGAAGCGACTGCGTAAGTATGCTTCGGTGGGACTTTGGTGCGGAAATAACGAAAATAATGAAGCATGGCACAATTGGGGATGGCAAACGGATAAAACTGACGCACAGAAAAAGCAAATTTGGGATGATTATATCAAGGTGTTTAATCGCATTCTTCCAGAAACCGTTGCCAAATACAATCCTTCCATTGCCTATTGGGAAAGTTCGCCGAGTTACGGACGTAGAGATACCAGATCCTTTACAGAAGGTGATAATCACGATTGGGCTGTTTGGCATGGTGGCGTTCCGTTTGAACGTTTTGAACAAAAAATACCGCGTTTTATGAGTGAATTCGGGTTTCAGTCGTTTCCATCGTATGAAGCCATTCGCGCGTTTACAGGCGAAGATAACATTAGCATCAACCACGATAGTTATATTACGCATCAAAAACATCCGAGAGGTTTCAAGCTGATTCGTGAGTATATGAGTCGCGATTATCCTGTGCCGACTTCGGGAGAAGATTATGTGTATATGAGTCAACTCACCCAAGCCAAAGGAATGACCATGGGTATGGAAGCCGAACGCCGCGCGATGCCGTATTGCATGGGAAGCTTGTATTGGCAATTGAACGATTGTTGGCCAGTAGTGTCATGGTCGAGCATTGATTTTATGGGGAATTGGAAAGCCATGCATTACAAAGCCAAAAAATCCTTTGAAGACGTACTAATTTCTTCCATTGTGGAAAATGATACTATTAGTACGTATATCGTTTCAGATAAACTAAAAGCCTTAGAAGGCGAGCTAACACTCGAATTTTTAGATTTTACGGGTGGCAATGCGCATAAAGTGCAACAAAACATTACCCTTCCTGCGAATACAAGTCAGTTAGTAGTGAAAACAGCACTTTCCGACATTAAGTTAAACCAAAATGGATATGTGATGAAAGCAGTCTTTGACTACGCTCAGACTGAAAATGCTTCGAGTTCAAGTTCAGCTTCAAATTCAAGTTCACTTTTTTATGTAGCACGACCAAAAGATTTGGTATTACCAGAAGAAAACATTTCAACAAAAATTACCAAGATTGAGGACGGATTTTCCATAGAAGTTTCCGCGAAGACCTTACAAAAAGACGTATTCTTTCACACGAGAGCCAAAGGACACTTTTCGGATAATTTCTTTGATGTATTGCCAAACGAAACAGTGAATATCACATTTAAAACAGAAGCAGCAACTATTGATGATTTAGCATTTAAAACCTTGAATGGAATAGAGATCGAATCAAATAAATAATCACTTATTTTTCAACAACTTAAGAGGAAATTTACAGAACATGCTAAGGAAGTTTGAATGGACTTGGGAGCCTTTACTTTTCAAAAAGAAAGCGAACCGAAGTTCGCTTAAAGATATCTATTTTAGCAACCGTCTGTAAACAAGTTACATTCAATTTGTTGGGTTTCACAAACGATATGAGAATCTCCAAATGGAATATTGCAAACAGTATCAATAAATGTTAAACAATTGTCTGTAAGTCCTGGCGGTGGCGGTGGTGGCAATGTCATTCCTCCTTTAGCACCATCAAGTTTAGATATTGGGGTTTTGTTTAATTGTAAAGATTTCAAATTCTTTTTTTTCATGATTAAATGATTTTGAAGTTAATAAAGTACAATCTTATAAAATTAAAATTCTACTTATTTATGGAAAAACCGTAATTAACATTTAAATAACTGTAAAACTTTATGTGTTGAATACATTTGGTTTTGTGATGAAGGGAACATTCGGTTTTAGTCCAGCAGGAAATTCCATTTCAAAAGAAAATAAAGTTACTTCCTTATGTCACTTAGTGCGAATGATTTATAAACAGAAAGATACGCAACATGGCAATTGAACACTTATACGCTTATACATTTATTAAGAAAAAAAGTATCAAAAATGGTATTTTAGTTGTGCTAAAAAAATTCCTATTTTGAATACTTTTTATAAATCCCTTATTGTTTTATTCTTTCTTTTTAATGGTGCTGTGAGTTTTTCACAGGAAAAAAGTACTGCAATACATGATAGCATCATATCTTGGGTAAAAAAGGCAAGGAATACAAAATTGTCTTTGAATGAAAGAAAAACATGGATATCTAAAGCCGATTTAGCTGCTGACCAAGTATTAAATGATTCTTTAAGAAGTATTTATTATATTAAAATTAGTCTTAGTAATTTAAAAATTGGAGACTTTGATACTTATAAAAAATCGTATAAAAAATCTTTAGATTTAGCAATCAAACTAAAAGATTCGATCAAAATTGCAAGTAATTATTGGGATTATGCATCTATCTTTGATCAAAATGCAATGCTTGATAGTGCATATTATTATTATAAAAAAGCACATCGAATATATAATTCAATAAATAAAATTGAAGAAGCTGGAATACTACTGCTTAATGTTGCTATTATTCAAAGGAATTTAAATGATTATTTAGGTAGCGAATTAACAACGATAAAGGCTATAAAAACCTTTAAAAAAGCACACTCCAAAAAATTATTATACAATTGTTATAATAATCTTGGTATCATTTATAATAATTTAAATGATTACGAAAAAGCTTTAGAGTACCATGACAAAGCTTTGGAAGCACTTCCATTTTCCTCTAAAAAAGCGGCAAAAAAAGCCACTACTCTCAATAATAAGGGAGTCATATATCTTAATCAAAATGATTATACTCTTGCGTTTAAAAATTTTAAAAATGGTTTAGAAATCGATAGTGTGTATTATAAAAATACTAGGCTATATGCAATGCTTTTAGACAACTTAGCATATTCAAAATTAAAATTGAATGACTATTCTGAGTTACCAAATTTATTTTATCAATCCCTAAAAATTCGCGATAGCATTCAACATATAGATGGAATCATTATGAATAAAATCCATTTGTCAGAATATTATTTAACACTTAAAGATACTGCAAGAAGTTATCAATTTGCTAAAGAAGCAAACTCTTTTGCTATTGAAAAAAATGCAAATGAACATCTATTAGAAACCTATGATTTACTCGCAAAAGTAGATCCCAAAAACAGCACAAAATACCTAAGACGCTATATCGAAATTAGCGATAGCCTTTTATTAGAAGAACGCCGTACACGTGATAAATTCACGCGTATTGAGTATGAAACAAAGGAAGTTGAAGACAAATTCGCAGAAGCTAAGCTAGAAGCAGAGAAACTTGGAAGTGAAGCAACTAAATATAAACGTAGAAATAAAAGAGTGTATCGAATTTTATGGTGGATTGGCGGAAGTATTGTAGTGATTTCTATTGTATTGATTGTTCGGAATTATCAACGAACCTTGCGCAATAAATACGAAAAAGTAGTCTTGCAACAACAATTATTGCGCTCACAGATGAATCCGCATTTTTTGTTTAATACGCTGAATACGATTCTCCATGCTACGGATGCCAAACCTGAAAAAACCAAACAATATGTATTGAAACTCTCTAAGCTTTTGCGAACTACTTTGGAGAATTCACGAGAAGAGTTTGTGCCATTACAAGATGAAATTGAAGCGATTGATAATTACTTAAATCTGCAATCCAATTTCTCTGAAAAGTTTGATTTTATCATTTCGATTGCGGACGATTTGGAGACGGAATTCACCTTTGTTCCACCAATGCTCATTCAGCCTTTTGTAGAAAATGCCATCATTCACGGAATTACCAATGCCAATATTAGAGGTTTGGTTTCCCTAGATTTTACCCTAAAAGTAGACTTAGTTTCCTGTACCATCACAGACAATGGAATCGGCTATTCTAAAAGTGCTCAAAAAGAAAAAAATAATCTAAAGGGACATACATCAATTTCTGGAGATATCGTAAAAGAACGGTTGGTGATTTACAATAAACAGAATAGTACAAAGGCTTCTCTCATCATTCAGGATGTGCTTGACGAAAACAAAAAAGCCATAGGAACAAAGGTAATTTTAAACTTACCTTCTTACGAAATTTGAATCCCTAGCGTAATACCAATTCTACTATAAAATGCAACGTATAAACTCGTTCATTTGAAGTTCTAATGCCTTACGGCTACTTTCCGTAGCTACTGCTAGGTAAAGCATCCGTGGCGTTCTGTAATGTCAAAGCAACTTCGCTTCTAAAATCGCATTTTATAGTAGATTTGGTATAAAACTTTAAATAAATTCGTACATTCGACGTTATTATTACTATTATAAATAATTCCCCTACTATTTATGAACACAAAGTTCTACTCCGTAGTGCTAGCTTTTTTGTTATGTATTGTATCCAAAAACACAGTTAGTGCTCAAGAAAACATCACCCAAAGATATATAGATACCCTTAAAATTGAGCCGATTGACTCTGCCAATGTAAGCCTCTTTAAAAATTATTTACTCAAAAATTCAAAATTACGTGGCTGGACAAAGTATTATGCACATAAAGGTTTCTTGTTTTTAAAAAAAGGGCAAAAAGATTCTGCCTACTTCTATTCAAAAAAAGCAATCAAAACTTTTGAAGAAATGGAACCTGATAATTCGTATGCGGAGCGTAACTTGACAAGAGCAAATTATACCGCAGGACTTATCAGCAGAAACAGAAAACAGTTTTACGACGCCTTACAATATTTTCATGAGTGCATCCGAATAATTAAAAAGTATCCCGATGCCAATTTTCGATTTATAGAATTTGCTTTGGATCAAATTTCGATTGTGCATTTAAAATTAGGAAACTACAGTTTGGCTTTGAAATATAAAAAGAAGATTATTGCAGAACATTACGATGAATTAACGGTTCAATACAAAGGCTCTAATCTGACACAAACTGCAGTGTTATATGAATATTTACATAAAAATGATTCTGCTAAAATTTATTACGAGAAAGCTTTACAACTAAACCATCCGTATTTTGAATTAACTACCAATAGTAATTTAGGAAACTTGTACTATCACGAAAATAAAATTGATTCTGCCGTGTATTTCTTTTCTGCTGCTAAAAAAATTGCTGATACGATAAAACTTCCTAGTTGGCGAGAACGATCAAGAATATTTGCGAAAACCAATTACCATTTTGTCAACATACATAATGGAAAAACTTCGCCTTATATAGTGAACGATTTATTACAAAAAATTGATTCCTTAAAAAGTATCGAAAATCCTGATACAGAAGACAGAGACATGATGCTCAGTACAATGGATTATTTAGCTTTAGCTTATGAAAAAACACAAAGAGTAAAACTCGCTAATGAAGTATATAAAGACAGAGCTAAGTTTGTGCAAGATTTTAGCAATATGAAATTGGATGAAGAACTTCAAAAACTTGAACTCCGATTAGAGACAAAAAGCAAAGAAGAAGAAATAAGTAGCTTAGAAGCAATTAAGGATTTACAAGATCGTAGAATTCAACAACAAAATGCCATCATTTATGTGTTGATTGGAATTGCGCTCTTAATCACGGTGTTGATTTTATTATGGTTGAATAGAAGAAATATTAAAAACAAATACGAAAAAGTAGTCTTGCAACAACAATTGCTACGCTCACAGATGAATCCGCATTTTTTGTTTAATACGCTCAATACCATTCTCCATGCTACGGATACCAAACCTGAAAAGACCAAACAATATGTATTGAAACTCTCAAAACTTTTGCGAACAACCTTAGAGAATTCACGAGAAGAATTTGTGCCGTTACAAGATGAAATTGAAGCGATTGATAATTACTTAAATCTGCAATCCAATTTCTCTGAAATGTTTGATTTTATCATTTCGATTGCTGACGATTTGGAGACGGAATTTACCTATGTTCCTCCCATGCTCATTCAGCCTTTTGTGGAAAATGCGATCATTCACGGAATTACAAATGCCAACATTAGAGGTTTGGTTTCCCTAGATTTTACCCTAAAAGGAGACTTGGTTTCCTGTACCATCACAGACAATGGAATTGGCTACTCCAAAAGCTCACAAAAAGAAAAAAATAATCTAAAAGGACATACATCAATATCTGGAGATATCGTAAAAGAACGGTTGGTGATTTACAATAAACAGAACAGTACAAAGGCTTCCCTAAACATTGATGACATTTTGGACGAAAATGAAAAAGCTTCTGGAACAAAAGTGATTTTAAATTTACCGTCGTACGAAATTTGAGTTGTTGATTAAAGCTGTATTTTAGCACCCAAACTGTTATTTGTATGAAAAACAAAATAGTTATTCCAATACTCATTTTTGCGTTTTTGTTTTGTGGTTGCAGTAGTGATGGACAATCAGAAGCTCTTGGGAAAACGTTATTTGAATTGTTAAATGCTTCTCCCAAAACATCAAAGGACAAAATTAAAGCCTTATTTATATCTTTAAAGGAACTAAAAACACCTTCTAAAACAGAGTTAACCGAATCTTCTCAAAAAGAATTTGACAAGTTTACAGAAGAAAATATAGCATCACTCACACAAGAAGGTGAAAGCGAACATATTGTTTGGAATGAAATTACCTATGTAAAAACAGTAGCGCAATCCGTAAAAGAAAATGGAATTGAGCTAAACATCATTGATGTATATTTTGATCACGGTGTTCGCAATTATGTACTAAAACTGATCGCTATGCCGCATGAAAAACAACTTAAAATAATTCGTATTGTAGGCATCAACTATGCTGAAGAATAATATGTTACACATGAAAAAATCAATTTACAGTCGCTGCCTTATCATTACAATGCTTGTTATGGGTTGTAATTCGTCACAACCAAAAGCTGAAGAATTGATTGGGAAACACACCTTTGAACTGCTACAGAAAATGAATGATCTTTCGCAAGAGGAATTCAATACCTATTTTTTAAGTTTGAATGAATTGCGCGAATTTGCTAAAGACACGACTATTGAAGATACCTTTCGAAATGCTGTCACGAATGTTTCCAAAGAAGTACATGCGATCCGATTGCAACAATCGTACGAGATGATTCAAGAATCTGGAAAACGTTATAAAATTGACTGGAAAGCAATTACATTTCGTGAATATCCATACACCATTCGCGATGAAAGTGGTATTTCTTTTCAGGATGGATTTGTCGCGTTTGATCACAACGAAAAAAAGTTTGTTACTAAAATTGTTTCCATTACTTTTAAGGGAAAACAACGTTTGTTCAATTTGTCGAATATTGAACCTGTACGAAAACAGTAAGTTTAAAAAACAACCTCAACTTTAGCCATTTCCAATGAAAAAAATATACATTCTACTGTTTTGTTTGACCACACTAGGGATTTTTAGTGCGTGTGAATCGAATTATATTTCGCATCAAAATGTAGGGAAACATGTGTTTCAAATTTTACAAACACTTGATACGTTACCCAAAGAATCCTTCCAGAAGCATTTTGTTTCTTTTGATCAACTGACCAAAATGGTTGAAAGCGTAAAAGAAGGCGAAAAACTCATCCCGAGAATCGCTGAAATGACCACCGAAGCTTACAATTCAGATATTGACAATATTTATCATTTAGCAAAGGAAGATGCTGAAAATAATTATATCCGCTGGCAAGATATCACATTCGTAGATTATAAATACCAAACCACACGCAACCGAAGTATGACGCTCAATTTTGGCACGTTATTCTTTAAAAATAATCAGCAAGACTTTAGCATAAGCGTCTATTGGCTAACCGATTTGCATATTTCTGGCTTGTTAGGTTTAGGCGGATTGAAACGTGTAGAATAAAATTTGTTTTTAGAATAAGGCTGTAAATATTTTACCATGTAGCGAATTTATCTATCTTTAAGGAACTAATTTATAGTACCCATTCACATGAAAAAATTATCTTTTGTATTGGTCGCATTCATCGCGATTTCCCTCTGTATTTCTTGTCAAAAAACAAAAAAGCTTTCCAACAGTGAAGATGTTGGTCCGTATGTTTTAGAGCTTTTGCGAAATTTTGATACTACCACACCAGAAGACTTTAAAAATAGTTTGTTTACGCTCGAAGAAATCAAAGCCTTTGGAGAAAAATACAAAGATTCTATTCCAGCAGAAGCTATACAAAGTATTGAATTGCTCAAAAAAGAAGCGTATGACAAACGCATCAACAGTGCATATGAAGATATCAAGAATGGCGGAGAAAATTATAATATTGATTGGAATGCTATTGATTTTTATCGTTTCAATTCAGATAAACAAACAAATGGCGGATTAACAGGAATTCGAGGAGAATTGCAATTCACGTTTAATGATACCATCTATACAGTGAGAACGACAGCGTTGCTTATTGAAGAAAAATACATTCCTGTCATTGTGAATAGATTGCGTCAAAAGGAAAGAGTTCCAAAATAATATTCCATTACAATAGTAACATCTAGCTTCTTATGAAAAAAATAATATTCCTTTTTACAGCACTTTTGACAACATTTTCAGTCTATTGTCAAATCGATAAAAGAGCAGACACACCCGAAGCTGTGGGTACGTATACATTGAGCGTATTAAAAAGCTTGGATCATACGCCTGCCAAAGCATTCATCCACAAACTGCTTACGATTGAAGAATTGAAAGCGTATGTTGAAAAAAACGTAAGTACGACGGAAAGCAATATTAAAGAACAAATCAATAGGCTAACCGTCACACAATACAATGAAAGAGTCACCGACGAATACAAAAGCTTAAAAGAGAAAGCCACGGATTACAACATTAAATGGAATGCTATTGAATTTGTTGATTTTGAGTATGAAAAAGAAGAACAAGAAGGTTTTGAAGGAGTAAATGGAAAACTTATTTTTAAGCACAACGAAACCAAGTATCGAGTAAAAGTGGAAGCCTTTTTAATTGATGACAAATACATTCCATTTATCATCAGACAATTGATCCAAAGAGCAGACGATTAATTTGTTTTCAGCCATTTTGGTGTGGCTTGGGGCACAAAGTTTTTCATGCGTTCCAACAACTTCGGAATGTCTTTTTCAATGATCAACATATCAAAATTCTTTTCTTTTAGTAATTGCTTTTGCATCATGGTGTGCATCATTGCGATGAGTTCGTCGTAATATCCATTGCTGTTTAAAATTGCCACAGGATGTTGTATTTGGGCTAACTGCAAGGCTGTAATCACTTCAAAAAGTTCTTCCATTGTTCCGAATCCGCCAGGCAAAGCAATGAATCCTTCTGCCAATTCAATCATTTTCATCTTACGTGCTACCATGGTTTGTGTGGTGTGTAACTCCGTCAAATCCGTATGTGCGATTTCTTTGCGTTTTAAAAACTCAGGAATCACACCAATGACTTCTCCTCCATGCTCTAACGCAGCATTCGCAACTGTTCCCATAATTCCAATTTTGGAACCACCGTAAATCACTGTAATATTTTCTTGAGCTAATTTCTTTCCTAATTCCGCTGCATCTGCAACAATTTTCGGATCATTTCCGAGACTACTTCCGCAATAAATGGCGATGCTTTTCATGTTCTTTTTTTTGATTTGTTGATTTGTTGATTTGTCTTTTTAGTTTGATTCGTCTTTGCGAGAATTTCATAGAAATTCGTGGCAATCTGTTTCTTTCGAAGACTAATTCTGCTTTGATTTAGACAGATTACCGCGCTTGCGCTCGTAATGACGTATCAAACTTTTTATCAAAATTACCTGCTCTTGTCTTAGAAATCGAACTGACGTCTAGAATTCAAATCGTTATTTACTTCCATAAATCATCCGATCCACTCCAAAAATATCTTTTCGCAACTCAATATTTTGAAACTGCTTTTCTTCCAACAACAACACCATTTCATTACCCAAATACTGATTGATTTCAAAATACAAACTTCCAGCCTTTTTTAGATGATTTTTGGCCAAATCCGCAATCACATCATAAAATAACAGCGGATTGTCATCTTTTACAAATAAAGCGGAATCGGGTTCGTATGCCAAGACATTCTTACGCATTGCTGCTTTATCTAAATTCCGTACGTACGGCGGATTTGATACAATGATATCAAACAAAAGTTTATCTTCCCCGAAAACATTCAAATCGCTTAAAGACAATACATCTGCTTGTACAAATTCAACTACAACCTGATTTTTTGCTGCATTTGTTTGTGCTACTTTTAACGCTGCTGCAGAAATGTCTAAAGCATACACGTTTGCATTTGTTATATTTTTCTTCAATGCAATCGGAATGCAACCACTTCCCGTTCCGATATCTAAAATGTTGAGTGTTTCTGTTTGGGAATTTTTTGAAACCTCATTGAGAATCCATTGCACCAATTCTTCGGTTTCAGGTCGCGGAATTAAAGTATGCTCATTCACAACGAAATCCAATCCAAAAAAATGAGCTTTTCCCAGAATATGCTGAATGGGCTTTTCTAGTTTCAGTTCATTCAATGCAGCAAACAAAGGTGTTTCTTGTGCTTTAGTAATTACATACGAAGGATCTAACGCCAACGCAAAACGTTCCAAATCGAAATACGCTTCGGTCAACATAAAAAAGAAACTATCCACTTCATTTTTACCGTAGATTTTGTCTAGTTCTTTGTGAAATATGTTTTGTATGTCTTTTAGTAGCAAGGGTTTTGGGTTTTGGGTTTTGGGTTTTGGGTTTTGGGTTTTGGGTTAAATGTACTTTTTCATTTTATATTTTGAGTTTTACATTTTACATTTTTCTTCGTTTGTTTTCAGTTGGTCGCTTCGCTCGGTTGTCGGTTGTCAGTTGTGAGTTAGTTTCAAAGTATAAACTCATAAACCTATAAGCTTATCAACTTCTTATTTGTTTATTTGTTTTTCGTCAATTTGTTGATTTGTCCTTTGATTGAACATTCAAAATTCAACATATAAAATTTACAATATCATTCATCAGTCTCTTCAAACAATCAGATTTCACTAGGAAAATATACTAATCCCTAATACCTACACAAACACTTTTTCATTTTATATTTTGTGTTTTATATTTTAAATTTTGTGATTCAGTTGTTGTCGGTTGTCGGTTGTGAGTTGTGAGTGGAGCTATTCTTTGAAAATTCTCAATACTCAATACTAATATCTAAAAGCTATAACAACACTTTTTCATTTTATATTTTGAGTTTTACATTTTTCTTCATTTGTTATCGGTTGTCGGTTGCAAGTTATTTGTTTCAACACTAAACTCATAAACTAATAAACTTCTCAACTTCTTTGTTGTTTATTTGTGGATTCGTTCATTTGTTTTTTGACGGTACTTGAGAATTAATTTAAAATTCAAAACTTAACATTCAAAATTCAACATTCAACATAGAAATTTCATTATTCATTCGGTTATTCAAAAAACAAAACCAAACTAGGAAATCATACTAATACCTAATACCAAAAACCTAACACCTATAAATCCTTGATCATCCAAACATCACAAGAGTAATGTCCCGTAGCGCCGAGTGGTTTTTCTAAATGTTGAAATCCGAAGAGTTCGTAAATATGAATGGCGGCTTTAAATTTTGGCGACGATTCCAAGTAACATTGTGTGTATCCAAATTCTTTGGCAGCTTCCAAACAATGTGCAAACATCTTTTTCCCGTAGCCTTTTCCTCTGGTTTTGGATAAAAAATACATTTTCTGTAATTCGCAGACATTGTCTTGATTGTCTCGCAATTGCTTAATTCCCGCGCCACCAAGTACTTCTCCATTTTCTTCAATCACAAAATAGACTTCGCGTTCGCCTTGGTACGCTTCATACATCGCATCTGTTTCAGGATCTTCGTAAGCAGTTCCGACTTTGGGCATGTCAAACTCGGGAATCACAGAACGAATGCAAGCTGCCATCGCAGGATTGTCTTTAGGTTGTATTTTTCGTATGATCATTTTTTGTTGGGTTTTGGGTTTTGGGTTTTGGGTTTTGGGTTTTGGGTTTTGGGTTTTGGGTTTTGGGTTTTGGGTTAAAGATACTTTTTCATTTTACATTTTGTGTTCTATATTTTAAATTTTGTGATTAAGTTGTTGTCAGTTGTCGGTTGTGAGTTGTCAGTTGTGAGTTAGTTTCAAAGTATAAACTCATAAACCTATAAACTTATCAACTTCTTAACTGTTTATTTGTTTTTCGTCAATTTGTTGATTTGTCCTTTGATTGAACATTCAAAATTTATCATCTAAAATTTACAATATCATTCATCAGTCTCTTCAAACAATCAGATTTCACTAGGAAAATATACTAATCCCTAATCCCTACACAAACACTTTTTCATTTTATATTTTGTGATTCAGTTGTTGTCGGTTGTAAAGTATTTGTTTCAACACTAAACTCATAAACTAATGAACTTCTCAACTTCTTTATTGTTTATTTATCGATTCGTCCATTTGTTTTTTGACGGTACTTAAGAATTAATTTAAAATTCAAAACTCAACATTCAACATATAAAACTTGTTATTCGTGAGTCTATTCAAAAAATTAGATTTCACTGGGAAATATACTAATGCCTAATACCTAATTCACAATATTGATTTGTCTTTTCTATTCATTATTGATTTTATTTCGAAATTAATTCAAAGTTCAACATTTAGCATTCAACATTCTATTCCATTATTCTTTATTTTATAGATATATTAATTTGTTCTTTGAAAAAGTCTCAATACTCAGTACTAACATCTCAATACTAATCTTTAACAACAATATCATAATTAACAAGCAATCCATGAATTTCCTTACGGGAGAATTTGGTTTTTTTCAATTGATTCTGTGTCGGATCAATCGTGTAATTGCGTGCCGTTGTGAAATCTGCTTTTTCTAAATTTGTTTGCTCAAAACTCGCATCTTTTAAATCGCAATCGTCAAATACGGAACTTTCCAAATTGGTCTCTGTAAAATCTACATTTTTCAAGCTTGAACTACGAAACGTTGTTTGCTTAATTGTCAGTGCTGCGAAGGATGCCAACTCCAAATTACAACCAATAAAATTCACCGAAAACATAAAATCATTACACAAACTAAAATCCACACCCAACAACTTACAATTCAAAAAATTGACCTCATTAAACGACGTACTTTTCATCTTTGCATTCGTCAAATCGCAAGTATCAAACGTACATTCCAAAAAAGTCACAACTGCCATATCTACATTTTCAAACTTACAATTCACAAAGGTACAATTGTCATATTCGCCTTTCGGGAACGCTTGTTGGGTGAAATCAATTTGTGTAAAAGTTTGATCTTGGTGGAATTCTTGACTCATTTTGTATACGCTTCAGATAGAAATTGTGTAGTTTTGCGATGCCGTGAAGATACTGATTTTGTGCTAATTTTAGTTGTTGGTTGATCGTTGTTTGTTGTTGGCACCAATGTGCGAATTATAAAACGCTACTTCGAGTGTGCTGAACTTGATTCAGTAGCTATTGAGAAGTGCTATAATTCAATTGTTTACAAGATAAAATTCTTCACTTCTGAATATCTTAATTTTGATTTGTTCGCATGAAAAAACTGTTTATTATTCCTTTACTTCTACTTTTTATAAGTTGTAGCGTCAGCGAAAAACCATTGTTTGTTAAGGTTGATAATGTGAAAGTCCTATCTTCTACGTTAGAAAATATTGTGCTGACCGCAGATGCATTCTTTATCAATAAAAACGATATTGGTGGAAGTCTGGAAACTAAAAATATTGATGTGATTGTAAACGATGTAAATGTTGCTCAGATGAGTTCAGAAGTGTTTGATGTTCCTGCGGCTGAAGAGTTCACCGTTCCACTCAAAGTAGTGATTCCCACAAAAAAAGTATTTGGCAGCAATGAAAATGGTATTTTAGGCGGAATTTTGAATAGTATTATTAATAAGAAAATTACGGTTCAATATAAAGGCATCATCACGTTTACCAAATTAGGTTTTTCGTATGATTATGAAGTCGATGAAACACAAGAAGTAAAAATCAAAATCTAGTGGCTACAACACACGAAACATATATGAAACGCTGTCTGCAATTGGCAGCAAATGGCTTACCAGCAGCAATACCAAATCCATCTGTGGGTGCTGTCATTGTGCATAATGATGTGATTATTGGCGAAGGATATACGAGCGCATACGGCGGAAGTCATGCAGAAGTGAATGCGGTGAATTCAGTAGAAGATAAATCGCTATTGAAAGAAGCGACGATTTATGTCTCACTTGAACCCTGTAGTCATTTTGGAAAAACGCCGCCGTGTAGTGATTTAATCATCAGACATCAAATTCCGAAAGTAGTCATTGGTACAATTGATCCTTTTGCAAAAGTAGCGGGACGCGGAATTAAAAAGTTACAAGATGCTGGTTGTGAAGTTATTTTAGATGTGTTGAAAGACGAATGTATCGCTTCTAACAAACGATTTTTTACGTTTCATGAGCACAAACGTCCGTATATTATTTTGAAATGGGCGCAGACCCAAGAAGGTTTTATTGATAAGATTCGAAACGAAAACGATCCTGTACAACCCAATTGGATTACCAACGAATATTCGCGTCAGCTTGTACACAAATGGCGCAGTGAAGAAGCTGCAATTTTGGTGGGAACAAATACCGCAATCACAGACAATCCGAAACTAAATACCCGCGATTGGTATGGGAACAATCCTGTCCGTGTTGTTTTGGATAGAACGATGCGCATTCCACAAGATTATAGTTTGTTTGATGAATCTGTAAAAACAATTGTGATTACAGAGCAAGAGAAAGTTTCTACAGAAAAGCTAATCTTTGAAGCGATTGATTTTTCAGAAAATATAGCACAACAAATCTGCGATATTTTATACCGTCACAATTTACAATCTGTGATCATTGAAGGCGGCAGACAAACACTACAAACCTTTATCGATGCAAATTTATGGGATGAAGCGCGCATTTTCACAGGAAAAGTTTCGTTCCACAATGGCGTTGAAGGACCAATTTGGAGTGGAACTTTACAATCCAACACCATCATTTTAGACAACTTACTACAAACATTTACCAATGATTAAAAATATAATTTTCGACTACGGAGACATCTTTATCAATCTCGATAAACCTGCTACGCAACAAGAACTTCGCAAATTAGGTGTGGACGATTTTACACCTGAAATGGTTGCGACCAATCAAGCATATGAAAAAGGATTGATCTCCACAGACGAATTTGTCAATTTTTATCATAAACAATTTCCACATGCTACCAAAGAAGCTTTAGTTGATGCATGGAATGCGATTCTAAAAGATTTTCCAAAACATCGGTTGGAATTTATCAAAAAGCTGGCACAAGAAAACAACTACAGACTCTTTATCTTAAGCAATACAAACGATTTGCATATTTCGTGGATTCAGGAAGATTGGGGCATGGAATTGTATACAGAGTTTAAAAATTGTTTTGAGCAATTCTATTTATCGCATGAAATTCACTTTCGCAAACCTAATGTTGATATCTACGAATTTGTTCTCAACGAAAATAATTTAAAAGCCAAAGAAACAATCTTTATTGACGATACGGCAGAAAACACGGAATCCGCAGCGACACTCGGAATTCATGTTTGGAATTTGATTCCAGGCGAAGAAGACATCGTTGAGCTATTCACTCATAAAAAAGAATTATTTTGATTTATCTCGCGCTCAGTGTTCTTATTTCCAGTTCGTTATTTGTCATTTTTAAGTTGTTTGATAAATATAAAGTCAACACATTTCAAGCAATTGTCATCAACTATTTGGCGGCTTTTTGTTGTGGGTTTTTCTTTTATGGCGATGGAATTACGATTACCGAAATTACACGACGTCCGTGGATGACAGGCGCCGTTGCATTAGGTTTTCTTTTTATTGCTGTTTTTATTCTGATGGCACTCACCGCGCAACGCAACGGATTGTCCGTCGCTTCTGTAGCCAGCAAAATGTCGGTAGTGATTCCTGTGATTTTTGCGGTGATTGTGTATCAAGAAAAGGTAAGTCTGCTAAAGATTATCGGAATCATTTTAGCGCTGCTCGCGGTGTATTTAACCACTGTAAAAAATGACGGCAGCAATTCGTTTGATCGCAAAAAATTACTCTTCCCAATTTTGGTATTTCTAGGTTCTGGAATTATTGATACTGCCATTAAATATGTTGAAACGAGACATTTGGTAGACGGCGAAGTTCCTATCTTTTCTGCAGCTATTTTTGGTTGTGCTTGTTTGGTGGGAATTGTCGTTGCAATCATTCGTAGAGATGTAAAAATTTCAAGAAAAACCATTATTGGAGGAATTGCGCTTGGGATACCGAATTTCTATTCGATCATCTTTTTATTAAAAGCCTTACGACCGGAAAATTTAGGCGATAGTTCTACCGTTTTTCCCATCAACAATGTAGCAATCGTAATGCTTTCTACGATATTTGGTATTATTATATTTAAAGAAAAGCTTATCGCAAAAAACTGGATTGGAATTGCCATTGCAATAATTAGTATTGCTATGATTGCGGTTTCGGCGTAAATTCCATCTCAAGGAAAGACATTAAAATAAAAGCTGCACTTTGACTTTGCAGAAGATTATAGTACTTTTAAATCGCTAATCACATTTTTGCACCATCGCTTACAGTCAAAAATAACAACACATGGGAAAAAAATCGAAACGTTTCAACAGTGAACGATTTCTGGCGATCATTGCGACACTCGTTGGAATTATGACACTCATTATTTTTATTTATCAAACCAACATCATTCACGAGCAAAGCAGATTATCCGTCACGCCACGATTATCTACTAGTACTGAAATTACACATCAAGATTCTTTAGTGTATTATTCGTTTATCATTGAAAATAAAGGCATTGGACCCGCAATTATCAACAAAGCTGAGATTTTGGATGGAAAAAAGAGCTACGATCTAGACTTTGAAAAATATTTTGAGCAAGTACATCCTAAAGTATTTGAATTGGGTAGCTTTACAAAAACATCTTCTTTGGCAGAAGGCAGCACCTTATCGCCTAATGAAAAACAAATTATGTTTACGTATGCTTTTAAAATAAATAAAATGCCAGTCATACAAGAATCGCTAGGTTTGACCAATGAAGAGCAATATCCGTTTCAAGTAGTGATTGATTATGCGTCGATTTACGAAGAAGTTTGGAGAATTGACACGGAGCTTTCCGGACATCCAAAAAAGCTAGATTGATCATGAAAAAACCGATACAATTACCTGTGAACTGTTCTGCACTATATGTTGAAGATTTTTTATCAAAAGAAACGACAGCACAACTTTACAAACAATTAATTTCCGAATACAACATCGCAAAACAAACGTTAAAAATTGCACCTGATGCAACCGAAAAAATAATGTTTGTTGATGAAAAGTTATATACAAACAATGTATTTCCCGAAGAAATATGGGGGAAAACAGCAATTTGGTCTGAGGAATTGTATACCATAAAAAAGAAGGTAGAAGCATTTACAGGACTATCATTTGGAGTTTGTGTTTGTATTTATTATCCTGACGGGAATTCGGGCGTCACCTATCATTCGGATTTTCCAGCATTTGGCGACACGACTACTATTCCGTCATTAAGTATTGGCGCGGAAAGACCATTTTATTTAAGAGAAAAAGAAAGCTTGCAAGTGCACGAAATACGATTACAAGAAGGCAGCATGCTGATCATGGGCGAACATTGTCAAGAACGATATGAACATAGTTTGCCTGTAGATCCATCGTGTTCTGAAGGAAGAATAAATCTTACTTTTAGACAATATGGCTATCCAAACGCATAATTAAATCACAACTATTGGACATTAAAGATACCTACAAAACCATTGAAATACCTTCGGAAGAAGTATTGTTTAAGGACCGAAACAGCAAGTTTTTCGGTTATGCATTTCCTGTTGCGAATGAAGTAGAAATCAAACAACACTTGGAAGCTTTGAAGAAAAGTCATCACTCGGCACGACATTGGTGTTATGCGTGGCAATTGGGTAAAAGTAAACCGTTTCGTTTTCGTGCCAATGACGATGGCGAACCTTCTAACAGTGCGGGCATGCCGATTTATGGACAAATTCAATCGTTTGATGTGACGAATATTTTAATTGTCGTTGTTCGGTATTTTGGAGGAACGAAATTAGGCGTAGGCGGATTGATCAACGCATATCGAACAGGAGCACAATTAGCACTAGAAGCAGCTGACATTGTAGAAAAGACCATCAACATTGACTACTTGCTCATCTTCGATTATAAGAATATGAACAAAGTCATGCGCGTCATCAAAGAGCGTAACTTAAAGATTATTGCTCAAAAACTAGAATTGGATTGTCGTATTGCGATTTCCGTTCGTCAAAAAGAAGCAGCAAAGATTTTTGAGTTGTTTACAAATATGTATGAAATTGGGATTGAGGAAGTGGAGTGAATTCGTAGATCAATCCAAAAAGATTTCAATTGTTTTGTTTTCAACATCAATCATAATCCATTCTTTTTCTGAGTCAATCGCAGGAATATATTCTAAAATATTTAATCCTCTTGCGTATCTACTTAAAGATTTTCTACCAAAGTAAACCGTCGCATTGTAAGCAACTTGTCCTGTTTCACCAAGCCAGACTTTTGCTATAATTTTACGATGATCATTCACATATTTTTTAGTCAATTAATTATCTGTTGGATGCACATAAATTCCATCACACCAAAAGTTTTTAAGTGTAGCATCATCAGAATTTGAAAATTCTTCACAAAGTCTGTATTCTAACTGTATCCAAAATGATTCAAGATTTATTTTCTCAGTATCTGACAATTATTTTAGGTTAAATTAATAACAAGTAAGTAGCATCAAAAAGACAACAAAAACTTTTTCGCTTTTGCTGTCTTTATTCTTTATAAGATTAACGTATTAGAGAAAGCACACTGTCTATATTTGAAATTGTCACTTTCACCACACGGGTAGTTTCTGTTACGGTAGTTTCTGTTGTTTCCTCATTTTCAGTAGTTTCACCTCCGCGAATGCTGTGTAATTTATTGGCAGCTACTTTTTGAAGCAATCCTGCGTTTACTAAATTTTCAATGGTTTTCATTAGATAAGGTTTAAAAGTTAATAACTCTTAAATATACTTTATTTTGATCAATTGTCTTTCCTCCTATCTAGTGATAAATATTACTTAGTTGATGTATTGCTTCTTTTCAAATACTTCGCAATCGGCTCACTAACAACCACTTCTCTTTCAAGCGATGATAATTGTTGCGCATTCATAGAAAGTATAGTACATAATTTCTCATGAAAATATACCTTATACCAAAGTTCTTTGGGAAAAGCACATACATTTTCATAAATACGCTCCGAGTGAATCATCAATTTTAAGATAAACGCATCTTTGGGCGCACGATGTTTATTGATAACTTGGCTCAGCATGACAGGCGTGGTACCAATATCCTTCGCAAATACAGCTCTTTTATTGTAAATGATATCAATATATGTTTTCAAAAAAGAAGAAAAAGAATCTTTAGAATCATTAACAGATTGCGCTATAAACGCTTCCATTTTCAATTTTAATTGCAAAAGCTTCGCACGAATAACTTGATCTTTAGATAAACCTTTCATCCGTTGCAAACGCGCTTCCATCAAAGCCGCAGCTTCTGTAGCATATGCTGAGTCAGAAGGATACCTGCTTTCTACACCAAACTCAGGATCTATATTATAATGTATATTTTCTTCAGTCATGATCAAATCTGTTAATTAAATTCATAATCTCAGGCATTTCAATACTTAACGTAAAACCTGTCGCTGTCATATTATAGGTAGTGATATAATGTTGCGCAATTTCCGTTTTGGGACGCAGTGAAACACAGGCAAGTTCGGCATACTCAAAGGTGGCAATTTTGGCAGCGTGTGCAATTAAATTCCCTGCAATGTTTTTAAATTTTTTATTTTTTCCGCGATTTTCAAAAGATACGGTAAGCAGTCGTATGTGTATTCTCCATTCTTGAGGGATTCGTTGTAAAGATATCAATCCTAAAATATCATCCGAATGCAATAGCTGCAATTTGTATACTTCAAAATTTTTTTCTTGTTTCCAGTCAAAAAAGTATCGCGCTTTAGTAATCTTTTGATAATCTTTTGAAGATACTAACTGTATTTCTACTTGATATTTTGTTCCTGTCGAAGTATCAATGAGTACCATAACCAAATGTACGATTTTTTTACGGTTTTAGGAAATTTTTACACAAAAGTTTACATTTTTAGTAAACATTTAAATTAATAAAATCAAAGTTGCTTTAATGAAATTTATCACGAATCGAAGTCAATCGTCGATAATTTTTCGAGCAAATGCGCAGGACATTTCATAGGTCGCTTATTTTCCATGTTTATAAATGCTAAAACCGTGTTTGCTTCTGTAATAATTTCCTTACTTTCATTCAAAATCACATAATCAAATTCGATCTTAACAGACGGTAACTTTTTTAGCGTAGTTTGCACCGTCAAAACCTCGTCATAAAAGGCTGATTTTTTATAATTAATCTGAATAGAAATTACGGGAAGCATCACGCCCATTTCTTCCATTTCTTTGTAGGAGATTCCCAGGGCACGTAGCCACTCAGTCCGCCCCATCTCTATAAACTGGACATAATTGCCATGATACACAACACCCATTTGATCGGTTTCGCCATAGCGGATTCTTGTTTTAATTTCGTGACTTCTCAAAGTTTTATTTGTATATTTAATTATGTTAACGAATTGTAAAGAAATTGTTTCCAATCATGCGAAAAAATTTCAAGAAATTCAATAGAGATCAAATTTTTTTTTTACTTTTTTTTTCACATATTTGTTCACGCTAAAAAATAAAGGAGAAAACCCCGAATTTTCTTTTTTTCCTAACCTAAGAATAACACTTTTAACGATAATAAATGAATGTAACTGCGCAATCAGTATGGGATAACTGTCTGTCTTTCATAAAAGACAACATTCAGCCACAAGCATATAAGACTTGGTTTGAACCTATAAAGCCAGTAAAGTTAACAAATAAAGCGTTAAGCATTCAAGTTCCTAGTAAGTTTTTTTATGAGTGGCTCGAAGAGCATTATGTAAAGTTATTGAAAGTAGCTTTAGTGAAAGAGTTGGGAAATACGGCGCGTTTGGTATACATTATTAAGATGGAAAATACGTATGGCAACAAAAAGCCATTTACTGAAAAAATTCCAAGTGCCAATCGCAGTAATGTGAAAGCACAGGAAATTGATGTTCCTATCAAAAATAAAAGTCCTGAATTAAAGAATCCTTTTATCATTCCAGGCATTCGCAATGTGAAGATTGAATCACAGTTGAATCCAAATTATAATTTTGATAATTTTTTGGAAGGTGATTCCAATCGTTTGGCGCGTTCTGCAGGAATGGCTGTGGCCAATAAACCGGGAGGCACTTCTTTTAATCCTCTGTTGATTTTTGGTGGTGTTGGATTGGGAAAGACACACATTGCACACGCTATTGGTGTAGAAATTAAAGATAAATATCCAGAAAAAACAGTGTTGTACATCTCTGCTGAGAAATTTACACAACAATACATAGAATCCGTAAAGAAAAATACACGAAATGATTTCATCCACTTCTATCAATTGATTGATGTGCTAATTATTGATGATGTGCAATTCTTCTCTGGAAAGTCAGGAACGCAAGATGTATTTTTCCACATTTTCAATCACTTACACCAAAATGGAAAGCAAGTGATTCTGACGTCTGACAAAGCGCCTGTTGACATGCAAGATATTGAGCAACGCTTGTTATCTCGCTTTAAATGGGGACTTTCTGCCGAATTGCAAACTCCAGATTTTGAAACACGCGTTTCCATTCTAAAGAATAAATTGTATCGCGATGGTGTAGAAATGCCAAACGATATTGTAGAATATGTTGCTAAAAATATCAAAACGAATGTTCGTGAGTTAGAAGGTGCTATCATTTCATTGATTGCGCAATCTTCTTTCAATAAAAAAGAAGTCACGATCGATTTGGCAAAGCAAGTTGTAGAAAAATTTGTAAAGAATACCAAGCGAGAAGTGTCTATCGATTACATCCAAAAGGTAGTTTCCGATTATTTTCAAATGGATGTTTCTACCTTGCAATCAAAAACACGAAAGCGTCATATTGTACAAGCGAGACAATTAGCTATGTTTTTTGCTAAGAAATTCACAAAAGCTTCGTTGGCCAGCATCGGCTCTCAAATTGGAAAGCGCGATCATGCTACCGTATTGCACGCTTGTAAAACTGTGGACAACTTATCCTCTACCGATAAGCAATTTAGAAAATACGTTGAAGACTTAACGAAGAAACTTTCATTGTAAATTTCATCCAATGAAGACTAAAATTTTAATGGTTTGCTTAGGAAATATTTGTCGATCTCCTTTAGCGGAAGGAATTCTAGCATCCAAACTTGATCCTACGAAATTTATGGTGGATTCAGCAGGTACTTCTGGCTATCATGATGGAGAACTTCCTGACAGACGCTCCATCAAGACCGCAAAAGCACACGGGATAGACATTACCTACCAAAGATCAAGAAAGTTCGTTAAAAACGATTTTCAAACGTTTGATTTCATCTTTGCGATGGATCAATCCAATTACGATAATATTATTCGACTCGCTGAAAATCAAGAAGATCGTGCTAAAGTACACATGATTTTAAATCAAATTTCGCCAAATTCTAACGCAGAAGTTCCCGATCCATATTACGGCGGCGATCAAGGTTTTGAAAATGTATATCAAATGCTTGATGAAGCTTGTTCCATCTTTGCTGAAAAAATTTCGTAAACAATTCTTGGTCAAAAAGTAAAGACGATTTTTTGTATCTTACTAAAAAATTGCCAACCTACTTAGCCATGAAAAGAAAAATACACCTAGCATTTATATTGCTCTTTCCGCTCATTGTATGTGCTCAATCTGTAGACTTGTTACCCTTTGCGAGCGGATTTAACAGACCTGTCGATATTCAACATGCCAATGATTCACGCTTATTTATTGTGGAACAAGACGGCGTTATTAAGATTCTAGACGATCAAGGAAACACCAACGCAACACCTTTTTTAGATATTGATGCACGTATACGTTCTACAGGAAACGAACAAGGTTTGCTCGGTTTGGCATTCGATCCGAATTACGCAACTAACAATCGTTTTTATGTAAATTATATCAACAATAGCGGCGATACCGTCATTGCTAGATTTACTACTTCGTCCAACCCTGATATTGCCGATGATACTTCTGAAGAAATTCTACTAACAGTCACACAACCATACGCCAATCACAATGGTGGCGCGTTGACTTTTGGTGCCGATGGTTATTTGTATATTGCTTTAGGCGATGGTGGCAGCGCGGGCGATCCGCAAAACTTTTCTCAAAATTTACAATCATTTTTAGGGAAAATTTTACGCATTGACGTAAGTGGCGCTTCCGGATATACCATTCCTCCTACCAATCCGTTTGTAGGAGATGCTGCGGTTTTGGATGAAATTTGGGCGTATGGACTTCGAAATCCGTGGAGAATTTCCATTGATCGCGATACCAACGATTTATGGATAGGCGATGTTGGACAAAGCAATAAAGAGGAAATCAACCAAGTGCCGATGATGAATGTAGGCTATAATTTTGGTTGGCGTTGTTATGAAGGAAATGCCACGTTTGACACTACAGGTTGTCCTTCTGCAGATACAACTACCTTTCCTGTTGCAGAATACGACTATGGCGGAACTCCATTTCGATGTTCCATTACAGGCGGTTATCGCTACAGAGGAACCGAATATCCTTCGTTACAAGGTTGGTATATTTTTGCTGATTATTGCAGTAATGAATTAGGTGCGTTACGTCCAGGATCAGTGAATCCGTGGGATATGTTTTTTTACAGTAATACCGTTGGGGAAATTTCTACGTTTGGTGAAAATGTGAATAAAGAACTCTTTGCAGCAGGATTGTTAGATGGCAACATTTACCAAGTATACGATCCGTCGTTGAGTGTTGATGAAAATACATTGCAGACAAATTATCAACTGTATCCGAATCCGACAAACGATCATTTTCAGATTAGCAATCAAAATGCAGCAATTGAAATTGAAGAAGTTATCATCAATTCGCTAAGCGGACAAATCGTTTCCACCACCAAAATTACGATAGAAAATCAAAAAATAAATACCCAACAATTGAAAAGCGGAATCTACATTGTTCAAATTATTTCTAAGAATGATGCGGTTTCCTATCATAAATTAGTTAAAAATTAGTTTTATTTGTAAATAAACAAACTTCCAACCTATGCAACCGCCAAACGGAATTTTATATTTGATTCCTACAACTTTGGGCGAAAATGAGCCTTTAGAAGTATTACCGTTATCCGTAAAAAAAGTCATTGAAGCCACGAATCATTTTATTGTTGAGAATGAAAAAACAGCACGTCGCTTCATCAAAAAAATTACACCCAAAAAAGTACAACCTTTGTTAGAATTATATGTATTGAACAAATACACGCAAGACATAGAGTTACCTGCATTTTTGGAAGCTATTTTTCAAGGAAAAAATGTAGGTTTATTATCAGAGGCAGGTTCTCCAGGTGTGGCAGATCCTGGTGCGGAGATTGTAAAAATAGCACACGAAAAAGGAATTCGTGTTGTGCCGCTTGTCGGTCCGTCGTCTATTTTGCTAGCCATGATGGCTTCAGGCATGAATGGACAAAATTTTGCATTTAACGGTTATTTACCGATTGATAAAGACGAACGCAAACGCGCTATCAAACAATTGGAAAAACGTGCGCGAGATTTACAACAATCGCAGGCATTTATTGAAACACCGTATCGTAACGACAAATTGATGGCAGATTTAACTTCTACACTTTCGGGAAATATGCGTTTGTGTGTGGCGTGCGACATTACACTTCCTACAGAATACATTAAAACCATGACGATTAGTGAGTGGAAAAGAGCTTCGGTTAGTTTTCATAAGCGACCGGCGATGTTTGTTTTAGATGTTTAGACCGCTGGCGCTGTTAGATATTAGACCGCTTCGCTGTTAGAGCGCTTCGCTTTTAGACTTAATCTATTTTTACATATTAATGTTTAAGTTCGTGATTTTCTTTTTACAGAATTGATACATTAAAAAAATCATTTCGATTTCTATGACGAAAGCAAGGGATTTTGATAAAATTTTTGATTCGTCATTGCGAGACAGAGTCGTGGCAATCTGTCAAAATCAAAGTAGGATTAGTCTTTGAAATAAGCATTGGTACATTTTCAAATTTTCAAATTGTTACATTAAAAAAGCGTCACTTCGGAGTGTTTTTTCGAGATATAATGAAGAAAAAATGTATTGAGAGGTACTATGAAAGATAATTGCTTCAAAGTAGTTCTCGATACAACGAATCACAGATTCGCCACTCGAACTGACGTTCGGCGTATCAACAATTTCGATTTACAAACGTCACTGCGAGTGTCTTGAACTTGATTCAGGATCTATCGAGAAGCACTAAGAAACACTTTGCTTTTATAATATTGAAAGCTTTTTTCCTTAGAAATAGTTTCAACTTCAAATTCGAGTTCAAATTCAACCTCAACTTCATAAAAAACAAAAAACCTCAGCATATTTCTATACTGAGGTTTTTTTTCATATAATGTTAACCAATAGTGAGTTTTTACACTCGTGCTTTTGCCTTTTTGTCGGCTTTGATAGAAGAAACATCATATCCAGCAAATCGCTTCATATAATATTTCACTGTCGTACCGTAAGCGTCTGAAAATCCTTGTTTTCCACCGCTTCGTAAATACTTCTTTACGCTTCCTGGGCCAGCTAAGTGTGCTGCAGCCAAAATTCCTGACTCAGTCACTACTACACCGTTGATTCGCTTCCCAACAGAGCGTTGAATGTCCTTTCTAAGAATCCACTTATTTCTTGAGGCATTTGCTTCGAAGGCTTTCTCTTGTAATCTTGGGTTGTTTAAGAATGCTTGCGGATTATAAATTCCGATCATTTCTAAAGTTTCTTTTCCAAATTGATACTTTCCGAGATAACCTAAGGTATTTACCACAAAGTAATTTCCCTGAGATTCTTTGAATGCTACTGCTTCTTTAAAGCCCAAATAACTTTGTCCTGTAAACGGAATTGGCGCTTCCTCGAAGTAGTCGTCATCTATGGGGTTTACTGTAAACAGCTCAGATGACATGTATTTGTTATGATTTTTAAGAACGTTGGTTTCTTTTGTGGAAGTGAAACCTAAACTTACGAATGTTAAAATAGCTACTAAAATTGAAATTTTCGTTGCTCTTTTTCCCATAAAATTTGATTTCTTCAAGACTTACGAATCCGAGGATTTAGCCTGAAATTTCAGCGTGCAAATATACGACACTTTTTCTAAAAACCAAATTTTTTTGTTAAAATGCTGTTAAAAGTAGATAGCGTGAAACTTCAATTTACCTAAACTATTGATTTCCAATGTTGGAGCGGGAATTTTGATGAAATTGATCACACTAAAAATACTATTCAAAAACTTAGAATTTGTCTCTATTTTTGTTAAATCAATGTCAATACTGAAATAAAACTGCCGAAAACGTTTTAGTTCTGGTAAAATTTCACGCTGCGTTTCGGTTGTTCCTGCGATTAATCCGTCGGCTCCGTAGCCAAAAGCAACGTTGAACCATTTTGGAATTTTGCTCTGCTTAAAGAAGGAATGCACGTTGGCACTGAGCCAATAGGTTTGTCCGTTGTAGTCTTTTAAACTTTCTTCTAAAAATCCACTTCCAAGTTTGCTTGGACGTAATTCTGCAAAGCGTGTTCGATGGAAAGAATATTTTAATTTGATGCGTTGTTCGTTCCACAATAATTCTTGTCCTACATAGAGACCTGTTCCCAATCCGTTTGCCAAGACATCTCCCCAAGAAGCGCCCCATTCTGCTGAAAAACCATCCATGATTTCTACCGCGGTTAAAAAACCAAATCCGAGCGTAGCTCCATAAATCAATTGATCTTTTTTAGAAACACCGCTCCAATTCAACACCTTTGCGCCAATGTTTCCAACGTAATACGACGCAAAAACGTGTCCTGCTTTGTCCATTTGCAACCATTCGTTATTGTCATTGATAAATTGAAAGGATGAACGTGGAAAATCTGCATACCAAATTCGGTCCAAACCAATCAGTGTAGCAGTTGCCAAAGATGCTTCTGAAATGACGACAAAATTGCGTCGTGGCTTGTGCAGCGTATCCGAAGCTTTGAAAAAATCAGGTGGTGTCAATTGTCCAAAAAGAAGCTGTGCCGAGAAAAGAAAAAAGAATGCACTACAGAGTTTCTTCATTAGTTTTCGCTTCTTTTTTTAGTAATGGATACGATTCGTGATCGAAAATCTTCTGCGGACGTATTCCAAGGCATAAGGTATGTACTTGGTTCAAGAATCGCTCCTAATGTTGACTTTTCTATGTTTAATTCTTTAAATGTTGTAGAATCTTTTAAAATTGGATACACATCGTCTTCTTCAGCTTCTATCTGATCTGAAATGATTTTAGAAAGTTCTTCTGTAGTTTTATTTGGAGGAATTACAACCGCTACCCAAGTACTATTTGCGAGCAAGGTTTGAATGATGTCATTGCTATTCATTCCTTTTCGGATCGTATATTTCCCGCCTTTTACACGTTCTATGTAGCCTATTTTCTTTGCCAATGTTTCAAAAGATATGATATCATTCACCAAAGGTTCAATTTCATTTCTCACATCTGTAAAATTAGCATCTGAATCGAGATAAATATATGCCACTTCATTATTGAAAGCTGTAATAGGTTTAAAAATCGTTTGGGTAATATTGTACATTATATAGCAACCAACCAAAATACCTATAATTAAAATTCCGACTAATATTTTTCGTATGTACATTTAATTCAATTTTTGATACAGTAATTCATTTTTAAATTCACCATCGACAAAGGTCCAATCTTTTTTGACACCTGCTTTTTGAAAACCTAAACTTTCAAACAGATGAATGCTCGCTTCGTTATCTTCTCCAATATTGGCAAAGAGTTGATGCACTTGTAAATGTTTGAATGCAAACTTACAGATTAATTCCAACGCTTCTCTTCCATAGCCTTTATGGCGAAATTCTTTCTTTGCGATTAACAATCCGACGCCGACACGTTTGTTTTTAGGATCAAACTCGAATAAATCAATCAAACCTATATTTTCCTTTTTATTGCTCACCATCACCAAACGCAGTTGTTTTGCTTCATAAATATCTTGATGTGCATTTTCTAAATACTGCTTGATCAGAAATCTAGAATACGGTGTTTGTGTCGCGCTGATTTCCCAAATAGTTTCGTCGTTTTCTATTTCGTAAATAAAATCCAGATCTTCTGGTTCGAGTGCTCGTAAAAATAATTTTTCGCCTGTGAGTGTTAGCATACAAATTGACCTTTAAATACTTGTGTTGCTTTTCCTTTTAGAAAGATATTTTTATATACAGTTTCATCGTGTTCAAAAGATACTTCTAGGGTGCCACCTTCCACATGCAATGTAACTGTATTTTCCTGCGTTTCTTCAAGATGATGCATTGCCAAAGCGACTGCAGTTACGCCAGTTCCACACGAAAGTGTTTCATCTTCTACGCCTCTTTCATAAGTGCGGACTCTGAATTCAGTATCTGAAAGTTTTTTTACAAAGTTCACATTGGCACCTTCTTCAAAATACGGAGCGCCATACCGAATGGCGGCGCCTTCTGTTTGTATGTCAAGTTGACTTAGATTGTCTGTAAAAGTGACATGATGCGGTGATCCTGTATCTAAAAATACATGGCTTTCATGTCGCTCTATGGCGGGAACATCTTTCATTTGTAGATTGACCACATCACCTTCAATCGTTGCATAATGCTTTCCGTCTATCGCCATAAAAGTAGTTTCTTGTTGAATTACGCTAAGGTAATTCGCGAAAGCGACAATACAGCGACCGCCATTCCCACACATGGAACTTTCATTTCCATCCGCATTATAATAGACCATTTTAAAATCGTATACATCATCATCTTCTAAAAGAATCAAACCGTCCGCTCCAATCCCAAATTTTCGATCACATAGATGTTTCACAAGTTTGGTACCATTTTTGGGAAATAGTAGTTGTCGGTTGTCAATGAGCACAAAGTCATTTCCCGTTCCTTGATATTTGTAAAAAGATAGTATCATTTCATCAATTTGCTATCGACAAAAGTACGAATAAAGTATTGATTTCGCTACCGTGTTAAAGTGTCGTTAAAGTTAAAATGTGACTACAATAAATATGTAATTTTAAGTGTTAAAATACGACAGATACAGTAATGAAATTGATAAAAATTAACAAAATAAATAACTAAATATGAAAAAATTTGCAAGTCTACTATTAGTTTCTGTATTGGGAGGCGTAATTAGTGTGGGAGCTTATAAATTTTTTTCAGAATCCCCTGAAAAAGTTGAACAAGCTTCAGTTTTTGAAAATACGTCCTATATTCCTGCCAATCTAACAAATACTCCGAAAGAAAAAACCTCAGAAGCCGCCACCGCTGGTATTGATTTTACCATAGCTGCTGAGAAAACGGTACATGCGGTTGTTCACGTTAAAAATAAAATTACGACGAATGGTCCAAGAAGCATTTGGGACTTATATAATGGACGAACGAGACAGCAAACGCAAATCGGAACTGGTTCTGGTGTCATTATTACTCCTGATGGACATATTGTAACGAATAACCACGTAATTAAAGGTTCTAACGAAATTCAAGTTACCTTAAATAATAATAAAAATTATGTCGCTAAGTTGATTGGAACTGATCCAAGTATGGACATTGCTCTATTGAAAATTGAAGCTGAAGAAGAGTTGCCTTATATTTCTTTTGGAAATTCCGATAATGCTAAAATTGGAGAATGGGTTTTAGCCGTTGGAAATCCTTTTAACTTGACTTCTACCGTAACTGCGGGAATTATTAGTGCCAAAGGAAGAGATTTGGATGAAGGCGATAATTTAAGACAATCTTTTATTCAAACAGATGCCGCTGTAAACCCAGGAAACTCTGGTGGTGCATTAGTCAACACAAATGGTGAGTTGATCGGAATCAACACCGCAATTACTTCTCAAACTGGATCATATATTGGATATTCATTCGCAGTTCCAAGTAATATTGCACAAAAAATTGTAGCAGATTTATTAGAATTTGGCGATGTGCAAAAAGGTTTATTGGGAATTTATCCTTTAAGAAGAAATTCTAAATATGCTATTGAAAATGGACTGAATGAGGTAAATGGAGTATATATTGTAGATGTTGATGAAAAATCGGGCGCTGGTTTGGCTGGAATTGAAAGTGGAGATATTATCAAAAAATTGGATGATGTTGACATTTCTAAATTCTCAGATTTATCTGGATATCTAAGCTCAAAAAGACCTGGTGATGTTATTAATGTAACTGTGTTACGAAATGAGGAATACAAAACATTCCCTGTTTCATTATCAAAAGAAAAGCAAGTTACCGTACAATTAAAAGAATTGCAATTGAAAAGTATGAGTGCTAGCGAAGCTGCTAGATATGATACAGAGTACGGATTGTTAGTCACAAAAAGTTCTGGTGACTTTAGCGATACTGGCATATATCCAGGGTACATTCTACTGAAAGTCAATGGAATGAAAATACAATCTGCACAAGCATTTCAAGGTTTTATTGACGAATACGGTGAAGATGAGATAAAAACCTTAACCTTTGCAAATAGAGAAGGGCAAATCGAGCGTTTTATCTACAACAGATAAAAAGTGCCATCTATATATAGTTGAAAAGCGAGACACCTCTAAAGTGCCTCGCTTTTTTAATTTCCTCAATCTTTAATTGTATTTTCTAGTAGCGTTGGTATTAGTTGTGAACTGTGAAATCTTTCTGTGAAAAACCTATCAAAAAAACTTTTTTATTTATTTACGAAAACGTTTGAAATTGTATACTTTTGCGCCAAATTGTAAACACAACTATACAAACGTACGACTATGAGTTTTAATGAAATCTACGAAAAGGAACTCACCTTTCAAGCGGATAGACGCCGTGCTACTGTTGAATTTATTAAGAATGTAAGCGATTTATGGTATGATAAATCGATTGAATTGGTTCTTTTTAGAAATCAACTGATTGACAGAAATGTTAGTGAAATTTTGAATCTTCACGAATATGCAGGTCAATTTGTTCAAAAACCGATCTCAATTTTTGATACGGTAGAGATTGCACAGGCAATTGCTAAAATTGATATTCCACCATCTAAGATTGATATTGGAAAATTAACCTATGAGTATCATTTAGAAGACAATCAGTATGCAAACGCTACTTCGTTTGTGATTGATAAATTGAGTGATGCCAAAAAATCTTCTGAAATCACACCAAAAGATGTCGTTTTATACGGTTTTGGTCGTATCGGACGCTTGTTAGCGAGAGAACTCATGGTTCGCACAGGTCGTGGAAGTCAGTTGCGTTTACGAGCCATTGTAACCCGCGGAAAGATTGATGGAACAGTGCTAGAAAAAAGAGCTTCGTTATTACGCAACGATTCTGTTCATGGCGATTTCCCAGGAACGGTTGGTATTGACGTGAAAAATTCAGCCTTAATCATCAACGGAACTACGGTTCACATTATTGCTGCGAACGGTCCAGAAGAAATTGATTATACTGACTATGGCATCAACGATGCATTAATCATCGACAATACAGGTGCTTTTAGAGATAAAGAAGCTTTGGAAAGACATTTAGTGCCAAACGGTGCAGACAAAGTATTATTAACTGCGCCAGGAAAAGGTGTTCCAAATATTGTATATGGTGTCAACCACAAAGAGCATAACCCAGATGAAGTGAAGGTTTGGTCAGCAGCTTCGTGTACTACAAACGCCATTACACCAGTTTTAAAGGTAATTGAAAATTCTTTCGGATTGAATCACGGACACTTAGAAACCATTCACGCTTATACCAACGATCAGAATTTGGTAGATAATATGCACAAAAAATACCGTCGTGGTAGAGCAGCTGCTTTAAACATGGTTATCACCGAAACTGGCGCTGGAAAAGCGGTTTCAAAAGCATTGCCAACATTAGAAGGTAAATTGACTTCAAACGCGATTCGTGTTCCAGTGCCAAACGGTTCTTTGGCGATTTTGAACTTGGAAGTTGAAAATGCGACTTCGTTGGAAGGTGTCAACACAATCATAAAAAAATATGCCTTAGAAGGTGATTTGGTAGAACAAATTAAATACGAATTGAATGACGAATTGGTTTCTTCGGATATCGTAGGTTCATCAGCGCCATCCATTTTTGATAGCAAAGCAACTATTGTTCGCGAAGACGGAAAAAATATCATCTTATATGTATGGTACGACAATGAATATGGCTATTCACACCAAGTAATGCGATTGGCGAAATATATTTCAAAAGTAAGACGCTTTACCTATTACTAAGAGAAGACCGTTACATATATAGTATAGAAACTGTCTGAAAATTGAATAAACGTCATTCTAGGCTTGACCCAGAATCTCATCACGATGATTTTAAATCTTTATGGGAAACCGAATCATACTGAATCAAGTTCAGCACAAGAGTTCGGTTTGACGAAATTCACACTTTTCAGGCAGTCTTTTTTTATTTAAAAATTCATACAATAAATAAAAATATCTTCGTTTATTTGTCAACGCTTATTAAAACATGAAAAGAAGATGAAAGTGAAACACCTATTCCCAGTATTGGCGCTATGTTTCTCGCTTTTTGCAAATGCACAAAATGTAGCCAAAAATGCCAAATTTCAATTAAAAGACGGAACCATCTCTGAACAATTCGAGTTTATACTGAAAAACTCTAACAAGTATCAGGATTATAAAGTGGTGAAGCGCAATTGGATCGAGAAGTTACAAAAGAATGTAGCCGACTCTATCAACGCCATTCAAAAAGATTTTTCTACGGAAGTGGCAAAAGTAAACACACAACAAGTTGAGATTGAAAATTTGAAAGCTGACTTAGCGACAGTAAACCAAAAAATAGAAGATTTAAACACAGAAAAAGACAGTATTTCTCTGTTCGGTTTGCAATTGAGTAAAGGTAATTATCAATCGTTGATGTGGGGAATTATTGGCGTATTGGCAATTTTATGGTTATTTTTCACCTACAGATTCAAAGCGAGCAATGCCATCACCAAATCGGCTAAAATAAAATTAGCGGAAACCGAACATGAATTTGAAGAGCACAGAAAACGTGCTTTAGAGCGTGAACAGCTAGTTCGTAGAAAACTGCAAGACGAGATTAACAAAAACAAAACTAACGCTGCCAAGTAATGCGTATTGATATCATTTCCGTAGTTCCTGACTTATTAAAAAGTCCATTTGAAGCTTCTATTTTAAAAAGAGCAATCGATAAAGGTATTGTGGAAATTCATCTGCATAATTTACGCGATTACGCTACTGATAATTACAAATCGATTGACGATTACCAATTTGGCGGCGGCGCGGGTATGGTGATGATGGTTGGTCCGATAGATCGTTGTTTGTCTGATTTAAAATCGCAACGCGACTATGATGAAGTCATTTATATGACACCGGATGGAAAAACTTTAAATCAAGGTATTGCCAATGAACTTTCGCTCAAAGGAAACATTATTATTTTGTGTGGACATTATAAAGGTGTCGATCAGCGTGTGCGCGATCATTTTATTACCAGAGAAATTTCTATTGGCGATTATGTACTTTCGGGAGGAGAATTAGGTGCTGCGGTATTGTGTGATTCCATCATCAGATTAATTCCAGGTGTGTTAGGCAATGAAACTTCTGCCCTTACCGATTCCTTTCAAGACAATTTATTAGCACCGCCCGTATACACACGTCCCGCAAAATACAACGATTGGGAAGTGCCAGAAGTATTGTTATCGGGAAACTTTCCAAAAATAGAAGCTTGGCGCGAAGAACAAGCCTATGAACGCACGAAGAAGCTGCGTCCGGATTTGTTAGATGAGGAGTCTTAGACTTGCTTCGCTCTTAGATTGTTAGTATCGGCTTCGACTATTAGACACGCTTCGCTTTAGTATCGCTAACGCTCTTGGTATTTTAGTATTGTAGTTGGTGAGTTTGTGAGTATTATTTGATGGCATTGATACATTAGTACATTTTCAAATTGGTATATTGATGAATTATTAGACTTGCTTTGCTCATTGGATTGTTAGTATCGGCTTCGCCTATTAGACACGCTTCGCTTTAGTATCGCTAACGCTCTTGGTATTTTAGTATTGTAGTTGGTGAGTTTGTGAGTATTATTTGATGGCATTGATACATTAGTACATTTTCAAATTGGTATATTGATGAATTATCAGACTTGCTTTGCTCTTAGACTGTTAGTATCGGCTTCGCCTGTTAGACACGCTTCGCTTTGGTATCGATAACGCTCTTGGTATTTTAGTATTGTAGTTGGTGAGTTTGTGAGTATTATTTGATGGCATTGCTACATTAGTACATTTTCAAATTGGTACATTGATAAATTATTAGACGCGCTTCGCTTTTGGATCGCTATCGCTTTTAGAAACAAGATCGCTTCGCTTTTAGACACATTGAAACGTCAAGGAACGTAGTGAAGCAATCTGTATCTTGAATGTGTAAATTTTTACTTTGAAAAGCATAGTTTTTATTATTCGCTACAATTTATTTTCAAACTATCTTTACTCTTAGATTGTTAGTTGTCAGCAAAAAAACAAATTAACGAATCAACAAAAAACAAATAAACAAGAGCGAAGCGACCTAACACCCAACCAAAAAATCCCCCAAAACAATTGTACATTTCCAAGAAATGTTTATTTTTGCACTCGATTTCGGATTAACCTCTGGCGATAGACGTGAATGTTAGTTTGAATTAATCTTTAAGAAAAGTTAAAAATGGAAGCTTTAATTAAATTTGTACAAGACGAATTTGTAACAAAAAATGAATTTCCTGAGTTCGGAGCGGGAGATACTATCACAGTATACTACGAAATTAAAGAAGGTAGTAAGACGCGTACACAGTTCTTTAGAGGCGTTGTAATTCAGCGTAGAGGTTCTGGATCATCTGAAACATTTACCATCAGAAAAATGTCTGGAACAGTTGGAGTAGAGCGTATATTCCCAGTGAATTTACCAGCACTTCAAAAAATCGAAGTAAACAAAAGAGGTAAAGTACGTAGAGCACGTATCTTCTACTTTAGAGGTCTTACTGGTAAGAAAGCAAGAATCAAGGAAAGAAGAATCAGATAATTTTTTCCAAAAGTATAGTTCAAAAAAGTCCTGCAATATTGTAGGACTTTTTTAGTTATGCACAATTGTTAATAACCTAGGTTTATATCTTGTTGATTTTTAAATCCTTATATTTCTTGCTTTATTAAAAAGTTATATTATATTTACATCAGAGTTAACAAAGAAAGGTGCAAACTATTTTTCTGTAAGCTCTGAAGAACGTTCTAAAGTTGTTGTTTTAATAAGTTTTCCGAAAGTGATTTTTTGGGTACAATTAATCATCAAAGAAAATGGAATTCTATTTCTGGAGTAGTTCGCTACAAAAGATTCGAGGAATGCCGCCGAAACTTATTGGTATTGCTAAGATGCGAATAAAGTGTTATATGAGGATAGATTCTGCAAAGAGTAAGAATTATATAAAAGGACATATCACGAAAGTCGATTTGTACAAGTAGGTATATTAAAAAACAACTAGAGATAAGTTGCTAAGTCAGGTAAAATGCCAACGACACTAGCGCTTGTTTCGAAACTGAAATGCTGGATTGTTTAATGAATTAGCTGAGAAATTAGTGATTCGTTTGACAAGACACATTTCAAAAAAGCCATATCAAGGTAAGCGATTACAATGATATGGCTTTTGTCATATCAGTTATAATTTGAAATTACTGTAAGAGAAAATGATGATTTTTTTCTTTATTCACGTTTCAAAAGCCTGTGCTGAATTTATTTTAGTATCAAGCGTAGCCGTAGCTACGTTTTCTTTTTTAAATAAAGAAGAAAGGAAAAAAGTGCATTTTATTACAGTAAGTTTAAGTTGTAAATGATATTTTGTTAAAATATAATATCTTCCTATACAATGACCTTTATCATTGCCTGATTCTCGCATCATTTTGTATATTTGCCTTTCGTAAAAATTACATCTAATTATACCTAAATAATATTCACACTACACATGGCAAAATCAACAAAGATTATCTATACGAAAACTGACGAAGCACCCGCATTAGCAACACATTCTTTACTACCAATTGTAAAAGCTTTTACCGCATCATCAGGAATCGATATTGAAACAAAAGATATTTCTTTAGCAGGAAGAGTTTTAGCAAATTTCTCAGAATATTTAACTCCAACACAACGCGTTTCTGATGCATTGGCAGAATTAGGAGAATTGGCAAAAAAACCAGAGGCAAACATTATCAAATTACCAAATATTAGCGCTTCTGTTCCTCAGTTGAAAGCTACGATTGCTGAATTACAATCCAAAGGTTTCGCTATTCCTGAGTATCCAGAAGAACCAGAAACCGCAGAAGAAAAAGAAATTTTAGCAAAATATAATAAAGTAAAAGGATCAGCTGTAAATCCAGTATTGCGTGAAGGAAATTCAGATCGTAGAGCACCAAAAGCAGTGAAAAACTATGCGAAGAAAAATCCACACAGTATGGGCGCTTGGTCATCTGACTCCAAAACCCATGTGGCTACAATGAATAGCGGCGATTTTCGTTCTAACGAAAAGTCAGTGACTGTTGCAAATGCTACTTCGGTAAACATTGAGCATACAGATGCTGATGGAACTAAAACCATCTTAAAAGAAGGAATCGCATTGTTAGCAGGAGAAGTGATTGACGCTACGGTAATGAGCAAAAAAGCGTTGTTAGCCTTTTTAGAAAAAGAAATTGCAGCCACTAAAGAAGAAGGAATCTTATTTTCTCTTCACATGAAAGCCACGATGATGAAAGTGAGTGATCCGATCATTTTTGGTCATGCGGTTCGTGTATATTTTGCAGATTTGTTCGAAAAGCATCAAGCCACTTTTGAAGAAATTGGTGTGGATGTAAACAACGGTTTTGGAAATTTATTGAAAAATCTTGAAGAATTACCTGCGGACAAAAAAGAAGAAATCGTAGGCGATATTGCGGTTGCGATGGAAAATGGACCCGCTATTTCTATGGTAAACTCCGACAAAGGAATTACCAACTTGCACGTACCAAGTGACGTCATTATTGATGCTTCTATGCCCGCAATGATTCGTAATGCTGGACAAATGTGGGATGCAGATGGAAAAACGCAAGACACGAAAGCTGTAATTCCTGATAGCAGTTACGCAGCATTGTATCAAGTAACCATCGATTTCTGTAAAGAACACGGAGCGTTTGATCCTACTACGATGGGAACAGTTCCAAATGTAGGACTGATGGCACAAAAAGCAGAAGAATACGGTTCGCATGATAAAACGTTCGAAATTCCTGCTGACGGAACGGTACGCATAGTAGATGCTGAAGGAAATACCTTGACAGAACATACGGTTGAAACTGGTGATATATGGAGAATGTGTCAAGTAAAAGACGCACCAATTCGCGATTGGGTAAAGTTAGCCGTAAGCAGAGCAACCGCTACAGGTTGGCCAGCAGTTTTTTGGTTAGACGAAAACAGAGCGCATGATGCAGAATTGATCAAAAAAGTAAATTTATATTTAAAAGATCATAATACAGACGGATTAGATATTCACATTCTTGCATTGGCGGAAGCGACACAGTTTACGCTTGATCGTGTGAGAAAAGGAGAAAATACCATTTCAGTAACTGGAAATGTATTGCGTGATTACTTAACGGATTTATTCCCGATTTTAGAATTAGGAACCAGTGCAAAAATGTTATCGATTGTACCATTGATGAATGGTGGCGGATTGTTTGAAACAGGTGCTGGCGGATCAGCTCCAAAGCACGTACAACAATTCAATGCAGAAGGACATTTACGTTGGGATTCTTTAGGAGAATTCTTAGCATTGGCAGTGTCTTTAGAGCATTTAGGTGCTAATTATGACAATGAAAAAGCGATCATTCTATCGGAAACGTTGGATGATGCTACGGACAAATTCTTGGAGAATAAAAAGTCACCTTCACGCAAAGTGAATGAGTTGGACAACCGAGGAAGTCATTTCTATTTAGCAATGTATTGGGCACAAGCGTTGGCGGCTCAAGACAAAGATGTGGAATTGAAATCGCGTTTCACTCCTATTGCTTCACAATTAGCAGAAAATGAGGAAAAAATCGTCACAGAATTGAACGACGCACAAGGCACACCAACGGATATTGACGGATACTACATGCCAAGTGACGAATTGACTTCAAAAGCAATGCGTCCAAGCGAAACATTCAACACGATTTTAGCGACATTAACATAATCATATTATAAAATATATTCACAAAAGCTTCTTAGACATAAGGAGCTTTTTTTCGTTTCCAACCATATCAAACAAATTCAAAATTCATAATTTTTTTAGCACTAAATTTAACGTAAGTTCGACATAAGAAATCATCAGATTACTCATAATTCACTGAAAAACAAACATTTGTCAGTTCGAGCATTATCGTAGATACCGAGCGAAGCTCATGAGAACACTATAAAAGTTAAAATTTCGATTGAATCTCGTGAGCTTCGCTCGGTGCTTTCAGCAATGCTCGATTTGACAATTTCTGTAAGTCATTAACTACTATACATTTAACGGAATAGTTATATCAAACTCACGTTAAATTTAGTATCATTGTTTATTCATTTATTCCCTTTACTAATCTCTAGAAACTATTGCACATGGCCCGATTTATTTATGTTTTTCTTTCTTTAAGTCTGTTTAGCATGTTACTTTTTGGACAGCAATCCACACAGACTACAGATTCGTTATCGCATCTTTCTATAAAGCAATTAAATACACGCTACACTGAAAGTTCCTCCACCAAAGAGGGAATGTTATATGCTGATGCCATCATACAAAAAGGAAGAACTGCAAAAGACTTAAAACTAGTTGCCATTGGATATTACAAAAAAGCTCGAAAAGCTAGTGATGAAGATGATCCCAATACCATTCCGTATATCAATCAAGCAATTGCCATTGCAAAAGATTCCTTACGTCATGATTCTTTAGCACAACGATGTTTCAATTTAAAAGGAATTATTCTATACGATTGGGGAAATTATAAAAGTGCGTTAGATAATTATTTGATCGCGTATGCATATCACTCAACAGTAAAAGATGAAAGCATGCGTTTATCAATTCAGGATAACATTGCATTCTTAAAAATTGCTGTGGGCGATTATGACGAAAGCTTGAAAATTTTAAAACAAAACAATACCATTTACAGAGATTCAACGCATCAATTGCATGATAAGGATAGTCATCTAATTTCCTTAACGGCTATTACCGACGCCTATCTTAAAAAATTTATAGATAAGGAACCTAAAGACACAAAACTATTAGATTCTGCTACTTTTTACAATAGCATTGGGCTTCAAAAAAGTAAGAGGTACAATAACGAGTTTATGCAGAATTATTTTCAGATTTTTAATGCCATTATTCTGTATGAGCGAAAAGATTTTCACAGTACAATAGAAGCACTGAACGCTATTAAAAAAGAGACCAAAAGATTGCAATTAACACACAATTACAGCACGATTGATTTTTATTTAGGAAAAGCATATTACGGTTTAGAACAATATGATAAAGCTGAATTTCACTTAAAAAAAACAGATTCTTTGTCCTTAAAAAAGAGCTTTAACTATTCTATTTTACAAGAAACTTACTTATTACTATCACAATTAGCTTTTAAAAAGAAAGATATCGTTGCGTATAAAAAGTATGTGGATTTATCTCATGAAAATGATAAAAGAAATGATAAAATGGACATCGCGATTCGAAATAAATACAATGAAAAATTCAAAATAGAACCGCTGGAATCCTTGAATGAAAAGCTATCTTCTTCTAACAAATTGCAAAAAATCATTCTCGGCATTACACTTCTACTCATTGGTCTTTTAATATATATGCTTCACAGATATAAAAGGAAGCAAAAAGAAAATAGACTTGCGTTTGAAAATGTACTACAACAGATGGAAGCTTCCAGAAAGTCAACCGTAAAAGCAACTCAAAAAATAAAGATTGATGACGAGAAAATCACTCAAATTTTACAGGATCTCGCCAAGTTTGAAAAGAAAAACCTATTTCTAAGAATAGATTGCAATTTGGATTATGTAGCTAAAAAAACAAAAACGAATAAAGCGTATTTGTCAAAAGTAATTCACACACACAAGCAACAGACATTTATAGAATATATTACCAAATTACGTATTGATTATGCATTAAATCGTTTAAAAAATGATGCTGTGTTTAGAACTTATGATATCAAATCCATCGCTGCTGAATTGGGTTATAAATCTCCAAATTCTTTCTCGAAAGCTTTTAAAATTAGAACTGGAATGAATCCTTCATATTACATCAAAAACCTAGATAAAATGGACGATTGACTTATCAAAAAGCAATCACAAATTCGATAATTTAATGCAATTCTATTTTTATATACACGCGAATTTGACTAAGTTTTGAAAACTCAATTTAAAAAGTAATGAAAAAAAAGCAACAAAAATTATCCCTTAAAAAACTTAAAATTTCAGCTGTCTCTCAAATCAACTCAGTAAGAGGTGGAGACACCGCACGTAGTTGTAATGTTCAACAAGGAGCAACTTGTGTTGAAAGTTTAGTGGTATGTGAAACTGATGATTGTGAAACCGTCGGATATTCATGTGAATGCACCATACATTCGCCATCAAAAACTAAATAATATAGTTTTTTAATACAATACACTTAGAAAGCAAACCAAAGTTCGCTTTCTAAGTGCTTACTACCCTAAACCGCTATAGCAATAGCAAATACATACTAGCTTGGTTCATACGAAAGTGCTGTAATGCCACCTTGAGATAAACAATGTTAATCCATACTAGTTGCAACCCAACTATACTCAGAAGCTCCTGACCAATTGTTAGCATCAGGAAAAATACACGTAATTCTATAACGAACACCTCCATGTATCGATTTTAATGCTGACTTTTCAATCACTTTTATGCTCTTAAGCTTAGCAATAGATTTTAACATATTTAAAGTTTTTAGAATTAACATTTAACAAATTCCTGCGCCTGGACAAGAAATTGTACGAGGACAATCATCAGTTGGTGTTGGTGTTCCTGTTCCTCCACAAGTTCCATCTGCAGAAGGATCAGGACAGGTAGCATCGTGCGTTGGACAACAGATTCCTAATGGTTGACAAGATTCTGTTTTAAAACCTCCAATAACCGCATATCGAGTCTTTAAACTAGAAATAGTGTGCTTGTTAAACAGTAACGACTTTAAATTTCTTTTTTTCATAATGTTGATTTTAAATTCATTTATAATCGTAAACCTATATAATTGTAAAAGGCAAAACAAGAAGAGGCAACTCGTATTATCGAATTTGAGGCATCAGAAAACAGCAATAAAATAGTGAGTCAAAGGACATTTACTACATTACATTTTTTTAGGATCAACAGGAATGTCACCATCCGTTGGAAGACATACGGTTTCAAAATAACTAAACGGAGCTGTTGCAGTCCCACATGTGCTGTACTGCGTCTCTTCTATTGGACACACACCACACGATCCGGAAGCACCAATATAGATTGATGCCTCAAAATTAGAGATTGATTTTTTGTTTAGTTTGAGTGATGTAAGATTTCCTTTTTTCATACATATGAAATTTAAAATTAATACTGCCGCAAATGAATGTAAATACAAAAAGCCAAACAAACACTGATAACACAAATTATCGAATTTGGGATGGTGTATCATTCAACAGAGTCGATTGAAAAAGTTGAAGACCTAATGCTGTAAAAATGCTTCGCTTACTAACATAAAAAACCATTCCGTTTCTATGTAAAATACTGTACTTTTGTAGTATGGAATTCATCAAAACAACGGAGCAAGATTCGAAGTACAATCATTTAGATAGGATGACGGTATCGGAACTATTGACCAATATCAATAATGAAGACAAAACAGTACCGTTTGCGGTTGAAAAAGCAATTCCTGCTATTGAAAGATTGGTGGCTGAAATCATCATCAGAATGAAAAACGGTGGTCGTTTGTTCTATATTGGCGCGGGTACAAGTGGAAGACTTGGAATTGTAGATGCTTCGGAATGTCCGCCAACATTTGGTGTTCCTCACGAACTAGTCGTCGGATTGATTGCAGGTGGAGACTCAGCTATTAGAAAAGCCGTAGAATTTGCCGAAGATGATACCGAACAAGGTTGGAGAGATCTTCAAGAATACAACATTGCAGAAAATGATACTGTAATTGGTATTGCTGCTTCAGGGACAACTCCGTATGTGATTGGCGCTTTAAAAAAATGCAACGCACATCATATTTTAACAGGCTGTATTACATGTAATCATAACAGCCCTTTATCAAATGTTTCGCAACATCCTATTGAGGTCATTGTAGGTTCAGAATTTGTAACAGGAAGTTCTCGTATGAAGGCAGGCACGGCACAAAAACTAGTCCTAAACATGATTTCTACCGCAGTGATGATTCAATTAGGAAAAGTAAAAGGCAACAAAATGGTCGATATGCAATTAAGCAATCACAAATTGGTAGAAAGAGGTGTGAAAATGATCATGTCTGAATTACAGGTTTCGGTAGAGGTTGCTACAGAATTATTAGAAAAACATAAAAACGTACGAAAAGCAATTACGAGCTATGACAAAGAGAACAAATAAAGTAGTATTAATGAAAGGAATAAAACTGATGGCAGGTTCTTTATTCTGTATGTTTGCGGGTCCAACCATACTACATTCTGCTTTTAAAAATCAATCACATCCATATTACGTTCCCGTACTTATTGTTGGATTATTGGTTGCAGCAGCTGCCATATATCTTGCTTTTAGAGGATTAAAAAAAATAATGGATGCTATGTTCAACTAGCTTTCGTATGCTTCACAACTTGTTTAGGCGTCGTTGGATTATATCCGAAATTTTCGTCTTTAACTTCTACATCCAAACGATCTAAAATATACGCAATAATCGCATAGTGATGAATAGTATGACCATTGGCTTGCGCTAACAAAGATCCTAACGTATACTGTAATTCTACATTACCATTCCCAAGATCGTCCTCTACAGTGATCATCATATTTAAATCGACGGAACTTAGCTCTTTTAATCTCTCAGCTATAGTTTCTATAGCTTTCATAGCACAGTCGCAATCTGTTTCTATCCTTTGATCGCGCTCTCTGGAAGTTAAATTTACATGTTTATCTGCTAGACCTTTAAAAATACAATTATAAAAATCCAGCACATGCCGAATATGTGATCCAACACTGGAATAATAAGGTCCAATCTCTTTACAACAATAAAAATTGGAGTGTAATTCGTTCAAAAGATTTTTAGATTTATAAAGTGTAGTCAAAAGAGAATTAATCACAACAGTGTTCATACGCAAAATTTATAGTTGTGAATATACTAAAAAACTATAAACGAATCTCTATAAGTGTCTTTTTTAGCATTGAACTCATCTTGACTTTTAATATTTAACCGAAAATGAGAAGAAATTTGGTCAGATGCGGTACTTTTTGCAAGTCATAGCAGCGATACGACTAAAAAAAGTAGCAAAATATGGGCGAATTTATTCCATTTTTTAGGAAATAGAAAAAGTCAAGATGAGTTCATTTATAAAAAAACACGAATTAGATGTTTATCCTAATTCGTGTTTTTCCTGATTTTATGTAGCGCAGTATAAATTATTTTATTTTTGGTCAACGATAAAAGGTGTTTTACCGTCAGAAATAATCACTTTCGCATTTGGTGAATTACTCAATTTTTCAAAAGCCTGAATAGCTCTTAAACGCAACAATAATTCGCTTAAACCTCTGTTTAACTCCTCATTTGCTTTGGCTTTTCCTTCGGCTTCGATGATATTAGCTTGTGCAACACCTTTTGCTTCAATCAACTTACGCTCATTCTCTAAACGTTCTCTTTCTAAAACAAACTGCATCTGTTGTGCACGCTGCTCTGCAGTAAGTTTTTGTTCAATTGCTGCAGACAAAGATTCTGGAAGTACGATACGTTTCATTAATACCTGCTCAATAATAATTCCTTTTTGATCCAAAGTTCCATTGATCATATTCTTAACTTCCTCTTCAATAGAAGCTCGATTTCCTGTATGCATATCTTTTGCCATAAACTTCGCACTTACATCAGCTAGTGCTGAACGAAACACAGGTGCAATTAATTCTTGTTCATAGTTCATTCCTACATTTTCAAGCAGACTCTTTACCTCACTTGGCTTTACACGATACAAAATTGACATTTCAGAACCAATTGTCAACCCTTCTTTTGATGGAATATCTAGATTAATTTTAAAATTAACAATACGTGTTGGTACTTTGATATAAGTAGTGACTAAAGGATTATAAATTCGAGCCGTTTGACTAATAGGCTCTCCTATTAACTTTCCTTGTCTACGTTTCACAGCAACTTCATCTTGACGTACTACAACACATGAAGTTAAAAGAAACAAAGAGACGAGTAAATAACAGTATACATTTTTCATAAGCTTATATTTTTTGTTACAAAATTAACTGTTAGTCTTAATTATTGTTATGTATTTAATTTTAAATTAACAAATACGACCTCTTTTTAATACACTTTTAACAAAAAGAGTTAAAGAATTTATAAAATCTGAATGAAGAATAGTTGCGGAAAATCTGATGCAACTAGCAAGACAAGTCAACTATAAAGCTACTTTTCTTTAGATGTTTTATTTTGATGTAGATAAAGCATAAAAAAACCCTCACTAATTTATAAGTAAGGGTTTATTAAAAAAGGCGGCGACATACTCTCCCACATCACTGCAGTACCATCTGCGCTAATGGGCTTAACTTCTCTGTTCGGAATGGTAAGAGGTGAGCCCCATTGCTATAAC
>JBCCLH010000011.1:0-129206 GCA_039026955.1 Bacteroidota bacterium
CGGATTTTTAAAAAATGACGTAATTTTTAACAGCTTTAAAAAAATTTGAGGTGTTTTTTAAAAATCCGTCATTAAAAAGTCAGGAAAAGATTGATTTTTAGGAAAATATGAGCTGCTTCTGTTTTATAAATCTTCAAACATAAAGCAATTTTAACTGTCTATTTGTGAATCTTGATTTCTTACCGTAAAGAATATATTATTTCATTTTTTAAAATTATACACTCTTAAATTTCCATTCCAAAATAACAAGTCAAATGACGCATCTGATTTTGGACGAAGCATAAAATATTGCTCAATTTCTTGTACATAAAAGTAATTCAGATGTACTAGCAAATTTCGTATGGCAAAGGGTTCGTTATCAAATTGGATATACGACACATTTTTGTCGTGAATAATTTCTAATGTTTCTTGCATATATTCATACGTTCCTGCTTTTAAGCGAACTCTTTTTTTGTGAAAACGACTAATCAGTGTGTCTAAAAACAGCAAACGAAACTTCCATTTAGGTCTTACATCAGAGAAATACGCTTGTATTTTTGAAAAGAAACCTTGCGTTCTAAAGCTATATTCGTCAATATGATAAGTGGAAGGAATGGTGTTCCATGCTTTTTTCTTGGAGAATATATTTTTCTTATAATCTGCCAAGTGATACATCATCACTTCATACTCATTTTTATACGTAAGCTTCCCATTGTCGTATTTAATTGTTCCCGGCGTGCCTTCAATCGAAAAGAATTCAAACTGTGAATTTACAGTGTCTTTATTTTTTTCTAAAAGATGATGTAGCGTTTCATATTCACAATCGGTGTCTAAAATATTCATACCATTGATGACTTCATCGTAAAATCCGCCACATTCTTCAAAAAGTAAATTGTGTGGCGTATCAAAAATCATCTCAAAGTCTTTGCTTTTACGAAACAGCGTATTCATTTTTTCGGTATTACGAAACAGTGCGTAAAACCCAGAAGGATACGAAGGTTTCACAGAAACATAATCATATTGCGCTAAAGTATCTTCATCATGAAAAGCCCTGAGATTGCCATAAATAATATCAATATCGGAATATCCCCAAAAATCATACTCTGTTAAATATTCTGAGAAAATCACACCAAATGCAGGTCGCAAATCACACATTTTATATCCGTTGGGAATGTTTACTTTGTAATTTAATTTCTCTGAGGCCAACTCGTTAAAACGCGCAATAGAAAAATCAAAAAAAGAAATGTTCGGATAGTCTGTTTTTGAAGGCTTGTGATCCATAAAAAACAAAAAATCAATATTTGGGTTGTTTTGGCAGCTTTTGTAGAAAAAATCAAAATACCAAGGTGGTTTTCCAAAGAAGAAAACGATAATAGCAACTTTTTTCATTAGGTAATTTTTTTGAAAAGTATCTTGTGCTCAGTTTTTTTACTAGATGCTACACGGATACTTTTTGTAATTTTATGTTGGTAATTTAGACATAAATATAGCTGTTTTTCAATGGATGTTTCCAACAAATTGTAAAATTTTACACCAGAACGAAGTCATCGTATTCATATCAGATTTGCAACACGATTTTTGTGAAATTTGATAAATAATCCCCAATAATTCATGTTTGCACTTATTTTTAAATCAATAGACCAGTTTCTGTAAAATATACTATCTTTCGGATTCATAAATCCTCAAATATGAAGCGACTCAAAGCGTCCATATACCTACTTGTATCTTTTGCATTTCAAATAGCATTCGGGCAAACCTCTACTAGCGATTATGAAAAGTATCCTGTATTTGCAGAATGTGAAAATGTAGTCATTGCCGAACTTGAAAATTGCTTCAATACCACATTGCGTATGTTTATTAAAGACAACTTTAAAGAACCGGAAATTGTTGCTAAAGAAAACTATCAAGGGGAATTGGTCGTATTATTTGAAGTCACTAAAGAGGGAAAATTTAAAGTTCTCTATGTCGATGCCGTATATGAAGATTTAAAAACTGAAATAAAACGTGTATTTGGGCTATTGCCTACGGTAAAACCATCTACCTACAGCGGAAAACCTGCGTATGTTCAATTTACACTGAAATTAGCAATTCCTTTAGAAAGTATAGAAGCAATTGAACCACCCAAAACACTCGAAGAAAAAGAAAACGAACTAGAAGCCGCTGCCAAAACGGAATTTGATGCCGTAAATGAAGAACTAGAACCGTATGAGGACGAATTGTATGCGAGCAACCTAAACATTCCGCTGTCACACGATATGTATTCGTATTTTGATCGTCAAATGAATTTGGTTGGAACGAACAGTCACACCGCATCCAAACCATTTTTATACAGCAATGTTTCGGGGTATTACGATTTTAATGCACAACAAACAAAACTCAAAAAAGATGCATCTTCTTGGTTTGGGCGTAAGTTGTGGAACGAACACATGGTGACTGTGAAAGGAAAAAACTATTGGTTTACTATTGATCCTATTGTCGATTTGCAACTCGGTGGACATACAGATAGCGAAGTAGATTACACCTACAACAATACCAGAGGTGTGCAAGTACAAGCTGGTTTGGGCAAAGGATTTAACTTTTCAGCGACGGTTTTTGAAAGTCAAGGACGATTTGCAGACTATTTTAACAGATATGCAGAAAGTATTCGTCCGGCAGGAGGAAATCCCGCGATCATTCCTGGGCGTGGAATTGCCAAAGAATTCAAAACCGATGCGTACGATTATCCAGTCGCAGAAGGCTATATTTCGTATTCGCCTAGTAAAACCTTCAATGTGCAATTTGGACACAGCAGAAACTTTATCGGTGACGGATATCGTTCGTTATTTGTAAGTGATGTGGTGAGTCCGTATCCGTATTTAAAGCTAAATACTTCTTTCTGGAAAATAAAATACACCAATACCTGGATGTGGCTGCGCGATGTGCGTCCAGAAGTAACAGAAGATGGAGCGTTCTTAACCAAATACATTGCGAATCATTACTTAAGCTGGAACGTTTCTAAAAAGTTGAATATTGGCTTTTTTGAATCGGTGATTTGGAAAAATGACAACAACCGCGGATTTGATGTAAACTATGTAAATCCTGTGATTTTTTACCGTGCGATTGAGTTTTCTACAGGTTCGCGGGCAGGAAATGCATTGGTAGGACTGAGCTCAAAATACAAGTGGAATGACAATGTGAATTTTTATGGGCAGTTTATTTTGGATGAATTTTCTTTGAATGACATTCGCGAGGGCAATCAAAGTTGGAAAAACAAATTTGGTTTTCAGTTGGGCGCGAAATACTATAATGCTTTCAAAGTAGACAATCTATTGTTGCAAATGGAGTACAATCAAGTGCGTCCGTATACCTATTCGCATAACGAAGTAGCTACAAATTACGGACATAACAATCAATCATTAGCGCATTTATGGGGTGCCAACTTTCGTGAAGTTATTGGTATTGCACGTTACAATTACAAGCGTTGGTACGGAAGTGCAAAACTCATCTACGGACAGCGTGGTTTGGACTTTGATCCAGCCGTAGATGCTGCGAGTTATGGAAGCAACATCTTTATTGATAATGACGATAGAGTAGGCGATACAGGCATCGAATTATTACAAGGGAACAAAACAAATGTCTTTATTGGCGATTTAAACTTGGGCTACATCATCAATCCGAAAACCAATCTAAAAATCTTTGCAAACGTCACCTACCGAAGCTTCAACCCTGATGCCAATACGGAAGTAGATTTCAAAGAAAATACGACTTGGATTAATCTCGGAATTCGCACAGATATATTTAATTGGTATTTCGATTTTTAACGTTTACGTTCCGTTTTTTTTACTACATTTGTTAAACCCTTGAAAAAAATTAACCACAAGATCCCCCAAGTCTTGTTTGCCCAAATTTTAATTACAGAATGATTAAGCCATTACTCATCTTATGCCTCGTTTTACCATTTTTGTATCTAGGATACAAATCACTTGATTTAGCCGTCTACAAGCGACAAAAAAAGTCTAGCTACGGCGTCAAAGAATCTCCAGTTTTTCTAATCGGACTCGTAATGTTTGTGTTAGCGGGGATTATTATTGCCAATTATAAAACATTGTTAGGGGTTTTGTAGGCTTCAATACCCGATTTCATAGAACATTTACCGAAAAATTAATCCATTACACTATATAGGACTTTAGTGCTGTTTTGATATTCCTATTGTTGAATTCGTATAATTTCAATCCGCGTGATCGTCCTTGGTTAATAATGTGAGTTCGACATAAGAAATTATCAAATTACTCGTAATTGACTAAAAAATAGATATTTGTCAGTTCGAGCATTATCGCAGATAATGAGCGAAGCTCACGAGAACACTAATAAAGTTAAAATTTCGATTGAATCTCGTGAGCTTCGCTCGGTGCTTTCAGCAATGCTCGATTTGACAATTTATGTAAGTTTTTGACTATTATATATTTAACAAAATAGTTATATCGAACTCACGTTACATACGCTTTCTTTCCCAAGAAAAAACAGAAAGTCAATAACGAATTAGAAAAGTGCTAAAACCTTTGAAAATCATTGCATACAAATGAATTGTACTTTATCTTTGCAAGAATATAGCAAGGTTGATGAAAACAGCATTGAACACACTCAAAAAAACATATTCATTTGCTTCAATATTTGAAGACTTCAAACAGCTCACAAAAGTTGGATTAGCCCTAAGCGTAGTCTTCTCTTCATTGGCAGGATATTTACTCGCTGTAGGAGCAGATGGATTCAGTTTCAAAATACTTGGTTTACTCGCTTTAGGCGGGTATTTTATGGTAGGCGCATCGAATGCATTCAATCAAATCATTGAACGTGATTTAGATGCGATGATGGATCGCACCAAAAACCGACCAATTCCTTCCGGACGCATATCGGTAACAACGGCTTTTATTATCGCAGCATTGTTTACAATTTTAGGAATTGGGATACTGTATATTATCAATCCAAGAACGGCCATGTTTGGCGCAATATCTATCTTTTTATATACTTGTGTGTACACGCCTTTAAAAACCAAAACACCTTTAGCAGTATTCGTTGGAGCTTTTCCAGGTGCCATTCCATTTATGTTAGGTTGGGTTGCTGCTACAAATCAATTCGGGATTGAGCCAGGAATTCTATTTATGATTCAATTTTTTTGGCAATTTCCACATTTTTGGGCGATTGGCTGGTTTTTATTTGACGATTACAAAAAAGGAGGATTTTTTATGCTGCCTACCGGAAAAAGAAACAAAGCAACTGCATTGCAAATCATCATGTATACCGCTTGGTTGATTTTAATATCCATATTTCCAGTTTCTGGACTTACAGGCGACTTGCGACTATCTGTTGTAGCGGCTGTGTTGGTATTCATAGCAGGAATTGGATTGTTATACTTTGGTATCCGATTGTACAAAAATATGGATAGACAATCTGCAAAAGCATTGATGTTGGCAAGTGTTGGATATATCACCTTAATGCAAATAATATTTGTGGTAGATAAATTTTTACAATAAACTATGGATTTAACGCAAGGAACATTTCAGGAGAAGAAAGATAGATCGAGGAAGATGATGTTATGGTTTGCTATGATTAGCATGTTTATGACGTTTGCTGGACTTACAAGTGCATACATTGTGAGTCAAGAGCGTCCAGACTGGCTAGAAAATCTTGTGTTACCAATTGCATTCTTCTACAGTACACTCGTTATTGTAGTGAGTAGTATTACGTTTCATTTGGCAAAAGTAGCCATTCAAAAAGACGATAGACAAAAAACAAGTCTATTTCTATTACTTACCCTAGTACTGGCAATTGCGTTTGTAATTTTACAATTTGCAGGGTTCAATGAAATCATCGCAAACAAGTATTTTTTTACAGGTGAATCTAGTACGGTTACATCCTCTTTTATCTATATCATTACAGGAGTGCATTTATTGCACGTCGCAGCAGGTATAATCATATTATTAGTCGTAATTTATAATCATTTTAAACAAAAGTACAAACAAGGGCAAACACTTGGTTTAGAACTAGGTGCAATGTTTTGGCATTTCCTAGATGTACTGTGGGTATTCTTGTTTTTATTTTTATATTTCTTATCATAAGAAAAAAATGTAAATTTGAACAATTTTTTAAAAATGTAATCTTTTTATGGAAGCTACTGTTTCAAGTACAGGCACAGAAGACAAAGTTTGGGGAGGCGGAAATAAACCGCTAGGAGCAAGCTATGGAAAAATGATGATGTGGTTCTTCATTTTGTCCGATGCATTAACATTTTCAGGATTCCTAGCTGCATATGGATTCTCAAGATTTAAGTTTATTGATTCTTGGCCAATTGCAGACGAAGTGTACAATCACTTTCCGGGAACACACGGTGATAATCCGATGTATTTCGTGGCATTAATGACCTTTATCTTAATTGCGTCTTCGGTAACGATGGTATTGGCAGTAGATGCAGGACATCACAATAATAAAAAGAAAACAACATTCTACATGTTCCTTACAATTATTGGAGGAGCAATTTTCCTCGGTTCACAAGCTTGGGAATGGACAAACTTTATCAAAGGGTCATACGGAGCATTGGAAACAAAAGGTGGACAAATTTTGCAATTTGTAGATACTAAAACCACAGCAGACGATCCTAAGATGTATCGTGTTTCTGTAGAAGACTTCGCAACAGCTTCACCAAAAGAAAGAGCGCAACACGCAAGTAGAGAAGGACTTTGGTATGTATCTGAGTCATCCTTACCAACATATTCTGTACAAGATGTAATTGATGGATTCAATGCACAGCCAACTTATGCAGTTCGTACACAGGAAATCATTCCAAATGTAGCAGCATTGAAAGCTTCAGACAATCCAGCTGATATAGCAGAAGCAGAGCGTTTTGAAAAAATGTATATCAACGCAGATCATAAAGGTCATAAAGGAATATTGACACGTGCAGAATCTGAAAAAGCTTTAAAAGATGCAGTAACTTATGTAAAAGGTGCAAACTTGGTTCACAACGAATACGGAAACAGATTATTTGGAGATTTCTTTTTCTTCATCACAGGTTTCCACGGATTCCACGTATTTTCAGGAGTAGTGATTAATGTAATTATTTTCTTCAATATCATATTAGGAACATATGATCGAAGAAAGAACAACTACGAAATGGTAGAGAAAGTAGGACTCTATTGGCACTTTGTCGATTTAGTTTGGGTATTCGTATTTACATTCTTCTACTTAGTTTAATAAAAATATAAAAGAAATTATTATATATCATGGCACACGATCACGACGCACACATTGAGCACAAATTAGCCATATTCAGAGGAAGACTTAAATTCAAGTCAAACGTTCAGAAAATTTGGGGCGTTTTAATTTTCCTTTCCATTGTAACAATCATTGAAGTTGTATTAGGTATTATAAAACCGCCTCTTTTGGTTGACAATTACTTCATCGGAATGAAATTGTTAAACTGGGTATTTATTATCTTAACGATTGTAAAAGCGTATTATATTGCATGGGACTTTATGCACTTGCGTGATGAAAAGAGTTCATTACGTAGAGCGGTAGTTTGGACAGGTGTATTCTTAATTAGCTACTTAATCTTCATCCTTTTACAAGAAGGAACCTATATTGAAGATGTAAAAACAAATGGATTCATAAAGTGGGATTTCTAAAAAGCCACTACAAAACATACAAAAGACAGTAATTTTTACTGTCTTTTTTTATGCCTTTATTTTTGGGGAATGATCAAAGTAAAAGTTTCACTTAGAAGCTCAAAAAACACGTGTTAATTCTTTCTAAAAAAAGCAATCAAAAAGAAAAAATCAAAAGATTATCGTGGGTATTCGCCAACCGATTTCGTATTTTTGCACTGCAAAAGTTTTTATGGCGAAAAAGATAGGGAAACAACAAAATTTGATCGCTATTGAACTGATTATAAACGTTAATACATAAAAATGAAACGCAGTAACTAAATTGTCAACTTTTATAAAAAAGGTACAAACAAAGCGTTCCATGTGATAAATAAAGAACATTAATAGCGAACACATGAAAAAGAAGATTATTTTAGGAATTCTATTCTTGTTACCAGTATCTATTGTATTACTTCTTCTTTTTACCAATCACAATTACAGACCGCTTCCAGTCATCAAAGAAAATGTTACCGAATTGGTGAATTACCAATCGTATGAAGCAAATGATTCGCTTCAATTTGAGGGAAAAATTACCATTCTAGGATTCTTGGGAAGCGATTTGGAAAACAGAAAAATCAACGTACTAAACCTCAATCAAAAAATATACAAACGTTTCAGTGGATTTAAGCATTTTCAACTAGTCATGTTGGTGTCGCCAGGACAAGATGAAGAAATTAAAAAGCTAAAGCAGGAAATCAGTCGCTTCGCAGACGAACTCAAATACTGGAACTTTGTTATTGTGGAAAAAGACGAATTGGAACGTATTTTTGAAGGCCTAGCATCTCCGCTACCGTTAGACGAAAAAGGCAGTTCAGAATTCATGTATATCATTGATAAAGACAAAAACTTACGCGGACGTATTGACGATCGTACGGATGATGAAATAGAAGAGAAAGCAGCGCCGTATATGTTGCACGGTTACAATACCATCTTAATCTCTGAACTCTCTGGTAAAATGACGGATGACATTCGAATTCTCTTCAAAGAATATCGTGGCGGAAAAGGGAAAAATGACAACTCAGACGAACGCCGTAAAGAAGACTTGAAAAAATAAAACATGCAGAAAAAGAACTATTCATACATCGGAATTGCGTTTATCATTTTGGTCTTTGGGATCATATTTGTGCCTAGAATTGTAGACAAAATACAAAAAGGAGAAACGATTGAAAAAGATCGTATGAACATCGTAGGTTCAGAGCGAAATTCAAAACTAATGTATCTCAAAATCGATGGGAAAGCACGCAGAGTTCCAGAATTTGTATTTACAAATCAAGACAGTTTAGAAATCTCAAATCAAGATTTTAACGGAAAAGTAACCGTGATGGAATTTTTCTTTACAACTTGTCCAACCATCTGTCCTGTAATGAACACGAATATGCGAACGCTCGATGATGAGTTTCATGAAAGAGACGATTTTGCCATTGCTTCCTTTACCATCGATCCAGAAGTAGATACGCCAAAAGTATTAAAAGAATACGCAGAACGCTATGGCGTAAAATCAATGAACTGGCATTTCTTGACAGGCGATATGGAGAAAATTCACAATCTCTCTAAAAAAGGCTTTAACATCCTTGCGGAAATCAATCCAGAGGTAGCAGGCGGATTTGAACACCAAGGATACTTTGCGTTGGTGGATAAAAACGGATTCATACGTTCTCGAAGAAACAAAGATGGAAATCTCATGATTTACTATCAAGGAACAGACGAGAAAGAAATAGAAATGTTGAAGCAAGACATTAAAAATTTACTAGAAGAAGAATAAGCAAGACTATGGAGGTGACAAACGATATAGAAAAGAAATATAAAAAGTGGATTGTTGCATTATCAATTACGATTCCACTCGTAGTAGCTATTTTATTTGGTGTGAAGTTGGAAGGCGTAGAACCATTAATGTTTTTGCCACCAATCTACGCAACGATTAACGGAATTACAGCGGTTCTATTAATCGCGGCAGTCATTGCCATCAAAAACAAAAAAATAAAGCTGCACGAAAGCCTAATGAAAATCTGTATCGGACTTTCAGTAGCGTTCTTGGCGATGTATGTAGCCTATCACATGACTTCTGAATCAACCAAATTCGGAAATCCAGATGCACTGATGCGCGGCGTGTATTTCTTTATCTTGATCACACACATTGCGTTAAGTATCGCGATCATTCCATTAGTGTTGATTACCTATGTAAAAGCATTGGCAAAACGATTTGATAAACACAAAAAGATCGCTAAAATCACCTTTCCAATTTGGTTGTACGTAGCGGTGACAGGAGTTGTAGTATATTTGATGATTTCCCCATATTACAAAACCGCTACAGAAGTAGCAAATGCCATTCAATAATGAAGAAAAAACATGTCATATTCGTCTTATTACTATTACTTTGTGTAGTTTCCATGGATGCGCAATGTGCCATGTGTAGAGCGGTTTTAGAATCAGAAGCTGATCTGTCACAGGCAAAAGGTGTCAATAACGGAATCGTATACCTCATGGCAATTCCTTATATCCTAGTAGCAATCACAGGATTTTACATCTATAAAGTCTTCAATAAAAAGGAAACCACAAAAAAAATATAATTTCTTGTAACGAAATCAGATTTAGGTAGTCTTATACATATCAATCAAAAAATAAGATTAACACAATATTAATAACACATATTGTTGCAAATATGTAATATTGCGTTAACAAAATACCTAACCATCTATGATTCAGATTAAGGAATTACACAAGTCCTATCGTATGGGAAGTAACTCGCTTCACGTACTCAAAGGAATCAACCTTGACATAAAAGAAGGAGAATTTGTATCTATTATGGGTTCTTCGGGTTCAGGAAAATCTACACTACTCAACATTATCGGAATGTTAGACGAATCTGATGAAGGTTCGTACGTTCTAGACAATGTCCCGATTAAAAATTTAAGCGAAAAGAAAGCGGCGATCTATCGAAACAAATTCTTAGGTTTCATCTTTCAATCGTTCAACTTGATCAACTATAAAAATGCGGCAGAAAATGTGGCATTGCCTTTATACTATCAAGGCGTTTCGCGAAAAATCAGAAAAGAAAAATCATTATACTATCTTGAAAAAGTGGGACTCGCCGATTGGGCACATCACTTGCCAAATGAGCTTTCAGGAGGACAAAAACAGCGTGTAGCGATTGCGCGTGCTTTGGCTTCTGAACCAAAAGTATTGCTAGCCGATGAGCCAACAGGAGCGTTAGACACGAAAACTTCTTATGAAGTGATGGACTTTTTACAAGGGATTAATGATGAAGGAAAAACCATTCTTGTCGTTACACACGAACCAGACATTGCCGATATGACCAAGCGTATTGTGCAATTAAAAGACGGAATCATTGAGCAAGACAAATTCGTTGAACAAGTAAGAGCTTCAGAACATGTTTGATTTAGATCGCTGGCGAGAAATATTCCAAACTATCAATAAAAACAAACTAAGAACACTCTTGGCAGGTTTCACGGTGACGCTTGGAATCTTAATTTTCACGATTCTTTTCGGAATGGGAAACGGTCTCAAAAATACATTCTATGAAGAATTTCAAGATGATGCGCAAAATACGATCTTTATCTATCCAGGATTTGCCAAAAAACCATTCAAAGGCTACAAAGAAAACAGACGCATCGAGTTTGAAAATGAAGATATTGAATTCTTAAAACAAAAATTCGCAGGACGTATTGATCATATTACAGCACGTATTTACAAAGGTGTTACGGCAAAATACAAAAACGAATATGGAAATTACAATGTACGCGCAGTGCATCCGTCACATCAATACCTAGAAAAAACAGCTATTGAAAAAGGGCGATTTGTCAATCAAAATGACATCAAAACCGACGCAAGAGTTGCTGTGATTGGGCGTTTGGTCGCAAAAGATTTATTTGCCGAAGAAGATCCTATCGGGAAATATTTCAGTCTCGATAAAATCATTTACCGCATTGTCGGCGTATTCAGCGATGAAGGTAGTGGAGACAATGAAGAACGAAACATTTACACGCCAGTAAGTACGACACAATTGATCTACAAAAACACTGAAAAAGTTGATCAAATCAACTTGATGTATGACATCACTATCGGAGCAAATGGCGCTAGAAGACTTTCAGAAGAAATCGAAAAAGCACTAAAAAACAAGCACAACATTGCACCAAGTGATCAAAATGGAATCTATGTGCGAAACAATGTAGAAGATTTAGAAGACACCTTGCAATTCGCCAGTCTATTACAAATCATTGTACTTTGGATCGGGATCGGAACCTTGTTTGCTGGTGTTATCGGAATCAGCAATATCATGGTATACATCGTGAAAGAGCGTACCAAAGAACTCGGAATTCGAAAAGCCCTAGGAGCCAAACCAGGTTCTGTAATCGCTATGATTTTACAAGAAACCATTGTAGTAACACTCATATTTGGATACATCGGACTCTTAATTGGGAATTTTGTACTCAATTCTATGGGCGATAAACTAAAAGATTGGTTTATCACCAATCCGAGTGTAAGCCAAGGAACCATTATCGGCGCGACTATCATTTTGGTCATTTCTGGATTAATTGCAGGATACATTCCTGCCCGAAGAGCTGCCAGAGTAAAACCGATTGTAGCACTAAGAGACGAATAAAAAGAACCGAGAAACAACATGAAATTTATATTTACAAGAGATACTTGGCAAGAAATTTTCGGAACCATTCGTAAAAACAAATTACGAACGGCGATCACTATTATTGGTGTTTTTTGGGGAATTCTACTCTTTATTGCCTTACAAGGAGCTGCCAAAGGAATGGAAAATGGTTTTGACTACACATTCAAAGATTTAGCAACAAACAGTATCTTCCTTTGGGGACAACAAACTGGGATTCCGTATGGCGGATACAACAGAAACCGCCGAATCCGCTTAGAATTGAGTGATACCTATCGAATCGCCAATCAGGTAGAAGGTGTACAATTTGTAGCACCGCGAAATGCAAAAGGTGTGTTTGGAGATGCGCCGCCTTTAGTGGTGAACAAACTCAAATCAGGAAACTATCAAGTATTTGGCGACTATCCAATCATTGACAAAGTTTCCAAAAAGAAACTTAGAAAAGGACGCTTCCTAAACGAAAAAGACATTACAGACAAGCGTAAAATATGTGTCATTGGAGAACGTGTGGAAAAAGAACTCTTTGAAAAAGACGAAAATCCAATAGGACAATACATTAAATTAAATGATATCTACTTTCAGGTAGTTGGTGTCTACAAAAGAAACAATACAGACTTCTTTGAAGGCGACGATTCTATCTTTATTCCATTCACAACATTCAAGCAAGTATTCAATACAGGAAATCGAATCGGTTGGATGGTCATTGCAGGATATCCACAAGAAGACATCGTAGCCATTGAAAACAAAACAAAAACATTGCTCAAAAGAAGATATACAGTACATCCAAATGACGAAAGAGCGTTTGGAGCAGCGAACTTTGGGGAAATGTTTGGTAAAATAACAGGCTTTGTCAAAGGATTAAAGTTTACAGCATTAATCGTGGGAATTGCTACCATTCTAGCAGGCGTTATTGCGATTGGAAACATCTTACTGATTACAGTTAAGGAGCGTACCAAAGAAATCGGAATCAGACGTGCTTTAGGAGCAAAGCCAGGAGAAATTCGTGGACAAATCATCTTAGAATCTGTGTTTTTAACTCTAACTGCAGGATTACTAGGAATCATGGTGGGCGGATTATTGCTGTCATTAATCAACAATTTGACACAAGATTTGGATTTTCCATTCATCAATCCAACAGTAAGTTTACAATATATCTCATTCGCAGTAGCAATCATGGTCATATTGGGAACATTAATTGGACTCATACCCGCGCAACGTGCGGTAAGTATTCGACCTATAGAAGCATTACGAGAAGAATAATAACATACATCAATCACATATAAATTAAGAATCAACAAAAATGAAGAAAGTTTTAAAAATCCTATTAATACTCCTAATCTTAGTAGGAACATTTTACGCGGGAACATACTTTGTAAATACGAATGAAAAAAATATAGAAGTTTTTGAAACAACGACGGCTTTTAAAGATACCATTATTGAAAAAACAGTAGCTGCCGGAACGGTAATTCCAGAAGATGAAGTGGAAATTAAACCACAAATCTCAGGAATTATTGAAAAGATTTTTGTAGAAGAAGGCGATAAAATTCAAACAGGAGATCTTATAGCTAGAATTAAAGTAGTACCAAACGAACAATCGTTAAACAGTGCGAGAAACCGTATCAAAAACTCGCAAATTGTCTTAGACAACTCTAAAATTGCGTACGACAGAAATAAAACATTATTTGACAAAGGCATCATTTCAAGTCAGCAATTTGAAGGTTCGGAACTTGCATACAATCAAGCAAGACAAGAATTACGCAATGCACAAAGCGATTTGCAAATCATCAAAAAAGGTTCTGTAGGTGGTACGGCTGCCAATACTAACATTCGTGCAACGGTATCAGGAACGATTTTAGTGATTCCTGTAAAAGAAGGAGATCAAGTTATTGAAAGTAACACCTTTAACGCAGGAACAAGTATTGCAACCATTGCTGATTTAAGCAAAATGATTTTTGAAGGAAAAGTAGACGAAGCAGAAGTTGGAAAACTAAAACCAAACTCTGAATTGACGGTAAATCTTGGTGCGATAGAAGACAAAGATTTTAAAGCACAGCTTACATTTGTAGCGCCAAAAGGTGTAGAAGAAAGTGGAGCGGTTCAATTTAAAATAAAAGCAGATGTAGAATTGGATGAAGCCTACTTTATCAGAGCAGGATACAGTGCCAATGCTACGATCGAATTAGGAAAAAAAGAAAATATTCTTGTAATTGACGAAGGATTGCTTAGATTCGATGCTGATAACGATGACAAACCGTATGTAGAACTTGAAAAAGGAGAACAAAAATTCGAGCGCCAATACATTGAAGTTGGAATTTCAGACGGAAAAAATATCGAAATAAAATCAGGGTTAAAAGAAGACGATAAAATCAAAATTTGGAATAAATTCGCTGTTAAGAAAGAAGATAAAGAAAATAAGGGAGAAGAAGGCGAAAGCAATGACGAAGACGAATCAGACGATTAAAACCGAAAATATAACCATCACACATGAAACATCTACAATTGAAAAAAGTTATGTGATCTCATGATTCATAAAGATGTTCCATCTGACACCAAAAATTATAAAGTAACAGATGAAAAAAATAAATATAATCATAGTGCTTTTAGTAGGATTTGTGGCGACTGCTACCGCACAAAAAAAGTGGACGCTTAAAGAATGTGTCGACTATGCGTTGGAAAATAATATCGCCATCAAACAATCACAGCTAGATCGACAAAACTCTGAATTGGATAAAAGTGACGCTATAGGAAATTTTTTGCCAACAGCAAATGTCCAAGCATCACACTCTTGGAACATTGGTTTGAGCCAGAACCCGTTAACAGGTCAGATTGTAACGGCAACACAGCAAAACTCTAGAGGTGCGTTAAATGTAAACGTGGATATTTTCAACGGATTGCAAAATCTGAACAGACTTCACAGAGCAAATTTGGCATTACTAGCCAATCAATATCAGCTAGACGATATCAAAGACAATACTTCGCTACAAGTGGTGCAAGCATTTTTACAAATCTTATTCAACAAAGAATCGCTCAAAGTATTACAGGCGCAATACGATGTAACGATGGGCGAGTTGAAACGTACCAACGAATTGGTAAAAGAAGGTGTGGTGCCACGTGGAGATGCCTTAGAAATTGAAGCAAATGCAGCAACACAAGAGCAGCAAATTGTAGCTGCAGAAAATAACTTACGATTGTCTAAAATCTCCTTAGCACAATTGTTATTATTGAATGATTACGAAACGTTTGACATTGCCGAAGGAAACTACATGATTCCTACAACAACGATTATGGAGAATACGCCGCGTCAAATCTTTGAAAAATCATTGGAAGTACGAAACGATGTAAAAATATCAGAAACCAACATTGAATTGGCAGAATACGATTTAAAAATTGCAAAAGGAGCATTATTGCCAAGTCTTTCAGGATTCTACGGATTCAGCACGACGGTTTTTAATAGTGAATTGTTCCCGACAGATGCATTCTTTGTGCAGGTATCTGACAACAAAAACCACTCGTTTGGTGTGCAATTAAACATTCCGATTTTAAACGGATTTAGAAGTAGAAACAATGTGCGTCGTTCAAAAGTGAATATTGAACGTGCGAAGTTCAATTTAGAGCAAACGAAAATTGATTTAGAAGCAACGGTAAACCAAGCGTATAATGACACACGTGGAGCTTTAAAAGCGTACGAAGCTGCTGAAAAAACCTTAGTAGCACGCCGTGAAGCACACAAATACTCTACAGAACGTTTCAATGAAGGCATGATGAACTCGTTTGACTTTAGCCAGTCAAAACAACGTTTGGAAAGTGCAGAATCAGATGTAGTGCGTACCAAATACGATTACATCTTCCGCTTAAAAATATTAGAATTCTACTTCGGATTGCCATTGACGGATATGAACTAAACAATGAGCAGGTCTAGAAAAAAGATTAAAATACGAGCAATTACAACGTCAAAATCTGAAAAGAAAGACAAGCAACAAGCCAATAGAAAGTTACGAAGGATTGTAAAGCAAAAAGTAAAGTCAGAAGAAACCGAATTGCCAAAATTACGCGAAATTTCAAACGTTTGGGCATTTGACAAAGACGGCAAAATATTCGATGACGAAATGACCGAAAAAGACCTTCGTAAGTAAAACGATACATTCACAAGAAAGCATCAACACATAACTAAGTTGATGCTTTTTTTATGAATCAGTCTTTGTGTCTACAAAAGATTCTGTTACCTTTAAATCAAATCTTAGCAAAAACATAAACAATGAAAGTCATAGCAGGAACTTGGACAGTAAAACTGAATCAGTAACGGAATTCATACGCTTATCAAAAGAAGCGGTTGTGGTATCTTCCGCAGAAGAAGGAAATATAATACCAAATCTACTATAAAATGCAACATATAAACTCGTTCATTTGGCATTCTAATGCCTTGCGATTACTTTCCGTAGCTAAGGCTATGCAAAGTAACCGCGGCGTTTTATAATGCCAAAGCAACTTCGTTTCTAAAGTCGCATTTTATAGTAGATTTGGTATAAGTTTCAACTTTTCGCAATACAAAATTTTGAATAATACTTTTTTGTTTTTTGAAGAATGGAAAGATCAAGAAGCCATTGATTTTCATGTGGCGCAGGACTACTTTAAAACCTTCATGGAGCAAACGGCGAAGCTTATCGCATCAAAACCAATCATAAAAGTATATGAGGTAACTCACATTGATGAATTGTGAGAATGTTTTTTGAATTAAGATGACCTCACTTCGATTCGTCATCACGAGGAACGCTAGTGACGCGGTGATCTGTTTATCGTGAAAAATACTTTTTATTTGAAGTCACAGATTACCACTCTCCAATCAAGTTGGAGATCGCAATGAATCTATCATAGATTTTATCATTGAAATTGAACTCAAAATTGAATCTGAAACACCAAACGTCAGTTCGAGTGTTTTTTACGCATTAAAACGTAGTAAAAAATATATCGAGAACAGCTATGAATTCTTCTAATTTATAAGTTTATGAGTTTATGAGTTGATAAGTTTAGTTAATTCAAAATTCAACATTTAGCATTTAAAATTTAGAGTTTCCAAGTGCTTCTCGATACATCCTGAATCAAGTTCAGGACACTCGAAGTGACGTTTATTTTAATGTAACAACTTGATAATTTGAAAATATACCAATGGCGATTTTGCTTCTATTACAAATATTGTAATAATTTACACTTTCAGATTTCTAAACCAAAAATCAAAACTTTTCTGTAAAATCGCTTGCTTTTGTCATAGAAATCTAAATGATGTCTTGGTTAATGATCAATTCGTGTATCCATAGTGAAAATAATACGCAGAAGTACATAAGCTTAAAAATTTAGTTTGGAACCAATTCAAAATTTAACATTCAAAATTCAACATCTAAAATGTAGACTTTTTATCAAAATCCCTCGTATTTTTGCAAAAAAATAAATAATCTCAATGGCAATACGATTATACCTAGAAACCTCCACAACCAATTGTTCGGTATGTTTGGCAGATGACGAAGCGGTTCTCTATTTTAAAGAAGAAAACGACAAAAACTACTCGCATTCTGAAAAGCTGCATGTGTTTATCAAAGAAGCCTACGAGACAGCGAATATTTCCCCAAATGACATTGATGCTGTAGTCGTCGGAAAAGGTCCAGGATCGTACACAGGATTGCGTATTGGAGTCTCCGCAGCCAAAGGACTGTGTTTTGCTTCGGATATAGATTTATTAGCAATTGAAAGTCTAGAAGTCTTAGCACATGCAATCAATATTACAGAAGGAGTGATTGTGCCCTTGCTAGATGCGCGCCGTATGGAAGTCTATTCCGCTGTATTTGATGCTAACTATACACAAATCAGAGAAACGAAAGCAGAAATCATTACAGAAGCTTCTTTCAGTGAGGAGTTAGCCAAAGGAAAGGTCCATTTCATTGGAAACGGAGCAGAGAAATGCAAAGGTGTAATTACACATGAAAATGCCGTATTTTATGATGAGATTTTCTTTCCATCTACTGAAAAAATGATTCCGATCGCTATCGAAAAGCACAGAAAAAACGACATCGAGGATGTCGCTTATTTTGAACCGTATTATTTAAAAGATTTCGTGGTGACAAAATCTAAAAAGAAAGCATAAAAAATCCTGTTATAAATTATGCTACAACAGGATATTTATAATTTTGTCTAAAAGTCTAAAAGTCTAAAAGTCTAAAAGTCTAAAAGTCTAAAAGTCTAAAAGTCTAAAAGTCTAAAAGTCTAAAACTATCCTTGTTTCTGAATTTCAACACTGTGTGGGTATGGAATTTCAATTCCAGCATCATCTAAGGCAATCTTAGCATTTTCCAACACATCAAAATACACATCCCAATAATCTTCTGGTTTACAGAATGGACGCGTTGCAAAATTTACAGAGCTATCCGCTAATTCCGCTACGTTTACGGTTGGTGCAGGCTCTTTCAATACTTTTGGATGACTCGTTAAAATCTTCATCAATACTTCTTTGGTCTGCTTGATATCCGCATCATACGAAACACCAATCACATGATCGATTCGGATGAAACCTTCTGCGGTGTAATTGATGATATTTCCGTTTGACATAGCGCCGTTAGGAACAATAGCCAACTTATTTTCTGGAGTGTTTAGATGTGTCGTAAAAATTTGAATCTCTTTGACAACGCCTAAAACACCTTGTGCTTCTATTAAATCGCCAATTTTGTAAGGCTTGAAAATCATGATCAATACGCCACCTGCAAAGTTGGAAAGCGAACCTTGTAATGCCAAACCAATTGCCAAACCAGCGGCACCAATAATCGCAGCGAACGAAGTGGTTTCCACACCCAATTGCGATGCTACAATGACAAACAATAAAATTTTAAGCGTCCAACCGAGTAAATCGCCCAAAAACTTTTGTAAAGTAGTATCCACTCCACGTTTTTTCATGATTTTTCTTGATACGCGTACAATCATCTTAATCACAAACAATCCGATGATTAAAATGGCAAGCGCTGCAATCACTTTTACGCCATAATCGATAATGATTTCTTTAAAGTCAAAATCGCCTAGCCAACCTGTGGCAGTGTTTGTGGTTTCTTCTGTAGTATTTCCTTGTTGCATAATATGAGGTTTTTTTGATGGTGCAAAATTATAAAATCGAAGGTTTTCAAAATAAAATAACAATTGATTTTTCAAACAATCCATGAACGGCACAAAAATCTGTCAACCGACAATATCATTTTTGTTCAAATAGTAGAGATCACATTTTTAAAAACATTCGCAATAAAATAACGGTCAACGCTAAAAAAGCAGGCGTTCCTTGTATGATTAAAATGCGCTTGTTTTTGGTAGAATACGCGCCATACAAAGCCGCTACACACACGCAAATGATAAAAAATAGACTTGCTGAGATATCTTGCGTGTACAACGACCAAAATAATCCCGCTGCTAAAAAACCATTGTACAATCCTTGATTGGCAGCCAATGTTTTGGTTTCTTCAGCAAACGTTTGTGATTTTAATCCGAAGGTTTTCATGCCTTTAGGTTTGGTCCATAAAAACATTTCTAAATATAAAATATATACATGTTCTACAGCGACCAGGGCAATAAGAATGGTTTCTAGGGTTTTCATAGGTGTACAGGTTGTCAATTTATTGTGAATACCAAATTTACTATAAGATGCAACATATAAACTCGTTCATTTGGCAGTTTAGTTCCTTGTGAATTCTTTTCGTAGCTACGGCTATGCAAAGTATTCACGGCGTCCTATACTACCAAAGCAACTTTGTTTCTGAAGTCGCATCCTATAGTAGATTTGGTATAAGATGGCATACAAAAGATATGGAAAATCTGTGAGTAAAAAAAAGCGTTGCCACATACTAACAACGCTTTTCCACATATGATAGGGATCTTTTTATTTTACTTCAAACGTAAGTTTTACGTTTACACGATATTCTGTAATCGCATCTCCATTGACAATAGCGCTCTGTTCTTGCACATATACTGAACGAATGTTTTTAACAGACTTTGCTGCTTGTTTTACTGCTTTTGCAGTGGCATCTTCCCAACTTTTCTTTGAGTTCGAAAGCACTTCAATTACTTTTAATACTGCCATAATTAGTGTTTTTAAAGGTTATACAATGTTTACTTTTCAAATTACGGCAATTCTGACAATTATAAAAGTGTTTTTTATCCGTTAATCGCAACAACTTCGTTAACCTGCCCTTTTAATAGGTTCTTTAACGTATTTTCGATACCACTTTTCAATGTCAACGTAGAAGATGGACAACCGCTACAGGCTCCTTGCAATACGACTTTTACCACTTTTGAGTTTGGATCGTACGAATCAAACATAATATTTCCACCATCACTTGCTACGGCTGGTTTAATGTATTCATCAAGAATATTCACGATTTCTTTTGAAATATCGTCCAACGCTTCAAAACTTTCTTCTGAAATTTCAATTTTTTCTTTTTGTTCAGCAGGAATATCCTTAGAAACAACTTCTTTTCCTTCTTGAATATACTTACGGATGAATTCGCGAATTTCCATTGTAATATCATTCCATTCTACCATATCGTATTTGGTGATCGATATGTAATTCTTGTCCATAAAAATTTCTTTTACAAATGGAAAGTGAAATAATGCTTGCGCTAAGGGTGCATATTTGGTTTCGTCAATATTCTTAAATTCTAAAATACGATCGACAATTTTCTTATTGGCTACAAACTTCATCACAGTCGGATTTGGTGTGCTTTCTGCATAAATCGTTACAGGAACTACTTTTTTCGCTTCCGCAGATTCTTTAATCACCACCTGTCCGCTATTTAAGTACGCATTAATCTGTATTGCAACATCATCTTGAACATCTTCCCATGCTACAATATTATAACGCTCAATAGCGATAAAATTCCCAGAAATAAAAATCGTTTTTACAAAAGGCAAGTAAAATAATTGCTGTGCTAAAGGCGAATCTTTCGCTTCATCAATATTTCTAAACTCAAAACTCCTGTTGCGTGTTAAAAATGTGCTTGTCTCAAACTTTACAATCGCTGGATTGCTTGTTTTTTCTATTTGTATAGTAATACCACTCATGGCTACAATTTTTTTACAAAAATAACTATTATCATTGTATTCTGTAAATGGTTGCGGGTAAATTATACCTTGATCAAGGTAGCTTTACTATAAATTTATTTTTTATGTTAAAATAATTAATAAATAATTGCGTTTTTAATAAATTGACGGCTAAAACGAAACTAAGCGGAAAACAGTTTCGTTTCAACGAGTTTATTAAGGAAACATCAATAATAAATTAAGATAAGCGTTACGTACTTATCAAATAATTTATATATTTGACCAAATGTGTGGCATTTTACGCTATGGAAATACCAATTTTTTACAAGTATTGCATAAAACTAACTGAAACACAATAAATTAAGCCTCGTTATCAAATAATAAGTTGCATTGAATTTCGATACGACTCATGTGCGTGTCGATTATTTTTTACACAAAAAGATAAACACTAATGAAATTTAAAAAATACTTAGCTATTGTTGCCATCGCATTTGGAGTACAATGCTCTTTCTCTCAAGATGGACTTCCAATTTATGTTGACTATCTTTCAGACAATTTGTATTTATTACATCCTTCGATGGCTGGAGCTTCAAATACTTCTAAACTCAGATTGACAGCTAGGCAACAATGGTTTGACGTAGATAATGCACCATCTTTACAAACCCTAAGTTTTAATACACGTGTTGGTGAAAAAGTAGGAGTTGGAGCCATTGTGTATAACGATGAAAACGGTAACTTTTCGCAACAAGGAGCCTATTTAACATTTGCATATCACTTATTATTATCAAGAAATAGAGTAGACTTAAACCAGTTATCTTTCGGAATTAGTACAGGATTTACCCAAGGAACGTTAGATGAAACAGGTTTTGATATTATAAATAATCCAGATCCAATTATTTCTGGCGGACAATTGAACACTACTTACTTTAATGTAGATTTTGGTGCGTCGTATTACTTTTTAGATTTCTTCGCGCATTTAACTGTAAAGAACGCTTTGCCAACACAAAGAGATTTATTTTCTCAAGAATTTGAATCGCAAAACCAACGTCGTTACTTAGCGTCTGCGGGATACACTTTTGGAGGCTACGGAAGCGAGTGGACATACGAACCGTCCATGATGTTTCAATACACAGAAGAAACACAAGAATCTTCCATTGATGCGAATGTTAAAGTGTATAGAAGCATGGAATTCGGTTCTATTTGGGGAGGATTGTCATACAGAAGAAGTTTAGACGGCGCAGAATTCGTAAACGGAACACAAGTTGACAATCAAAAATTACAATACATCACACCATTTGTTGGAGTGAATTACAACCGCTTTATGTTTGCATACACGTATTCATACCAAGCAAACTCGTTGGTATTATCTAACGGAGGTTATCACCAATTGACACTAGGATACGATTTCGGAGAACGTAGAGATCCGTACGACTGTAACTGTCCAGCAATCAACTAAGATACAATCAAACAATATATAAGAAAGGCTTGCAATTCAATTGCAAGCCTTTTTCTTTTGAAACTATCAAAAAAGTACAAGTTTTGTCAAACCGAACTTGATTGTTCATGTATATTTATTTGATAATTAGGTATTCATAAATGCAAGCATTTCGGTTTCTCATAACGTTTGAAAATTAGTGTAATGAGATTCTGAAGCCTGTGCTGAATTTATTTCAGTATCAAGCTCAGAATGACGCCGATGAAGACTTTTTAGGCAACCTCTTTTTCTTTTGAGGTATCTAACAGCGCAGCGGTTCAAAAAAATTCCTGCTATAAAGCAGGAATAAGTCTAAAAAGTTTCTGCTTCAGCAGGAATGAGTCTAAGAGATTCCCGCTTAAGCGGGAACAAATCTAAAAGCAAAGCAGTCTAACATCTAGCAGCAAAGCGGTCTAGACTCTAAAAGCGCAGCGATCCAAAGAGATTCCCGTCCATGCAAAAACAAGTCTAATAGCGCAGCGATCTAGATTCTAACAGCGCAGCGGTCTAAAAGCAAAGCGGTCTAAAGACTACCAAGTATAATTCTTACGCCCAGCCTGCGTCTTAATCGCCTTAATCATCGCACTTTCCAAATCATCTTTTCCTTTTTCTTTATTCTTTTGCGAAATGAATTCTCTGCGTTTTTCGTTCAACTGGCGAATTTTACTTTGAATTTCTTTACGCTTTTCTTGCTGCTTTTCCACATAGGCTAAAATTTGTTTTTTGTTTTTGCCTTTCAATTCTTTTGGTAAATCTTTTTCGCTGAGTTCTTCCACTTTCACAGAATCGTTGGCAATACCATCTACCAAATCCCATGAAGAATTGGTGTAGAAGCTAGAACTCTTTGAAACGGCTCTATCCACGGCAATCTCTGCATTAATGGAATTGGCATTGTAATCTTGTGTCGATTGTTGTTCCATTTTATAACTTCCTCGCGAACCATACGCGATATAAGTAGCATTTAAACTCGTATTATATTCCATAATCTTTTTGTCATACGGAGTTTGGATGTAGGCAATGCTTTTGTTATGAGCAATCGTCATGTAATCACCTTTTCCTTGTACCGCACCATCTTTCCACATACCTGAAATTCCTTGTGCGTAGTTTCCACAGAAAATCGTATTCACAACAACATCTTTTTCACAAGCATTTGTCACAGCATCTTTATAATTCACTTTTCCTTGTGTAAAGGGTTCGTTTCCGGCAATAAAAAGCAGTTTCAAATCCTTAGCATTCGTTCCCCAATTCAGTTGATCTAACGAAGTCTGAATCACATGTCCGCAAAACTCACTTCCGCCGCGTGTGGTTAGTGAAAATAGCTTTTCAGAGATTTCATCCAAATCATTGCTAAATCCTAATACTTGACGAATATATCCTTCTTCCGACGATAAATTATCATTTCCATACTCGTACAATGCAATTTCTAAATTTGGTTTTACACCGTCACATTTTGCGTATGACAATTCATTAATAATCTCCCACAATTGGGCTTTCGCTTGATGAATCAATCCGTCCATGCTATTGCTGGTGTCTAACAATAGCGCGACTTTAATGGTATTTTTTGGTGCTGTTTCTAAAACGTTTGTTTCTACAGTTAAGTTCGTTTCTGTGTTACTCAATAAAGCAGTATCTGCTTTTGAGTTTCCTTTGCAAGACATGCCTAGGAATATCATGCTTGCGACTAATAGATGTACTGTTTTCATTGTTTACTCTTTTTTAGTTTTTAATTCAAATCTGGTTAAAACAGTGGCGGTTAGGTTAATTTTTTGAAATGATAGATTTATGAATTCTGGCAATTTATCTCTTCGACTGTAATTGCTAATGGAGCCTTGTCCTCTGATACGAATATTGTTACTGGCAAAATTGAGATTTGGATTGGTTTCTTGGATAAAAAGTGCCTTCCCAATTTCCTGATCAATCGCTTGTGCGTACTGTGTTGCTTTTTCTTTGGCGACTTTTAAGGATTGAATTTTGACATCTCGGTTGAGTTTCTCAATTTCAGAATGACTGACTTTTTCAATATTCGCATTCGTGATATTCAATCGATCCAATGCCAGAAATACTTTAGAAAGTGTAGCGCCATCATGCACAATCAATTGATAAGTTTTCACCTTTTCTACTTCATTGCGCTTTAAAAAGTAGCGTACATAATCGCCTTGAAAATCAGAAACTGAAAAGTCTTTGTCAGTATCAATTTTCAAACTTTTTAAACTAGCGATGAGTGCTTGTTCCTGTGTTTCAATGGTTTTTTTATGATTTTTCTCTGTGAGTTTGATAGACACGTAAATCTCGTCAGGAATAACTAGTAATTCTGCTTTCCCCGTAACTTCAATATAATTTTGATCGATAAAGTTTTTTCCGCTTTGCGCGATCACAAACAAAGGACTACAAAGAACGAACGCTAAAATGATTGAAAGTTGTTTCATGACTTAGTTTTTGTTAGTTTTTAATTCTTTTACGTCAATATTGCCATCTGGAGAAATTACATAGTATTTATGCTCCGTTTTTATCTCTGTTTTTGGCGCTTGTTTTTGCTCTTTTGGTTTTGGCGAATACACTAACTTAATTTGCATTCCAACTTGTATTACAGGTTCTAAAATGGAAGGATTTAAGACGATGTCGTAATTTTCGTATGAAATTGGCTGATAATAATAAGAAGTCTGTTTTTTGGCTTTGGTAACACCTTTGTTTCTCTTCAACGCTTCAAAAGAAACACTGTTATAGGCTTGATAGCTTCGGTAAAAATCCTTCGGAAAGTAACAATATTTGTCATCTGCCATCACCGCATTATAATTTGCCAAATCAAATCCTAGAATTTTATAATATTCCTTTTCTTCTTTAATTAAGGATAAGAGTGACGTTTGTAGCTTTTTATAGACTTCACGAATGTTTTCAATAAAATAATCCACCTTCACCAAATTGTAAATTTCATTCGCAGCACAAGCCGCTAAAATCTTTTCAAATTGCTGAGTTTCCTTAAACTGAATGTGAATGTTTTGTTGTAACTCAAAGCCTTTTGGAACTTCATTATACTTTTTGCTAAATAACTTCTTTTCTACTTCAATTTCGTACACAGGCACAAATGAAATTACATCTATAGCAATGTCTTCCTTTTTAATACCTGTAGAAAGTAATTCGCTGCGCACATTATCGATACGTTCATTGACCAATTGATGCGTTTCTTCAGCAGTTGGACCGATTTGCGAAATATTAAAAATGGCAGTATACGAAGTTGCTTTTGCGTTGTAGAGCGCATGCACGTCAATCGTAATATTCGAGTTCGGATTTATATTTCGACGCGGATTTGAAGATTGCGGACCGTGAATTTGTGCATTGCCCATTTTTGAAGTGGCAATATTCTGTCTGGAAATTTTAACATTCATGTCGTAATTTCCTTTGTGTTGTGCTAATAAAAACTGGGTGAAGCACAAGCACACTAAAAGATGTATTTTTTTCATGAGTTTTTTTAAATTTTCATTAAACCTGAATTATGTATTAGAACTTCGTAATGAAGGTCTGAAATACAAAAAAGACGAGTATTTTATTAATTTTAGCATAGCATCGCTACGGTTAAATTAAAAAATGCAGCGAAGCGTTCGTATTTAAAGTAGTTTAGAACTGTAATAGATTTTCTAATGCATAATTCGGGTTAAAAGTACCTGCAAAGAAATCCGAAAAAAACCGCTAATGAGTTAACTATAATCTTGGGTGAGTAAATGAATTCTTTCTGTGAGAGAAAGCGAGAAAAATTCTTGAAAAAGTGCTTAAAAACTCGCTTTTCGAGAAGTTCATATTTTAGTATATCAACGAAAGTGCGTAAGTTTATCATTCTTAATGAAAAAGATGAAGAACAAACTTCGAATATTAATACTGTTTTTTTGCTTGATTTCGTTTCAGGATTTTGTGGCCCAGAACAAACCTTTTGAACAAAAGCAAGAAGCGCTCTTTTTTTCAGTTCGAGGCGAAATTAGAGGGAAAGACAATCGAAAACCTATTGCTGAAGCAACCATACGCGTTGTCGGTGGAGAAGTGGTGAAGACGAACTCTTTTGGGCGTTTCACCATCAGAACACGCGTGGGCGATCAGTTGGTGATTGAGCATCCGAGTTTTGGAAAAGAATTTCATGTTGTCGAAAGTGATGAACCGATTGTGGTTTTGGTTGATGGTTACGGCGAAGAAGAACAGGAAACAATGTCGCTAAGTAGAAACAGTCGAGCGCGCAAATCCGATCTGCAACAGCATAAAGTGATGCTCGATTCTGCACTAGCATTTAAAAAGAAAGACATTGAAAAAAGTATTCAATACATTGAAAAAGCACTAGAAAATTTATACGATGAAAATGACGAAAAACAATTGTCGGATTCGTATGAAGCATTAGGAGATGTGTATGCGTATTGGAAGCAATACGATTTGGCAATTAGCAACTATCAAATCGCCCTAAAAGCCTATAGTACGACGCGTTTGTGGATTTCATTAGGAAAAACCCAATTCCTCAATGAAGATTACCGAGAAGCGATCAAATCGTTCAAAAGAATCTTGCGAAATAGTGTGTCTCGTTATCAAAAAGTAATCGTTTATGAAGGTTTAGGCGATGCGTACAATGCGTTGGGAGAATACGACAATGCATTGGATAATTATAACAAAGGATTAGAAATTGCCAAGGCAGATTTAATCACACCAAAAGTCACCGATTTAAATTCCAAGATCGGCTACAATTACGCAGCTACAGGGAAAAATACAATTGCAGAAGGTTATTTGACAAACTCGTTGAATCTGGCACAAGAACAAAACTTAAAACGTGCCATTGTAGAGCAAGATCGTGTGGCAGATTTTTACAATTCGACCAACTCGTATGATAAAGAAATTGAACTCCGTAAAAAGAGTTTGGAAGATTTAGAAAAATCAGGTGTAGAAAAACAATACACACCTGGACAACAAAAAGACTCTGTGCCAATCACTTCACAGCGAATTAACTATAAAATTGGAAATGCTTTTTTATTACAGGAAAAATACGATGAAGCATTGCCATACTTGGAGAAAAGTGTTTCGGAAGCCAACTCAAAAGAAGATTTAACTGTCGAAAAAGATGCGACGCGTAAATTGTCAGAAGCGTATGAATCGCTTGGTGAATTTGAAAGAGCAAAACAAGCATTTGAGGATTATGTAGATTTGGTAAATGAGTCAACACTGCGCAATGAAATGAAAATTTCAGAAGCGAATCGTTTGCGTACAAACATTCAGCAGAAACAAACGCGAATCATGAGTTTGGAAGCCGATCGTAAGTTAGAACGCACACGAATAGAGAGTTACTTAAGAGAACAACAACTCATAGAACGCAGCAATACCACTCAAAAATACACGATTTATTCGCTCATTTTGGGAATGATTCTATTGGCGATTACCATTTATCTATTGTATCGAAATAGCAAACAGCAGAAACTTGCGAACAATTTGCTAGCGCTCAAATCGCTTCGTACGCAAATGAATCCGCACTTTATCTTTAATGCGTTAAATTCGGTGAATAATTACATTGCATTGAATGACGAACGCAATGCCAATCGCTACTTATCTGAGTTTTCCACCTTAATGCGTGCTGTTTTAGAGAATTCAGATGAAGATTTTATTCCATTATCCAAAGAATTAGAATTGCTAGAATTGTACGTACGACTCGAACATTTGCGTTTTCAAGACAAATTTGACTATGAAATCAACGTAGACGAACAGTTAAAAATCTCAGATTTTCAAATTCCGCCAATGCTCTTACAACCATACATTGAAAATGCGATATGGCACGGATTGCGTTACAAAGACAAAAAAGGATTGTTGAAAATTTCCATCGTTCCAAAAACCGAGGAAATGATCGAAATTGTGATTCAAGATGACGGAATAGGGCGGAAGCGTTCTATGGAATTGAAGACGAAAAATCAGTTGCGTCAAAAATCAAAAGGAATGGGAAATATCAAAAAACGTATTGCTATTTTAAATGATATGTACAAAGATAAAGTAGGTGTTTTGGTGACGGATGTTTTTGAAGACGGACAAGGAACGAAAGTAATACTAACGCTTAAAAAAGACTAAATGCAATTACAAACTATTATTGTTGAAGACGAAGAAATCAGCAGAGAAATTCTCAAAAAATATGTCGCGAAGTATTGTCCAAACGTCAATGTCAGAGGAGAAGCGTCTAATATTGAAGATGCATTGGTTTTAATCCGAAATAACGAATTGGATTTGGTGTTTTTAGATGTGGAAATGCCTTTCGGAAATGCCTTTGATTTGCTCGAAAAAGTAGGCGATCGTTCGTTTGAAACGATTTTTGTCACGGCATACGATCACTATGCGATTGAAGCCTTGAACAGTCACGCGTCGTATTACTTGCTCAAACCAATTTCCATAGACGAATTAATCAAAGCAGTAGATCATGTCATTGCGGTAAAATCCAAAGAAGAACGCCTGGCAGAAACGGTGTTGACAACTTCTATTGAAACCATCAATGGAAAAATAACCATTCCACAACAAGATGGTTTTGAAGTGTTGAATGTAGCTGAAATTATCTATTGCAAAGCCGATGATAACTATACCGAGATTTACATCAACGATTCCAAAATTGTCGTAAGCAAAACGCTAAAATATTTTGAAGAAGCGTTGAGTCAATATCCATTTGCCAGAGTGCATAAATCCTATTTAGTCAATGTCAACAAAGTAGTCAAATACCGAAAAGGAAAAGGTGGAAGTGTGGTGTTGAGTAACGGAAAAGAAGTCTTGGTTTCTTCTACTAAGAAGGCGAATTTGTTGTCGTATTTTAAGTAGCGTTTGAACTCGAACTCGAATTTGAACTTGAAAATTTGATACGTCACTGCGTACGATGTGAAGTAATTTCTTATTTTAAAAAACGCAATTATTCTACAATAACTGAATTACTCCGTCAAACTTCTTTTTCATGACGTTTGATATTCAAATCGGCACTTAATTCTTGACGCATCCTACAACCTAATTCCTAATCCCTTGATCACTCCTGACGTTTAGTTTTTATAAATAATTATCATTTCTGATCATTAAATTTCAAAAATATTTTTTCAATCCTGTAATGATCGCAAAAAACTTCCTACTAAGACTTCATGGAATTTTTAGTGTACTTCGCGATTGGAATTTTGGTGACCTTTGTCGGAGCGCTTCCTTTGGGAACGGTCAATATTTCGGTGATCAATACCACGTTAAGAGTAGATGCTCGCAATGCGATGAAGATTGCGATTGCTGCTGGAATTGCTGAAATTATCCTATCATTTTATGCATTGCATTGCAGTGTGATGGTATCTTCCTTTATTGAAATGAATCAGTGGATTCAAGTGACTATTGCGCTGATATTGTTTGTAATTGGCGGTTTTTTATTCTTCAAAAAACAAAAACCGACCCGCGAGAAAAAGTTCAAAACGTCGAAATATGTCACCGGTTTATTCCTCGGATTGTTGAATCCGCCTGTGTTGGCATATTGGTTATTTATGATTTCATACTTGAATAAAAACGACTTTCATTTGAATGTAAATTCTTCTATTGCCATTTTATTTGTCTTTTTTTCAGGTGTGTATTTAGGAAAATTACTCACCTTATATGGCTACAGCCGATTTAGTATTTTGCTTAAAAACAAGGTACAAAATATTGCTTCGGTGATCAATCGTGTGATTGGTGTGTTGTTATTTGTGATTGGTTGTGTGCAGTTGTTGAAGTATTTGTTGGGGTAGATTCGCTTTGCTTTTAGATTTTTGGACACGCTTCGCTTTGGTATTGGCTTCGCCTGTTGGATGCGCTTTGCTCTTAGATGTTGATTTGTTTTTTGTGGATTTGTTTTTTTGAGATAAAAATTGGAATTATCTAATTTCAGGAGAAAAAACTAATAGTTAGAAGCAAAACTCAATTATTAAATCAACAAATAGTAACATTAAACTAGCAGATTGCCACGTCGCAAGCTTCTCGCAAAGACGTATCAAATACACGAATTAACAAATTGACGAATCAACGAATTAACAAACACAACACATCAAGAAATCCCCAAACTCACAAATAACCCTTCGTTTCCGCGCACATTGAAAACTGTGTTGTCTTCAAAAATTAGGTATTGTCCTTTGATGCCTTTGAGTACACCTTCATAACTTTGTGCTTTCAGTAGGTTCAGACTTTTGACTTTTTCAGGATAGGCAAGCACAGGAAAATCCAACTCAATCACTTCCCTATTTGCTAAATAGTATGGTTGTGCTTCTTCTGGTATAAAAGATTGTAGCTCTTCTTTTTTGGCCAGTAAATCGGCTTCTTCGTTTAAGTTTTGTAACATTTTACGCCAATTCGTTTTGTCAGACACATACGCTTTTAACGCGACTTCCGTAATTCCTGCTAAATATCTATTTGGAACTTCCACAATTTCTACTGCTTGTATGGCGCCTTGATCTATCCAACGTGTTGGGACTTGTGGCTTTCGCGTTACACCTACTTTTACGTCACTTGACAAGGCTAAATACACAATATGCGGCTGCAATTGTACTTTCTTTTCATATTCCAAATCGCGATCTTCAATGCCTAAATGTGCCGTACTCAATTCCGGACGCATAATCCAATCGCCAGCTCTTGGCGTTTCATAAAAACAGTCTTTACAAAATCCCTGACGGTAAATCGGTTTGTCTTTCCCACAATTTAAACATTGAAATTTCTCAAAATCAAAGCGTAGTGTTTTATTCAGTAATTGATTCATATTCAAGAAATCATCTTCAAAATTTAGGTAATATTGAATGGGATTTCCGATCTCAGTTTGCATTTTTGTTAAAACACCTTTGTACATCATTAAAGATTTTTGCTATTTTTATTCAATTGAAGTATGTTTACATGCTAAATAAAAGCACAGACGAAAATAACAAACTTTTTGTCAGCAACCATGTTTTAATAGCTAAAATCACAACCGAATAACCGTAATACACCATGCCGATACCATTAGTAAATTCTATCGCTTCTTGGTTTTTAAAAAAGCGCATCTCACAGATTGAGCATTTTTTAAGAAACCCAAACGAAGTGCAGTTAGGACTGCTGATGAATTTATTAGCGACGGCAAAAAAGACAGAACTCGGAAAAAAATATGATTTTGCAAGCATTGATAATTACAAAACGTTTACCGAACGTATTCCTGTTACTACTTACGAGGATATTCAACCTATGATTGAACGTGCTCGAAAGGGAGAATCCAATATTTTTTGGCCAAAAACCATTCGTTGGTTTGCAAAATCGAGCGGAACTACGAATGCAAAAAGTAAATTTATTCCCGTAACAGATGTTTCTTTAGAATACTGTCATTATGCTGCAAGTAAAGATTTGTTGTGTATGTATTTAAACAACAATCCGAATGCACAAATGTTTAATGGAAAATGTTTACGCTTGGGCGGAAGTAAAGAATTGTACGAACAAAATGGTACTTATTTTGGTGATTTGTCCGCAATTCTAATTGATAATTTACCGTTTTGGGCAGAATTTAGCAGTACACCAAGTAGTAAAGTTTCGCTCATGGGCGATTGGGAAGTGAAGATTGATGCCATTATCAAAGAATCCTTGCGCGAAAACGTAACGAGTCTGGCAGGCGTACCTTCTTGGATGTTGGTATTGTTGAATGAAGTCTTACAGCAGACACAAAAAGCCAACTTATTTGAAATATGGCCAAATTTGGAAGTATATTTCCATGGCGGCGTGAGTTTTGCACCGTATGAAGAGCAATATCATAACATTTTGCCTGACTCCAATTTTAAATACTACGAAATCTACAATGCTTCCGAAGGTTTCTTCGCGATTCAAGATCGAAATGATTCAGATGAATTGTTGTTAATGCTTGATTATGGTATTTTTTACGAATTCATTCCGATGGATACCTTCCATACGCCAAATCAGAAAGTCATTCCATTGTCAGAAGTTGAGGTCGATCAAAATTACGCGGTGGTCATTACGACCAACGGCGGTTTGTGGCGTTATATGATTGGAGATACTATTCGTTTTACTTCAACAGATCCATACCGTGTCAAAGTCACAGGAAGAACCAAACATCATATCAATGTATTTGGAGAAGAGTTGATTATTGAAAACGCTGAAGATGCACTGAAAAGAGTGTGTGCCGCAACCCAATCAAAAATTGTGGAATATACGGCGGGACCTATTTTTATGAAAGATGGTGAAAAAGGTTCACACGAATGGATTATCGAATTTAACAAAGCGCCTGAAAACATTGACGAGTTTGCTTTCTTATTAGACGAAGCGCTTCAAAACATTAATTCCGATTACGAAGCCAAACGTTATAATAATACGACATTAAATAGTCTCAAATTAAATGTTGCACGTCCAGGATTATTTTATGATTGGTTAAAGAAAAATGACAAATTGGGCGGACAACATAAAATTCCACGCTTATCAAATCAGCGTTTATATTTGGACGAATTACTTCAAATGAACCAATAGCCTATTCATTATAAATCAGGCAACTACCTTTTTATATAGGGGAAAATACCTGGTTTTATTCCTGTAGTTTCATCATTTTATACTCCTTATCGGATATTCATGTCTTTTATCTAAAAAAGTGTAAGGAACTAAAATGCAGTTTTATCTTTGAGTTATCAGATTATTAACAATATTACAATACTTATTCTAAAATGAGAAAGTTTACATCAACGGTGCTAACTTCTTTAGCACTGTTCACAGTAACTTTCGCAACTGCACAAGGGCCAGAGGCAGAAGCGATTGAGACTAGTGAAACCTACAGCAATGTAGCAGCAAAAGGCATGGAGAATCGAGCGATCAAAGCATTAGATCCAAATGGTTACATGTACGAATTCAAAAATCTTAACATTAACACAAAGTACTCAGAGCATGCAACGGCATTCTTTAGAGACAAAATCATTGTATCTTCTGCGAAAAAGATTGGGGCATTCTTTTCAAAGAAAGATAAGACAACCAATGAAGGATTCCACAATTTATACTGTGGAGATTTAAATCAAGTAGGAGACATTAGAAACTTGGTAAATTTCTCTAGAGCAATTAATACTAGAGATAGTCACGAAGGTTCTGTAGCGTTAACTGATGAGCAAAACGTAGTATTCTTTACGAGAAGTGTGGAAGAAAACGGACAGCACAATTTAAAGATTTTTAGAGCTGAAATGCCGGAATACGAGTGGACAAATTTTGAAATGTTACCATTTAACGTAAAAGGCTATGCAATTGAAAATCCTGTATTATCGCCAGATAACAAGACTATTTACTTTTCATCAAATATGCCAGGTTCAAAAGGTGGATATGATATCTTTTCTGTTGCAATCAACGAAGATGGAACATATTCAGCACCACAGAACTTAGGAAGTGAAATCAATACACACAAAGATGAAAAATATCCATATGTAATGGGAGATAACAGCGCACTATACTTCTCTTCTAACGGACACTATAATTTAGGTGGATTGGATGTTTTTGAAAGTAAAATTATCAACGGGAAATTCAATTTCCCTGTAAATATGGGAAGCTCTTTAAATAGTACAGAAGATGATTTCGGATTCATGATGGATCAGACAAATTCTGGTTTCTTTACTTCAAACCGTTCTGGTGGAAAAGGTGGAAATGATATTTATTACTTTAAAAGAGTAAAAACAACACAAACTTTACAAGGTTTGATTGTTGATCACAAAACAAATATGATTTTACCAAATGCTACTGTAACAGTGGTAGATTCGTATGGTCGTATTGTTGACAAAATCACAACTGACGAAAAAGGAGTGTTCACAACTACTGTGATTCCTTACAACTCTTACACATTAAACGCTTCAAAAGACGGATTCTTAGATACAGAAGAAGATTTCGAATCTTTTAGAGGTGACGATTATAAGCACAAAGTAACCATCAAGTTACCACAAGCGAAAGCAGAAATTGTGCAAGAAGATGAAAAATTAGTTATTAAGATCGAAAACATTTACTTCGATTATAACAAATGGGTACTTAAAGATGAGTCTACATTATCATTAAACAAAGTTGTAGAAGTATTGAATGAGAACCCAGGAATGAAAATTGAAATCAACGCGCATACCGACAACAGAGGTAGAGCAAGTTATAACACGAAGCTTTCAAACAAAAGAGCCAATGCGGCAAGAGCTTATTTGTTAAAGCGTGGTGTAGATGCAAGCCGTGTGATTTCTAATGGATATGGTGAATCACAGCCGCTAGAAGATTGTGGTAAATCATGTACAGAGGCGCAACACGAGACGAACCGTAGAATCGAGTTCATTATCGTGGAGTAAATTGTAAATAATACTGATATTGCCCAAAAGGAGTGCGTTTGCACTCCTTTTTTTATTTTAATTATTTAAGTGATTTCTATTTTAATTTCTCAAATTTACCTCTTGCCTTACACCTAAAAGCGAATGGTTTATCCAGTTTAACTGTCTTTTTTATATCTGGCCATCTTTTTATTAGCTGCTCAACCATCTCCCAAAAAGAGTATCCTTTTGAAGGAGGTTTAAAAAATATAACTCCTAAACCGTATTCTTTGTATAAAGCATGCTGGTGTCTAGTAGTTTGAATTCTAATATCTTGAGTAATAACTATTCCTTTTTGCTTACCAACTAAAGGAATCCAATATTCATCCAATGCACCTCTCCCAAATTCTTCTTTAATAGAAAGAACTTCTATTTGATATTTTTCTTTTAAGTTTAAATGTTGTTGAAAAATATTTAAACCTTTAGCTAGCTGTGGAGCAAAATTTTCATCAATGTAAATTTTTGTCATTAAGCGGCATTTTTACTTTTACAATAATCAATAGCATCATTAACCTGCTTAATACTTATATCATAAGAGGCAGCAATAAACTTTTTACTTTCTTTATTATTGTAGAGATTGAATATAGTTTCCGGAAAAAGATTAGAACCTTTTATAGTGGGTTGCCCAAATTGATGCTTAGGATCAACAACAACTGAATTTTTCTTCCCTAATGGATAAAGTCTTTTTGCAAGATCATTACTATCAAAATCCAATTTACTGATAAAGTTTCTGATAAACTTTAAGTTTAATTGTTTGGTTGAGTCCAAGTTGATAATTACATCTTCATTTACTTCTAAAACTATTCTCTTACCAAAACAACTAATCTTTTCTAATATTTCTGACTTTGCAAAAGGAAAAGGAGTTTTATATGTTTCAGACAATTCTTTGTGAGCTTTTAAAATACTTTGAGTAGAGACACCTGAATCTTTTAATTGATAAAATATGTAGAACTCCACAAGAGTATGAAAACTCACTGCTTTATTTTTTCCAATAGACCAAGAATATTTTGAACTAAAATCGTTAGCAAGTCTTTTATTCCAATATTCATTCAAAAGCTTACTAACTTTGCGATAATCTAAATACAAAATATTTGCCAAATCTGGCAGTGTGTAGATACCATTCCCTATTTCAGCTTTATTTTCGAATTTCATTATTTCTTATGTTTAAAAAATGAGTATCGCTAGTCACATGTAAATATAAGATAACCTTTACAAATTTACAATGTGGATTCCCGTAAGGTAAACAAAATACAATTATCAGTGTTTATTTTTAGAAATAGGAAAGTGTAAATAATAGAAATTTGAGATTGTTCACAACTTATTTTCTTATGTTTGATAGTATCATATGATACTATCATCAACAAAAAAAGCCCTCACTAAAGGACTTTTTCTTAAAAAATATTTCAAAAATCAGCTTACTTCGTTGCTACATCTTTCTTCAACATCTTTTTGTATCTCCCATTTCCAACGTAGGTATAAATCAACTCAGAGAGATAGAATTTTTTGTTTCTCCATGAATCTCCTAAACGTACAACAATAATGTTTTCATTTGGGTTTACATAGACATATTGTCCTAAGATGCCCAATGCGTTGTAGTCGTCTCCTTGGAAGTGTGCTACATATTTTCCACTTTTTAGCTTTTTGGTTTTTACCAATTCCTTGTTGTTGGCAACTGCAAAAGCTTTTCCTTCTTCTTCCGTTTCAAAAAGATCGTAGTGTGTATTGGTCCACCATTTGTTTTTGTATCCAAAGTGTGCATCAATTTTTTTCCCACTATCTGTTTTTGCAACCCAAGCGGCAGGAACGATTTGTTTTCCATTGAATTTTCCGCCGTTTAGGTACAATCTTCCAAGCTTTGCAAAGTCTTCCGCAGTTGCGTTCAAACAACAAAAAGCTTTGACCATTTTTTTGCGTTCGCTATCTACCGTCCACGTCGCATCCGATTGCATTCCGAGTGGCTTCCATAGTTTTTCAGACAAATATTCTTCTAGCGGCATTTGTGTTACACGTTCTAAAATCACACCTAATACTTGTGTATCAATACTTCTGTAGTTAAAACGTCCTGGCGCTTCTTCAATCGTCATTCCGTGTGTGATTTTTGGACGAATGTTGGTGCCGTAATACAAACGTGCCATTCCTGTAAACGGATTGATTCGCGGATATTCGTCAAATTTGATTCCGCTTTGCATGTTTAGCAAGTGCTTTACGGTGATTTTCTCAAAATCCTTGTCCTGCTTTAATAATTCTGGAATGTACGTTGTAATCGGCTCGTTTTCGTTTAACAAACCTTCTTCTTGCGCAATTCCTACCAACGCCGATACAAATGATTTTGCTACTGAGAAAGATGTTAATAAGGAGTTTTCATTGTATTCGTTATAATATTTTTCATAGATAATAGTGTCGTTCTTAATCACCATAAACGCGTTCGTATTGCTTCCTTCCAAAGCGTCATCTAAAAAAGAAGCCAATTCTGGGTCTGTTTTTGCGGCAAACATAAATGTTTCTGATCCTTTTTCTACGGGAACACTTGGCTGCCATTCGTTATCAGTTACATCTGCTTGTCCGTGGATGGCAGCTCTGTAAACCATAGTACAACTTTCGCAATAAAATGCAGTTGTAATTAAAAATGCAAGGGCTAAAATTTTAAATATTGACTTTTTCATTGTGAATTGTTTTTATTGTTTGACAGTTCAATATTCTGACATTTTCCCAGTGTTTACAAGTATTTGTGGCGAATGAATCAGTTTGAGTGGCGAAAATTTTTCCCTTTGGCGAACGGTTTATTCTGCGGGATTAATGAATTTCTCCACCAACGCTTTTTTATAGGTTTTAGAAACTGGAATTTCGGTAACATTTGGCTTTAAAACCAAAATTGTTTGCGAAGATTCGCGTTTCCATTCCAAGAAATGAATTGGATTGATTAAGAAGGAACGATGTGTTTTGAGCAGGAATGGAAATTCTTTTTGAAATACTGAGATTTTATTTCGAAAGAGTTCACTTTTGAGTTCACCAGCCAATAAATAGAAAACATTTACATAGTTATTCGCCGATTCAATATATACCAATTCTGATTCTTTGAGATGCAATACTTCACCTTTGTTTTCTCCTCTGATGACAATGGTCGCTTCTTTTGCAATTACTTCTTCTGTTGTGTTCGATTTTTCACTAAACATCCATCGTAAAAAAATCATTACAGGAAGAATTAAAAATACCGTAGGAATTACATTTTGAAAGAAGAAATACGAAAAGCTATGCGCATACGGATCATTTTCCAGTAGGATAAATTTAAAAAACAAATACCCAATTCCACCAGAAATAACAATAAGTGACAAGAAAAATAATCCTTCTTGCACAAAAGTCCATTTGCCTGCTGACTTGTATAATAAACGCTGAATCGGAATTGTAATGATATACGTTAGAATTCCCACGATTGTATAGCCAAATACAGCTAAAATACGCTCTTCTGGCGGCAGTTGGTACATGTCGAATGGTTCTATGTAATAGAAGAACAGAAATAACCAAAACCCAATAAAAAATCCAATCAATAATTGTTTTTTTATTGATTGGATATAGAAATTCTGTATTTGCATTATCGTGAGTTTATGATACTGCTTTTAATTTTTTGATCGCTACTTTTGATAGCTTTTTCTCAGCATAATTTTTAGTGATCTTTAATTCCTTTTCGTCCGAACCTGGCAATTCAAACATCGCGTCTGTTAAAATAGTTTCGCATAACGAACGCAATCCACGCGCACCAAGTTTGTACTGAATTGCTTTTTCCACGATGAATTCCAACGCGCCTTCTGTGATTTCAAACTCAATACTGTCCATCGCAAATAATTTCTTGTATTGCTTGATGATCGCATTTTTAGGTTCTGTTAGAATCGCACGAAGCGTATTGGCATCTAGCGGATTCATGTGTGTCAGTACAGGCAAACGACCGATGATTTCTGGGATCAATCCAAAATCTTTTAAGTCCTTCGGAATGATGTATTGCAACAAGTTGTCACTGTCAATCGCTTCTTCATCTTTGGAAGCACTGTACCCAACGGCTTGCATGTTTAATCGACGTGTTATGACTCTTTCAATTCCGTCAAACGCTCCACCTGCAATGAATAAGATGTTTTCCGTATTCACTTCGATGAATTTTTGATCTGGATGCTTTCTTCCGCCTTTCGGTGGAACATTTACCACAGTTCCTTCTAGAAGCTTCAACAACGCTTGCTGTACTCCTTCACCAGAAACATCACGCGTGATAGATGGATTGTCACTTTTACGCGCAATTTTATCAATTTCATCAATAAAGACAATTCCTCGTTCTGCCTTTTCCAAGTTGTAATCTGCTGCCTGCAACAAACGCGTTAGGATACTTTCTACATCTTCTCCCACATAACCTGCTTCCGTCAACACAGTTGCATCTACAATTGCCAACGGAACATTGAGCATACGCGCCACTGTTTTTGCCATCAAGGTTTTTCCAGTACCAGTTTGCCCAACCATGATGATGTTACTTTTTTGAATTTCAATTTCATCATTGGTTGGCGATTGTAATAATCGCTTGTAGTGATTGTACACGGCAACCGACATTACTTTTTTAGTGGCTTCTTGTCCGATGATAAATTCGTCTAAGAACGCTTTGATTTGTCTTGGTTTACGAAGTACCAATTCAGACGACAATTCATCATTGTTGGACTGTTTTGATTCTTCGAGTACAATTCCGTGGGCTTGCTCAATACATCTATCGCAGATGTGTGCATCTAAACCAGCAATCAACAGATTGGTTTCTGATTTTTTTCTCCCACAGAATGAACATTCTAATTCTTCTTTTGCCATTATGTATGTTGTTGACTTGTCCCGAGATTATTCTCTGACAAGTATTTCATCAATCATTCCGTATTCTTTTGCTTTGTCAGCTTTCATCCAGTAATCACGATCTGAATCTTCGTATACTTTTTCATACGATTGACCTGAATGTTTTGAAATGATTTTATATAATTCTTCTTTTAGTATTAATATTTCTCTAGCTGTAATTTCAATATCACTTGCCTGTCCTTGCGCACCACCTAATGGTTGGTGAATCATTACACGTGAGTGTGTTAATCCAGAGCGTTTTCCAGCTTGTCCAGCGCATAATAACACGGCTCCCATAGAAGCGGCCATTCCTGTACAGATAGTCGCTACATCTGGTTTGATAAATTGCATGGTATCATAAATTCCTAAACCAGCATACACGCCTCCACCTGGCGAGTTGATATAGATTTGGATGTCTTTGGTAGAATCTACACTTTCCATGAATAGTAATTGCGCTTGTACAATGTTGGCAACTTGATCGTCAATTCCTGTTCCTAAGAAGATGATTCTGTCCATCATTAAACGCGAGAAAACGTCCATTTGTGCTACGTTTAACTGACGTTCTTCAATGATGTAAGGCGTCATTCCTACTGGGTTTGTGAACGTTGACGGAGACATACGACTTACAATTTTGTCGTAGTACATATTATTGATACCGTGATGTTTAGTTGCGTATTTATGAAATTCTTTTTTATAGTTCATTTTGAGTCTTTGTATTTTTTTGATTAAAAAAGGCGTTAAAATCATATTTTTAACGCCTTAAATATAAGTATTTTATTTCTTACTCGCTATCTCCGTATACTTCTTTAACGAAGTTTTCGTAAGTAACTTCTTTAGTTTCTAGCTTTGCTTTTTCTTTGAAAAGTTCTAATAATTTTTGACTTAACAATTGATCTGTTAATCTGCGAACTTCATCTTGGTTTGATAAGATTCTTGCGGCAATTCCTTCCAACTCTTCATCGCTAGGATTCAGTTGACCAAATTGCGCCATTTGCACTCTGATCATTTGCTTTGCGAATTCTTTTAAATCTTCAAATTCAACTTTTACTTCATTGTCTTTTACCAATTTGTCTTGGATTAATTGGTAACGCAATCCTTTTTCAGATTTTGTGTATTCTTCTTCGGCTTGCTCTGGCGTTAATTCTTGCTCGCCTGCAGATTGAATCCACTTTTTTAAGAAGCCAGCTGGCAAATCGAATTTTGTGTTTTCAATCAATCCTTCTGTAACGTCGTTTAATAAACGTTGATCGGATTGTTGTACAAATTGTCTTTCTGCATCTTCTTTGATTTTTGCTTTGGCTTCTTCTAAAGAAGAAACATTTCCGTCACCAAATAACTTGTCGAACAATTCTTGATCCAATTCCGCCATTTCTCTTTTGTTGGCTTCGTTGATTTTGAAAGAAACTTCAATGTCTAACTCAGCTGCATCTTCTTGAGCAACTTTTAGGAAGGTTACCAAATCTTGCTCATTTTCAAACAAACCTTTTGTCTTAAGTGTTAACGTATCTCCAACTTTAACTCCGACAAATTTGTTTAAATTTCTTTTTCCTTTGATCTTATCAAGACTAAACGTAGCGTTATTTTCAATCTCTTTTTCTTCATTTGAAAAGATTCCTGTTACTTCTGATTCTTCCGTAACCTCATCTTGACTGATCAATTTTCCGTATTGCTTACGAATGTTATCAATTTGACCATCAATCATTTTATCATCAGCTACAATATTGTATTGTGTAATGGCATTTCCTTGAAGATCTACATTGAATTCTGGCGCTAAGCCTAATTCAAATTCAAAAGAAAACGTTTCTGCGTCCCAGTCAAACTCCTCTTGCATTCTAGGCAATGGATTTCCAAGAATATCCAATTTCTCTTCTACCAAATACTTGTTTAAGCTTTCTTGCAAAAGTTTGTTTACCTCATCCACCAATACTGCTTTTCCAAACTGCTTTTTCACCAATCCTAAAGGCACATGTCCTTTTCTGAATCCTGGAATGTTTGCAGTTTTCTTGTAATCTTTTAAGATTTTCATCACTTTGTCACTGTAGTCTTCCTTTTCTATGTTTACGGTGACAACTGCATTCAGCGCATCTATATTTTCTCTTGTTATGTTCATCTTCTTATTTATGATATGAAAATTGGGTTGCAAAAGTACATTATTTTTAAAAGCGAATCAAGTTTTTAAACGATTGTATATCAGTTTATTTTTACTACAATGACAGAACTTTTAATAGGAATTATTTGCAATATCAATTTTACTTTAAAATGCCTCTTTATTTTTTGACTTGAAACGTATTTTGTTCAAAACTTTTATAAATGGAAAAGCACTGATTTTTCAGTGCTTTTCCAAAATATATTTTATGTTCTATTAGTTCGTTGGAACTACAGTGACTCCAGGATAATATCCTGCAGTTACTCCTGGAACAGTTGATCCATATTTTTCATTGACTGCTTTAATGAATTCATCTGCAACAATTGCATATCCTCTTGAATTTGGATGTACACCATCTAAAGAGAATACAGCGGTTGATAATGCATCACTTGAACCGTCAAAATAATCATTCGTGTAAATTTGTCCGTCAGCAGTACGCAATCCTGAAACCAATACTTCTAATACAACTGCCATATCTACTACCGCCAAATCATTTGCAGCAGCAATACCTGTAATCGTGTTGTTGTACGCTGTTCTAGCATCTCTTACCAACTGAATTTCAGTAGCTGTCAATACCCAGTTGTCTTCCAATGGTACAGATACACCATTTACTAAAAGTGGATTGTTATTTACTTCTGTTCCTATAATTCCAGAAGAAGGCAATACCATTAAGTCATTTATAGTAGCTTGACGGTAACTTGGAATTCCAAATCCGTTTAAGTCTGTTAAATCTTCGTCTACAATGACTACTGCATTTTGTCCAGCTGAAAATGAAATTGTTCGTTGTGCGACTTCCGCAGCTGTGATTAAACCATTTGCAGCCGCAAATTGCAATCCTCCATTATAGGTTGCATATCCGTCGTTTGCAAAAGCAGCCGTAGCAGCATCCAACGGAATTGGATTAAAAGGTACGGTTGTAAAATATGGAATTGATGTTACATCGGGTAAAGTGGCTACTACACCTTTTGCTCCATTTGCGGTTAATGCATCAATTAAGCTTTGATAGGTAAACGCAAATACACTTGGATCTGTAATATCATTAAATCCATACGATAATACATTTGGATTTCCTGTTTGGTCTACTCCTGTTCCTCCAGAAGTGGCGAAAGCTAAGATGTCGTTGTTTCCAATCCACAATGCAAAGAATGTTGGATTTAACGAAACTGCATCTCCAATTACAGTTGCATCTGGCGTTGTTGCATGACGTACATAGTATGGATTTGCTGCTCCAATAGCTAAGTTGTTGAGATTTCCATAGCCAGGAAAACCTAAATGAAATGATTTTGCTCCAGGAATTCCCATGTTGTTATACGCAGTTGCTTGCAAGTTAGAGACTTCCATTGTTGGTGCAACGTTCAAATTTTCGGGTCCACCTTCACTCGCATCAATCACCAAACGTGTATCAAATCCTGGTAATGGATTTCCGCCTAATAAAAATCCTCCAGAATCATTTACATCATCATCATACGAAGGTTGTGTAAACGCGCCACCACCTGCAAAGGCAAATTGTTCTGCCATGATATTTGGGAACGAGTTTTGCTGTCCGCTTCTAAATACAGTTCCATCTTGAAAACCTGCTGTCAAAGAGTTCCCAACAGCTACAAACGTTGAAAAGTCTGCCGATCCGCTTGTGTAGGTTCCGCTATCGTCAATTGGATTATCAAATTCTGGTTCACAGGCAACTAATCCTAGCGCTAAAATTGCTAAATATTTTATATTGTTTTTCATCTTTTTCTGCTCTTTGATATTATAGTTTGTACGACACTCCAATTCCTGCTACTAACGCATTTGATTTATATTCTCCTCCAAATGAAACTGGTTGTCCAGCTTCGATGAATCCTTCATACGAGTTTTCTACTTCATTTGAATGTACGTATAACACAGAAGCATCTATTGCCCATTTACTGTTGAGGTTGTATGTGAAACCTGTTGTAAAGTTTACCGAGTCTGGTCGTGGTGTTTCTGGTGCGAAGAAACCATCAATTGTTGGCGATTCGTCGTAGTAGAATCCTGCTCTTACGATGATTTTTTGTGTCGCGTCATACTGCGCACCAATTTTGTAGATAGATGAGTTTTTGTAGTTTCTTGGGTTTCGTGAGAATCCTGCTGCGTTGAAGAATTGTACATCCAACGATTTGTATGCATCCCAATATGTTCGTGTATAATCGAAAGCAACTAACCATTTGTCTGAAACTTGATATGCCGCTCCAAACGTTAATTCTGCCGGTAATGGCAACGATGAGGTAAAGTCTCCATCCGGAAAATCGGCAGCTAGGAATCCTGGCAAGTTTTCAAAATCTGCGGTTCCATCGCCTCGCTCAACTTCCATATCAATTTTAGATCGATAGTTAAATCCTAAGGTAATATCTTCCGTCGGTTTAAACATCGCTCCCACAGTATATCCCCAAGCATTAATTCCTGTAGCGTCAATGGTTACATTGGAACGATTTCCTGCTTCATCCGTTAGACTTCTTGATAAGTTTCTATTGAAATTCACATTTCCAGTTACAAAAATTGGTCCACCACCAATACTAAATTTGTCTGAAAGTTTGATGGCAAGTGTTGGTTGCACAAAAATGGCAGATAATTCAATTTCATTTACCAAATGCGAACCTTCCCAATCCATTGGCCACTCTACTCTACTTCCGTATGGTGTATACACGGCTAATCCAGCAGATAACCAATCGTTAATTTTATAAGATCCGTATGCATAAAAAGGGGTTCCAATAGGATTGTCAGCTTCTGCTGTATATCCAAATTCTCTGTTTTGATAAACAGTGTTCGACATTACCACTGCCGCTCCTAATGATACATTAAGCTCTCCGTCCAAGTATACCAAACCTGCAGGATTAAAAAATGCTGATTCCGCACTAGTTACCACTGCAACTCCCGTATGTCCCATTGCCAATTGCTTATGACCTTGTACTCCGACTCTATATCCTCCAGCATACATTACCGAAGCCGAAAACGCCATGGTCAGTACCAATAATAGTTTCTTCATAATAAAAATAAGTGTTGATTTAAAGTTAATTTTTTGTAAAATTAGAGCTCCAAAATTAGCATAAATTATGATAAATACAAGGATTCACACAATTTATTATGCATTCATAGTAAATTTTTAACGATTCTTAAGAATTCAAAAAAAGCAAGGATTTTTCAAAAAATTCTTTTGGATTTTCAGCATGCAACCAATGACCTGCATTGGATACTTCTTGAATGATTGCGTTGGGAAAGTGTTGTTGTATTAATTTTTCATCACCTGTAAGAATATACTCTGATTTATCTCCTTTTAAGAATAAGGTTTCTTTAGTATAGGTTTCAAAATTTGGGAGCGATTCGCCAATTTCTTCTACATTATCAATAAGCGCTTCTAGATTGATGCGCAAACCTAGCGTTTTGTTTTCTTGCCAGTATAAATTTTTAAGTAAGAATTGACGCGTTCCGAAGTCTGGAACGTAATTTTTCAGGATATCTTCCGCAGTACTTCTACTGGTTAATGTTTCTTGCGTAAGCACAGATAAACCTGCTAAGATTTGCTCGTGATGTGTTGGATAGAATTTTGGTCCGATGTCTACAATGATCAATTTGTCTAGCATTTCTGGATAGTTCACCGCAAAAAGCATCGCCGTTTTTCCGCCCATTGAATGTCCAATTAGAGAAACATTCGTCAAGTTGTGATGGTCACAATATTGTTTTAAATCTTCTGCGAGTACTTCATAATTGAATTCCTCCGAATGAAAACTACGTCCGTGATTGCGCTGATCGATTAAGTGTGCTTGAAAACCTGAAGCGGAAAATTTTTTCCCTAACGTTTTCCAGTTATCAGACATCCCCAAAAACCCATGCAAGATCAACAGCGGCTTTCCATCACCAACAATATTTGAGTGTAAAATCATTGTTTTAGCTTGTTAAGATACATATTGACTACATTTTCAATACCCAAATACAAGGATTCAGAAATCAACGCGTGTCCGATAGATACTTCGAGCAATCCTGGAATTTCTTTGGCAAAAAACGCAATATTTTCTAAACTTAAATCGTGTCCCGCGTTCACTCCAATTCCCAATTCGTTCGCACGTGCAGCACAGTCAACATACGGTTGAATTGCTTTTTCATTTCCTAAACCATACTGATGTGCAAATTCTTCTGTGTACAATTCAATACGATCGGTTCCTACTTCTTTGGCGCCTTCAATCATTTCTAACACAGGATCTACAAATATAGACGTACGAATTCCATGATTCTTAAACTCTGAAATGACTTCCGTTAGGAACGTTTTGTTTTTAATCGTATTCCAACCTGCATTAGAGGTAATTGCATCTACCGCATCTGGCACCAACGTCACTTGCGTAGGTTGTACTTCCAACACCAAATCCATAAATTTTTGAATCGGATTTCCTTCAATATTATATTCAGTGTAGACCGCAGGTTTTAAATCGCGCGCATCTTGGTAGCGAATGTGACGCTCGTCTGGTCGTGGATGAATCGTGATTCCTTCTGCGCCGTACGATTGTACATCTTTGGCAAATTTTATCAAATTAGGAACATCACCACCTCTAGAATTACGAAGTGTGGCAATTTTATTAATGTTTACACTAAGTTTTGTGCTCATTGCGTTATATTATTTTGACTGACTACAAAAATACGAAGTTCGTATGCTTAAGAACTAGTTATTTTTAATTAATTTGCACTGATAAATCTTTTGCTTTATGAATATTGCACAATATATATTAAATGACGTACAACCATTGACTGTAAATGATGTGGTTAAGGAAGCACAATTGGTTTTTAATCAACTTACATTTTCACATGTTCCTATCACGGAAAATGGTGTCTACATTGGCTGTTTTTCAGAAACAGACGCCCATTGTTTTGACGCTGAAAAATCCATCAACGAATGCCGCTACTCGCTAGAACAGTTTTTTGTACGCAAGCAAACCAATTGGATTGATGTGTTGGAAGCGTTTGCACAGAATTCAGCGAACATTATGCCGATTTTGAATGAAAAGAACGATTATATTGGTTATTATGAACTGAATGATATTATCAGTGTCTTTAATGATACGCCTTTTTTACACGAATTGGGAAGTGTGTTGATTGTCGAAAAAGGTGTGAAAGATTATTCATTTAGTGAAATCTGTCAAATTGTGGAATCGAACAACGGCCGCTTGCTCGGTGCTTTTATTTCAAAAATAGAACGCGATGTTGTGCAAGTTACCATAAAGTTGAACAATGCTGCTTTGAATGAAGTGGTACAATCCTTTAGGAGATACAGTTATAATATTGTGTCTGAATTTGCAGAAGATACGTATATGCAAAATTTAAAGGAACGCTCAGAATACTTAGATAAATACTTGAACATTTAGGTTATGAAATCAGCCATGATTAGTCATCTACACTTTTTAAAATGATTATTGGCGCATTCCATCTGACCAAATTAATAGTATAAAAAAACAAACAGATGAAAATTGGTATTTACGGTCAATTTTACCACAAAAACTCAGGTGAATATATCAGTTTCTTATTGCAGAATTTGCAGCAATATGGTATGGACATATATATTGAGAAACAATACTACGAGATTTTTTCTGAGAAAATTCAAGTCACGGAAACCTACAAAACTTTTGAAACGTATGACGATTTAGACGATTCGTTTGATATGTTTTTTAGCATGGGTGGTGATGGAACGATTTTGCGAACCATCACACTAGTGCAAGATTTGAATATTCCTATCATCGGAATCAATACGGGCAGACTTGGTTTTTTAGCTACCATTCAAAAAGAAGCCATTCAAGAAGCTATTGAAAAAATAGTCAAAAAAGAATATACTGTTATTGAACGAAGTGTGCTTGCAGTGGAGACTTCTCCAGAAAACGAAGACATTCTCCACATGAATTTCGCATTGAACGAAGTTACGGTCGCACGTAAAGACACCACTTCCATGATTACGGTAAAAACACACTTAAATGACGAATACCTCACTTCGTATTGGGCAGATGGTCTTATTGTAGCCACGCCTACAGGTTCTACAGGATATTCATTAAGCTGTGGCGGACCTGTGATTACTCCCAACAATAATAACTTTGTACTTACTCCCATCGCACCGCATAACTTAAATGCGCGTCCTTTGGTCATTCCAGATCATACGACCATTCGATTAGAAGTCTCAGGACGAGAAGACAAACACCTTATTTCTTTAGATTCTCGCATTGCAACTGTAGACATTAAGAGTACTATCATCATCAAAAAAGCACCCTTTACCGTAAAGTTGATAGAGCTTGAAGGGCAGAGTTTCTTAAAAACACTTCGCAAAAAGCTACTCTGGGGTGAAGATAAACGAAATTAAGAGCAATAAAATCGTGCAAATTATGTTTAATTGCCATAGGCTTATTTTTCAATTGCCTATAACAAAAGAGAATACTATATTTGCAAACTTTTGATACCTATGAGAAGACTCGTTATACTGTTGGTTGCTTTTACGTTAACCCAATCTATGAATGCACAACTCCACGAAATTGGAGCCTATATTGGGTACAGTAATTTCATTGGTGATGTAGGATCAACTTCATACATTAATCCGACGCATTTGGCGTATGGTGCTATTTACAAATGGAATAGAAGTGAAAGACATTCGTTTAGAGCTTCCATAACACAAACCCAATTATATGCAAGAGATGTAAATTCGGATGATCCTTCCAGACAATTAAGAGGATTGGAATTTTCAAACACAATTACAGAACTCTCTGTAGGTATCGAATTTACCTTTTGGGAATTCAATTTACACGAAACTGATCCGCAAGGTGCGCCCTATTTATACACAGGAATCTCATACTTTAACTACGATTCGCTGTTTTTAGATGATGGAAACCTTGTTTCTTTTGGAGATGATAATAGCTTTGCCATCCCAATGGTGTTAGGATATAAAATGACCGTTTCAGATCAATTTGTATTAGGTTTTGAAATAGGCGCTCGCTACACATTTACAGATGGCATTGACGGAAGCAATCCTGTAAATGACAAAAAAGAGTTTGACAGTTTGAAGTTTGGAAATATAAATAGTAACGATTGGTATATGTTTACGGGAATTACCCTTACCTATACTTTTGGAAAAAAACCCTGTTATTGTTACTAGCGTAGCAAGCAAAAATACGAATGAGTTTAGCCGAAAAAATACAGAAAGAGTTTTTGCCGCGACATTTAGCCATTATTATGGATGGAAATGGGCGTTGGGCTAAACAAAAAGGGAAACTTCGTGTATTTGGTCATGAAAACGGCACCAAATCGGTTAGAGAAGTCGTTGAAACCAGTGCAGAATTGGGTATTAAAAACCTAACGCTTTATGCCTTTTCTACCGAAAACTGGAACCGTCCTAAATTGGAAGTAGACGCCCTCATGCGTTTATTAGTTTCATCTTTAAAAAAAGAACTTAAAATTCTCCAAAAAAACAATATAAAACTACAAGCGATTGGTTCGTTAGAAGCACTTCCTAAAAAAGCTAAAAACGAACTGTTTGAAGTCATTGAAAAGACGAAAAACAACTCGCACATGACATTAACTTTAGCCTTAAGCTACGGTTCTAGAGAAGAACTTAAAAATGCTGTTAAAGAAATATGTCATAAAGTTAAAAATAATATAATTTCTTTGGAATCTATTGACGAATCCATTATTAATCAGCATCTTTACACGCATGATTTACCAGATGTAGATTTACTTATACGTACGAGCGGAGAACACCGTATAAGCAACTTCCTACTTTGGCAAATCGCCTATGCTGAACTGTACTTTACCAACATATTATGGCCAGATTTTAGCAGGGAAGACTTATATGAAGCATTGATTAATTATCAAAACAGAGAACGAAGATTTGGAAAAACAAGCGAACAAATTAATTAGACTTTTAATGCAGAAAAAATACCTAAAATCATTATTGCTATTATTATTACTGTTCTGCAGTATTGCCTCGTATGCACAGGAAACGACTTTTGATAAAGGAAAGAAATACATCATAGGTGGCATTAAAGTTACTGGTTTAAAAAGTTATAACGAACAAACCGTTATTACCTATACACAATTACGCGAAGGACAAGAAATTTTAGTGCCTGGAGAAGAGATCAGCGCCGTTATTAAAAAGTTGTGGGGATTAGAACTTTTCAGCGATATCAACTTTTATATAGATCGCATTGAAGGCGAAAAAGTATTCCTTGAATTAAACATTCAAGAATTACCAACATTATCAGATGTAGAAGTTCGCGGATTGAAGGAAAATAAAGCCGCAACTGTGATCAGAGAAACGGAACTTAAGAAAGGAAAGAAAATCACAGAAAGTTTCTTGGCAAATACCAAAAATTACATCCAAAACAAGTACAAAAAGCAAGGATATTACCGTACAAAAGTAGACATCACCACAAAGCCCGATACTACCAACAACGCTACCAATAACATGAAAGTAATTGTAAATGTAGATCGTGGTAAAAAGATTAAAATCAAAAATATCCGCTTCACAGGAAACGAGCAATTCAAAGACAAAAAGCTTCGTAGAGCCATGAAAAATACCAAAGAAAAGTTTCCATTGCGTATTTTCAAAGCTTCTAAATTCATTCCTGAAGATTATAAAGAGGATTTAAATTCTATCATCGAAAAGTACAAGGAAAACGGATTCCGTGATGCGCGAATTGTAAAAGATTCGATCAGCTGGAACAAAGACAATACTTTAAATATTGACATCGCCTTGGAAGAAGGAAACAAATATTATTTTGGTGATATTACTTTCCTAGGAAATACAGTATACACAGATAGACAGTTACAAACACTACTAGGAATCAAAAAAGGCGATACCTATAATGGTGTCTTATTAGAAAAGCGTATTGCCGACGAAACTGATCCGGATGCACAAGATTTAACAAATCAATATCAAAACAACGGATACTTATTCTCCAACATCAACCCAGTAGAGGTTTCTGCTAAGAATGATACGATCAACTTCGAAATTCGTATCATTGAAGGGAAACCAGCGTATTTTAACAATATCTCGGTGGTGGGTAACGAAAAAACAAATGACCACGTAATTTATCGTGAAATCAGAACGAAACCAGGAGAATTATATAGTAAAGATAAAATCATTCGTACCATTCGTGAATTAGGTCAGTTAGGATTCTTTGATGCGGAGCAAATCAAGCCAGAAATCAAAAATCCAGATCCAAACAGTGGAACAGTAGATGTAGAATACAGCTTAGCAGAACGTGGAGGAAGCCAGATCGAACTCCAAGGTGGTTACGGTGGTGGAGGTTTCATTGGAACCTTGGGACTTTCCTTTAACAACTTCTCTATTCGAAACTTATTTAATGGAGAAGCCTATAGACCGTTGCCAACAGGTGATGGACAAAAACTAGCGCTGCGTGCACAAGCAAGTAGATTCTTCCAAACCTTTAGTTTCTCTTTTACGGAACCTTGGTTAGGTGGGAAAAAGCCCGTACAGTTTACGACTTCATTGTCACATACAGTTCAGTTCTTATTCAACCCTGCTACGAATAATGCGGATAGAGACAGACGTTTCTTAATTACAGGATTATCTGTAGGATTGGCAAAACGTTTAACAGAACCTGATGATTACTTCGTATTATCGCAAGCATTAAGTTTTCAACATTACGATTTAAAAAATTACAACACCGGACTATTTACGTTTGGAAATGGATTCTCAAACAACCTTTCATACACCATTGCATTGACGAGAAATTCAACGGGGCCAAACCCAATTTATCCAATGCAAGGCTCAGAATTTTCTGTGAGTGCAAAACTTTCCTTACCTTACTCGCTGTTTAATGACGTAGACTATGGAAATTTAGAAAATGCTGATGAGTTTCAGTTGAAAGATGCAAACGGTAATTTTATCAATGCCAATGCAGGTTTACCAGGAGAACCCGCAAATTTAGGACCAACACTAGAGCCAGGAGAAGTATCTGTGGTTGATAGAGGAAAAGTTGACCAAGAGCGCTTTAAATGGTTAGAATTTTATAAAATTAAATTTAGAGGTGCGTGGTTCCAAAATATTGTTGACAAATTAGTCTTAAGAACACAAGCCGATTTTGGGTTTTTGGGCGCATATAACCAAGATCGAGGCATCATTCCTTTTGAAAGATTCTTTGTGGGTGGAGACGGTTTAGGAAACTTTGCATTAGATGGTAGAGAGGTGATTGCATTGCGTGGATATCCAAATCAATCACTTTCTGATCTAGATGGAGGTACTATTTACAATAAATTTTCGTTAGAGTTACGTTATCCGATTACATTAAAGCAAACAGCATCCATTTATGCACTGACATTTTTAGAAGCTGGTGGCTCTTTTAATTCGTTTAAAGAATACAGTCCGTTTGAATTAAATCGTTCAGCTGGCGCAGGATTACGTATATTTATGCCTGCATTCGGATTGTTAGGTATTGACTTTGGATATGGATTTGATCCAATCCCAGGAACAGTGCAGCGAAACGGATGGGAAACACACTTTATTATCGGACAACAATTTTAAGTAATTTAAATTTGGCACGATATTTTCTATTAACAACACCGACAGACATGAAAACTAAAGTTCTTTTTTTACTAACGATGCTTCTCACACTATCTACCGTATACGCACAACGTGTAACTGGTGCAAGAGTTGGCTACATTGATATGGAATACATCCTAGAAAATGTAAAAGCATATCAAGAAGCAAACACGCAATTAGAAGCAAAAGCACAACGCTGGAAAAACGAAATTCAGAAGAAGCAAAACACAATAGATCAAATGAAAAAAAATCTAAGTGCGGAACGTGTTTTACTTACAAAAGAATTAGTGGACGAGCGTGAAGAAGAAATAGAAATCTTAGAACAAGAATTAGAAACCTACCAACAAGATCGTTTTGGTCCTTTTGGAAGTTTAATAGTACAACGTCAAAATATGGTAAAACCTATTCAAGATCAAGTACTAGACGCTGTTCAAGATATCGCAAAAAAGAAACGTTACGATTTTGTGTTTGACAAATCAGCAGATGTTGTAATGCTGTTCTCTGCTAAGAAATTTGATATTAGCGACCAAGTTTTACGTGTCATCAACCGAGATGAAAAGCGTAAAGGCAGAGAAGAAAAGATTAGAAAAAAGCAGGAAAGCAAAAAATCAAAATTTGAAGATGCTGATACTGCCAAAGAACCGAATCCTGAAGCAGAAGCAAGACAACAAGCAAGAGAAGAAGCGATTGCTGAAAGAGAAGCAGAAACGGCTAGCAAAAAAGAAGCACGTCAAAAATTATTGGATGAACGCAAACAAAAACGTGAAGAAGAGCGCGCAGCCAAGAAAAAAGAATACGAAGAAAGACGTCAAAAATTGATTGAAGCGCGCGAAGCTAAAAAGAAAGCTGCTGAAGAAAAACGCAAAAAACGTGAAGAAGAAAAACGTAAAAAATTAGAAGAGCGTAAAAAGAAGCAGGAAGAAAAAAACAAAGAAAAAGAGAGCGAGAACAAAGAAAACGAAGAAAACGGCGAAGGAGCCGGTGGAGGTAAATAGAAACAATTAATATAAATAACACTTAAAGTAAATAATTGAAAATCATGAAACAAATGAAAAAACTAATTGCGGTTGCAGTACTATTTTTCGGAGTGGTAAGTTTTACAAACGCACAATCTAAAGTTGCGCATATTAACACGCAGCAATTGATTAGTTCGATGCCGGAAATGAAAGAAGCAAAAGACGAGTTTGATAAATTACAAAAATCATTAGGTGCCGATATTCAAGCTTCAGTTACGGAATACAGAAATAAATTAACACAGTATACAAACGAAGCTCCTAACAAAACGGATGCGGAGAACAAAGACAGACAAAAAGAGTTGGCTGAGTTAGAAGCACGTATCCAAGAAGCACAAGCTGCTGCTGAAAAAACAGCACAACAAAAGTACATTGACTTAACAAAGCCTATTCAAGAAAAAGCATTGGCTGCTATTCAAAAAGTTGCAAAAGCACAAGGCTTCCAATATGTTCTTGATGAAACGCCAGGTTCAGGTGTATTGCTTGCCGACGGAACAGATTTAATGGACGCTGTTAAGAAAGAATTAGGGATCACGCAATAAAAATTACCCTATCTTATTATAGTATAAAAAACCGTCTTTCAAGGCGGTTTTCTTTGTTCTAATAATAGGAGTTCGATATAAGAAATCATTATATAGCTTATAATTCATTAAGAAATAGCTCTTTGTCAGTTCGAGCATTATCGTAGATACCAAGCGTAGCTCACGAGAACACTAGAAAACGTCAATTGAATCTCGATAGCTACGCTAGGTATCTTCAATTAAAACATATTTGAATTTCGATAATGTTCGATTTGACATTTATTATAAAATCATTAACTATTAGATTTTAACAAAATAGTTATATCAAACTTACGTTTCTCTAAAAAATACACCTCGCAACAGAAATGCTGCAAGCAATATTTTTTTACGTATTTTTACTACTATGAATAGTTCTCCAATTGGTATTTTTGATTCTGGAGTTGGTGGTACTTCCATTTGGCGAGAAATTCACAAACTCCTACCGCATGAACATACGATCTATTTAGCCGATAGTAAAAACGCGCCGTACGGTCCAAAAGGCAAAGAAAAGATCGTTGAACTCAGTGTCAAAAACACAGAATTACTACTCGAAAAAGGCTGCAAACTGATTGTGGTTGCCTGCAATACCGCAACAACCAACGCGATTCGTCATTTACGTGTAACTTATGATGTTCCTTTTATTGGGATTGAACCTGCGATTAAACCTGCTGCTTTACAGACGAAATCCAACACGATTGGCATCTTGGCAACCAAAGGAACCTTATCGAGCGAATTGTTTCACAAAACAACGGATTTGTACGCGAGCGGCGTAAATGTAATAGAACAAGTAGGAGAAGGTTTGGTGCCTTTGATAGAAAATGGAGCAATTAATTCGCCTGAAATGGAAAGTCTTCTGAAAAAATATCTCAGACCTATGATCGCAGCAAATATTGATTATTTAGTCTTAGGCTGTAGTCACTATCCATATTTGATTCCGAAGTTGAAAACTTTATTGCCCGAACAGGTGAAAATCATCGATTCTGGAATTGCCGTTGCCAGACAAACACAAGCCATTTTAGAACAATATCAACTCAATGCTCCGACGATAAATACAGGAAATTGCATCTTTTACAGCAATGGAAAACCTGCTATTTTACGAGATATTCTACATGGAGATTTTACAGTAGAAGCGTTAGACTTTTAAAAAGTATGTCATTCTAAACTTGATTCAGAATCTTCTTCTTTAAACCAACTGGAATAATGCACATAATTATCCGCAATACGATTGATTTCTCCTGAGATAAGTTCGGCACTAATATCTTTTACCTTTTTCGCGGGAACGCCCGCATAGATACTTCCTGCTTCTACATGTGTATTTTTGGTTACTACAGCGCCTGCAGCAATAATGGAATTACTTTCCACCACACAATCGTCCATCACAATACTGCCCATTCCGATCAACACATTGTCGTGAATGGTGCAACCGTGTACAATGGCATTATGTCCAATAGACACATTATTCCCAATCGTAGTTGGTGATTTTTGATATGTCGCATGAATCACCGCGCCATCTTGTACATTCACCTTATTGCCCATTTTGATAAAATGCACATCACCACGAATCACCGCATTGAACCAAACACTGCATTGATCTCCCATGGTGACTTCACCGACGATAGTAGCATTTTCAGCTATGAAGCAGTCTTCTCCGATTTTAGGATGTTTGTTGTTTGCGGGTTTTATCATTGGGTTTTGGATTTTGGGTCGCTTTGCTGTTAGCTGTTAGCTGTTAGCAAAGATACTTTTTCATTTAGTATTTTGAGTTTTATATTTTAACTTTTGCAATTCGTTTGTTGTAAGTTGGTCGCTTTGCTCTGTTTTGAGTTGTTTTTTTGTTGATTCGTGGATTTGTCAATTTATTTATTTTTGCGTTTGGAACGTTAGCTTATAAACAACTGATCTTTAAAAATAGTAAACGGTTGTTTCTACTTTTTTATCACGAATACACGAATTATTCTTTTGTTTTATACAACGTTACATCGAGTGATTCTTGCAATGAAATGGAGAAAAACTGTATCCAGAAGTACTTTAAAATGTTAATTTTTTTAATTGAAAACTGTTAGAAACATCATTACAAAACAAAAAGTTTAAACCACTTCATTATCAAATTGATACATTAATGAATAGAATCCTTCTTCTTTTTCTTCTTCCCAAATAATCCGCCCAACACACTTTTTACTTCATTAATTGGTGAATTTGGTGTGGTTACGGTGGAATCTTTTTTCTTGTCATTTCCTAAAATTCCACCCAAAATACTATCCACTTGATCGTTGCCTGTTTTGATATTTCCCAACGCTTCTTGTGCTTTAATTTTGGCTAATTTTACCGCTAAATCTTTTGTGGCGCTTGCCAAATCGGTAGTGAAATTGGGACTGGTAAAATTCCCAGAAATCTTTGTAGACACTGGAATCGAAATGTTTTTTGCTTCTTCCGATTTGATTTGTGAAAGCAACGATGTGACTTCCGAGCCTAAGTATTTTGCCGGAATCTGAAACTTCGCATTATAATTCAACGATTGGTCAAATCCGTGACTTCCGTCTATTGTAATTTCGATGTCTTTATAATTGAATGAAAACGGTTTTACGCTGACTTTTCCATCATCAAAAGATAGTTTCGCTTTGATGTCTTCAATGTCAACTTTGTTAAGATCGATAAACGTCAATTGATTGTTAATCGTATTAAAAAAGTCAATATTGCTCGATTTTAACGTTGTCGTCAACAATTCCGCAAAGGCATTTCCTGAAATCGTGGTTAAATTCGGCGTGTAGCTTTCGCTTAAATCACCTTTCAGCGAAATATTGGTGTTCAATTTTCCATCTAGTGCTTTGGCGATAGGCGCAATGGTTTGTAGCAATTCCAATCCGTTGAATGATTTCGACAAATCGAACGAATCCATGCCTAAATCCATCGCAAATGTTGGCGTTTCTTCTTTGGTAGAAACCAGTCCGTTCATGATAATTTTCCCATCAAATACATCCGAAGTCACATCGTTTAAAATCGCTTTTCCATCCTCTAAAGCCAAACTTCCTTTTACATTATTTAGCGTAATATTATCGTAAAATACCTTTTTAGATTGTACATTGATATTACAATCTAAAAACTCAGGGATTTTCAACGCTTCTCCTTGTGCTACTTCTGTATTTTGATTCTCGCTTCCTTCTTCACTCGCCACCATAAAATCACTCACATAAAACGCATCTGAATTGACATTAAAGTTTCCTTTTAATTTCCCTTCATTAAATAAAAAACCAAGTAAATTCTCAATAGTTCCAGTAGCTTTTATATCGCTCTTTCCACTTGTTGCATCAAATTTGTTAAGGGTAATTTTTCCGGGAACAAAAACAATCGTAGCTTTTGAAATGGCAAGTGGATTTACCACATCTTTTGAAGAGAATAAAAAGTCTGACAATCGCATGTTTCCTGTGTTTTTTATGCGATTGTATTGTCCTGTCGAAATGGCGTTCATGTCAAAACTAGTCGTCAAATTTGCATCTAAAATTCCGCTTAGTTCTTTATTTAATTCGATAGGATACGCTTTGGAAAGATTTCCTAAATTCAATATTCCATTAACTGTCGCATTCACTTTAGGATTAGTCACTAATTGTGAAAATGTTCCATTGCTACGAAAAACATCTTGGTCAATTTTAAACGCCAAATCATTCACTTGAAGAAAGGTATCTTCTGTTTTTCCAGTCGTATTTTTTAATTGTGCATCAATGTAGATGTTTTCTACGCTTTTCGGTAGATCTGGATACTTAAAAGATGCATTGTCGGAAACTACTTTGATATCAATTTTTGGAATGTGTGTAGCGTCCACAATTCCTTTAATTTCTCCTGAAACTTCAAAGTTTCCAGTAGTTTTTACATCAGCAATATTTTTTGCGTATGCTTCTGGAATGACTGCTAAAAAGTTTTTAAAATCAGATGAAGGCGTTTGCAATGTCAAGTCAATTTCTTGTGAGTCTGGATTGATCTGCACAAAACCATCAAACTTTAATGGCAACTGATTTATGAGCGCATTATTGTCTAAAAAACTATACTTTCCATTTGCCAAATCCATTCCAATCATAGCATCCAAATTAATTTGCTGTTTGTTGATATACTTCATATCTTCTAGGGCAAACGAAACCAGTGCATTCGTAGTCGTCTCCAACTCAGAAGTCGCCAAAGAAAAGTCGCCAAAACCTTCGTGTTGTAAATTTTCAACGGTTAAATAAGTGTTGCTTTTGGAGTCGTGATATTTTATATCTGTATTGAGAATGTGATAATTATCTATTTGGAATTTAAAATCGGAACTTCCTTCGGTAGTTTCTGCTTTTTCTGGCGTGTCACTCGGTTTTGCAATATCATAATTTGCATTGCCTTCTTCGTCAACTTCGATGTTTAATTTTGCGTTATCAATCGTGAAACTGTAAATCTGAATCGCTTCGTTTTCACCTTTAAAAAGTTCGCCAATACCAGTAGTTACCGCGACTTCTTTTCCATAAAAAAGTGTGTCGTTTTCAAAAGGTGTATTGTTGATGACTTCCACATCTGCTAGCACAATAGAAGCCTTCGGGAAGTTGCGAAAAAAGCTAATGTCTGCATCCGCAAAATCAACACGCGCATTGATACTTTCGTTAATGCTATCTTTCACCATAGCAATGATTTTATCTTTAAAAAGATAGGGCGTTGCAATTAAGGCAATCAAAAGAATGAGGAAGGTAATTCCTGTGATTTTGAGAATTTTTTTTACTTTTTTCACTTTCATGGTGTTGGCTTTTATATCCAACTTCTAAGAACGTGAAATTTCAAAAAATCACTGTTAAGAAGTTGATAAATTTTCAGAAAATTTAGACAGCAGTTTCATCATAACTATCTAAATCAATTTCTTCACCAATTTCCAAGCCAAAACGCTTTCGGAATGCATACACTATTAAATATAAAAAAGGTGTATCGACAAAAGCGACTAAAATTTTAAAGATTACGCCGCTAGCAATTAAGCCAAGATAAATGCCCCACGGTAAAATTTCAAACACACATAACAAGGTTATTACAGAAAAGGTATCTACAAATTGCGAAGCGAACGTTGAGAAGTTATTGCGCAACCATAAATGTTTTCCTTTAGTGATTTTTTTCCAAAAATGATACAACTGAATATCAATAAACTGCGCAAAAAGATACGACAGCATCGAAGCAAACACTGCCAAAGGTGCATTTCCAAAAACCTGTACAAACGTTTCATCACTTACAGGAGAATTGTCCAAAGCAGGAACATTTTTAGAAATATAAATGATTCCCAACGAAAATACAGAAGCAAAAATTCCCGCAATGACGACTTGATTGGCTTTCTTTTTTCCGTAAATCTCTGAAATGGCATCAGTAATCAAAAAGGTGAGCGGATAGGGTAACAATCCTACAGAAAGCTCAAAAAGATTGGCGCCAAAAACCTTGATATCTACTGGATACCAATAAAAGAATTTTTGAAAAATTAAGTTGGAAACTACTAAGGAAGTAATGAATAATGCAGCTAGATACAAATAAATCTTAGCTGCAAGTTTTTTGTCGGCTACAGTCATAGGGTAAAGATACTAAAGTTTCTTCTAGTAGCATGTTATTACTGAAAATGATACGTTTTGTTTCAAATTTAGAAATATGGAAAAGTTGCTGTTTTTTTGGGAAGAAACTTTTATGTTTTGGATTGAAACACGTATTTGACAAAAGTTTCTTCAAGCAATTTCTACTTTCTAGTCGTCATATATAAATCGCGACTCGTTATTTATAAATGGATGATTACAAGTCTTTTGATGCTGTTTTTTCTCCCTGTAGATTTGTGCTGTTATTAATTCAAAATTAAATTATTATGAAAAGAAAAAGTTTAAAAACACTAGGATTGAACAAAAGCAAAGTTTCTAGCTTATCAGCGCAATTACTAACTGGAGGAGATGATACAGTTCCTACTTCTAGTTTGGCTACTTCTGGTGTTACAGGAACTCCAACAAGTACACAACTTACGGATATTGCTTGTAGCTTGGCATGTACAGGACCTATTTCTGGATCACCTTCAGCACACCCAGGAGGTTGCAAAGACAAATAATCTGTGATCAGATGTAATTTTTATGTATGACTAAACGAAATCTCTTTGTGAAATAAATTACAAAGAGATTTTTAACGTTTCTTTTAGAATCGTAATTTATAAATCACGAGTCGTAATTTATAAATTGTTGATTATAAATGATTTGATTGATTTTTTTAGATGAATACTTTTGTATCGTTATGAATTTAAAATAAAAAAATTATGAAAAGAAAAAGCTTAAAAAGTTTAGCATTGAACAAAAACAAAGTATCTAGTTTAATTGACATGCAAGTAACAGGAGGAGATACGTCTTCTACATTTGGACAACTTTCATACAGAGGATGGACGTGTCCACACGAAGTAAGTGAATTCTGCGGAAGCGGAACTACAGGACCAGCGCCAACAAATGATGACGCTTCTGTTTGTAAGTGTAAATAATGCATAGATTCGCATAAAAAAATGAAAGCCTTTCTGTTTTTTCAGAAAGGCTTTCTCTTGTGATTAATGTAAACTAACAAATTTATTTAACGTGAGTTCGATGTAATTGTTTCATTAAATATTTAATAGTCAATAACTTAAGTGAATTGTCAAATCGAGCGCAGTCGAGATTCAATCGAAATTTTAACTTTTATAGTGTTCTCGTGAGCTACGCTCGGTACTTTCAGTAATGCTCGAACTGACAAATATTTGTTTTTCAGTCAATTACGAGTAATTTGATAGTTTCTTATGTCGAACTCACGTTATTTAATCTCAATTTCGTACGGCAATAACAATTGCGGACCTTCCATTTGAGAAAGCTTCTTTAACTTTTTTAATAATTGATAGTTTTTATCGCCTAATTCTTCTCGTAAAATCTCTTCTTTCGTTTGAATGTAACCACCTGTATACTGATTGATGATACTTTGCAAATCTTTTTCATATACTGGCAATTCTAACGTTTCGTAGCTTGAAATATTTGCTGCTTTCGCTGCTGCTTGCAACGCCATATCCAAACCGCCAATTTCATCGACTAAGCCTATTTTTACTGCATCGTTTCCTGTCCAAACGCGTCCTTGTGCAATTTCGTCTACGGCTTCAACCGTCATATTACGACCATCTGCTACACGTTGTGTAAATAAGCTGTACACATCTTCAATACCTTCTTTAATCAATGCACGTTGTTCATCGGTCATAGGTTCAAAAATGCTGTATTCTACAGAGTTCTTATTCGTACCTACTTGTTCTGCATTGATTCCCAATTCATCGACCAATTTATGGATGTTTGGAACCGTACCAAACACACCAATACTTCCTGTGATGGTATTTGGTTCTGCAAAAATTTCGTCAGCGCCGCAAGCAATATAATATCCACCAGAAGCCGCCAAATTCCCCATCGATACAATGACAGGTTTTACGCGTTTTGTCAACTCAATTTCTCTCCAAATCAATTCGCTCGCCAATGCACTTCCACCAGGAGAATCAATACGTAAAACAATTGCTTTTACACGATCGTCTTCTCTAGCTTCTTTCAGCGATTCGTTCATAATACCTGGTCCAATGATAGTTTCGCTACCTTCAGTATCCATAATTTCGCCTTGCGCATAAATAATAGCAATTTTATCTCCGGAAGCAGTAGAAATTTTTCGATGTCCAACATAACGTGCGTATTTGTAAATATCCATGCGATTGACCAAAGTATTTTCACCCATCGCATTTTGAATTCCCGCTTCATATTCGTCTTGATATCCGATTTTATCAATCAATTCGGCTTTTAAGGCACTTTCTGCGGTACGACCCGCCAATTCATCTGCCAATACGTTCAACTTATCAGAAGTAATATTTCTACTAGCGCTGATTTCTTTTCGCATTTCGTCCCAAATCGATTGTAAAAACACAGAGATCTGCTCGCGATTGGCTTCACTCATTTCTTGACTGATGTATCCTTCCACAGCACTTTTATACTTTCCGTGACGAATCACTTCCATTTTTACACCGTATTTCTCTTGAAAATCCTTGTAATACATACGCTCCATTGCCAAGCCTTTAAAATCTAGCGCACCGACAGGATTTAGATATATTGTATCTGCTACCGAATTTAAATAGTAATCTTTTTGTGAATAATAATCGCCATAGGAAACAATGAATTTCCCCGATTCTTTAAAGGAAAGTAAGGCGTCACGCAAGGCTTTGGTTTGTGCCATTCCTGCGCTGATGGAGTTATTTTTAATAGAAATTCCTTTGATTTTATTGTCGTCTGTCGCGTAATTGATCGCATCAATAATATTGAACAGTCCGTCGTATTCAGGTTCGTTAGGGAAGAAAGGCACTTGGCTGTAGTCAAATCGCCCACCGTAATCGTCAATAGGTTGACTCAAATCCAATTCTAGAATCGTATTTTTCTTCACAGTAATCAAATCGTCGGGAGAACTTGAATTCATAAAGAAAACTAAAAACAAGATTAAAAAGCAAAGGGCAACAAAAATCGTCATTCCCACAATAGTGGAAAGTACACGTTTAAAAAAATTCATAGCTGTATATTTTGTACAAAAATATCTATTAAAATTCGAATTAGAAAGTAATACCAAGTCAACTTAACTATGCAACATATAAGCTTGTTCATTTGGCATCCTAGTTTCTTGCGACTATTTTCCGTAGCTAAGGCTATGCAAAACATTCACTGCGTCCTAGGCTACCAAAGCAACTTCGCTTCTAAAGTCACATAGTAAAGTTGATTTGGTATAAGTGCACTTTTCTATTGAAAAGTTACGTTTTTGTGAAATTATTTACACAAACTTTTTTTGAGTTTGCAGAAAGGAGTTTCTATCTTTGGCGCAGCTATTTTCAGCGGACAAATCTATTTAATTGCATCCAAGCTTGTTACACACTACATATATCTCTATTGGAAGTAATGTTGGCGACAAACGCGCACATTTACAAAACGCAGTTCACAAACTTGGAACTACCATTGGACGTGTTGTCAAAATTTCTCCGATCTACAAAACACCTTCATGGGGTTATGATGGAAATGATTTTTACAATGCGTGTTTGTGTGTAAAAACTGCCTTGTCGCCATCCGAAATGATGGCTGAAATTCTGGAAGTGGAAGCTGCTATGGGACGCGTTCGAAGTCGTAAAAAAGGTTATCAAGACCGCACGATTGATATTGATATTATTTTTTATGAAGATCTAATCATGCAGACGGGATTGTTGGTGTTACCGCATCCGTTAGCGCACGAACGCAAATTTGTGATGCAACCGTTGTGCGATATTGCGCCGAGCAAAATTCATCCGACGTATAAAAAAACGGTTTCAGATATCAATGACAAACTTCCAGCGGAAGGCATCGAAAAAAGTGAAGAAATACTAGAGAATCCGAATGCTAAAAAGGATTTTTCTCGTTTTAATTACATTGCCATAGAAGGAAACATTGGCGCGGGAAAAACGTCGTTAGCTACTAAAATTGCAGAAGATTTTAACGGAAAACTGATTCTAGAACGTTTTGCTGACAATCCGTTTTTGCCGAAGTTTTACGAAGACAACAGTCGCTACGCATTTCCGTTGGAAATGTCGTTTTTGGCAGATCGGTACCAACAAATCTCTGACGATTTAGCGCAATTGGATTTATTTAAAGATTTCATTGTGTCGGATTATGATGTGGTAAAATCGCTCATCTTTGCGAAAGTCACGCTACAAGCAGAAGAATACAAATTGTATCGCAAATTGTTTGATATCATGTACAAAGACATTCCCAAACCTGATTTGTATGTGTACTTATATCAAAACACGGAACGTTTACTCAGAAACATCAAAAAACGCGGACGCGATTACGAACAAAAAATTCCTTCCGAATACTTAGACAAAATCAACAACGGATACTTAGAATTCATTCGAACGCATAAAGACTTAAATGTAAAAATCATTGATGTTTCTGACTTGGATTTTGTGGCGAATGCGAATGATTATCAGAAGATTGTTTTGGAGATTAGAAACGCTGCGCTTTAGACGCGGCTTCGCCTTTTGGACACGCTTTGCTTTGGACACGCTTTGCTTTGGACTCGCTTCGCTTTGGACTCGCTTGCTTTAGATTCGCTTTGCTTTGGACACGCTTTGCTTTGGACTCGCTTCGCTTTGGACACGCTTCGCTTTGGACACGTTTTGCTTTGGACACGTTTTGCTTTGGACTCGCTTCGCTTTGGTATTTTTATCGCTCTTTGGGTTTTTTAAAACGTCATTTCGAAAGTTTTGTAAAAACTTGTGGTAATCTTTTTCTTTAACTGTTAAAAATGTCATTTTTTGTCATGAATTATTTTTTATACTAATTGTCATTCCTGCGAAAACAGGAATCCAATATGAATTCAAAGTGGATTCTGTATCATTAAGTTTCGAAAAATAATATGAAACTAGAGATAACTTTTGGAAACAAGCACTTCTCGATACAATTCGCTTAGGCGAATCACTCGAAGAGACGATCAAGTATCTAAAAAAGTCTAACAATCTAAAGCGTCAGCATTTCTAACAGCAAAGCGAATCTAAAAGGCGCTAGCCGAGTCTAAAGCAAAGCGAGTCCAGCAGGCGAAGCCGCATCTAAAAGCGAAGCTTCTCAAACACATCCCAAATCACAACACCCGCACTCACCGAAATATTCAACGAATGTTTTGTGCCAAATTGTGGAATTTCAATGACATAATCGCTTGCAGAAACGACTTCTTGTTGTACGCCTTTGACTTCGTTTCCAAAAACTAGCGCATATGTATTTTCCTTGTCAGGATTGAATTCGTTTAGCATGATAGCGTTTTCAGCTTGTTCAATAGACGCGACTTTGACATTTTTTTCTTGCAATTCTTTGACTAGGCTAAGTGTATCTTTTCGGTGTTCCCAAGCAACGGTTTCGGTAGCACCTAAAGCGGTTCTATGAATGTCTTTATGTGGTGGTTTTGCCGTGATGCCACACAGGTAAATTTTCTCGATTAAAAAGGCATCACTCGTTCTAAAAACGGAACCAATATTATTTAAACTACGAATATTATCTAGGATGATAATTAGACTTGTTTTGGGTGACGATTTGAATTCGTCTACACTCAATCTGTTCAATTCACTATTTTTCAGTTTTCTCATAGATACTTCGTAAGTTTTCCTTGATTTTACTTAAATTCGCGTCCAACGGTTTTCTGCAAAATAACATTAAAAACTCCAAACATTGGCAAAAAGTAGCGCGAAAAAAGTAACTCCTTTAATGAAGCAATACAACAGTATCAAAAGTAAATATCCTGATGCAATGTTGTTATTCCGTGTAGGCGATTTTTACGAAACGTTTGGAGAAGATGCCGTCAAAGCCGCCAATATTTTAGGCATTGTACAAACCTATCGAAACAATGGTGGCGAGAATATTGAACTGGCAGGATTTCCACATCATTCGCTAAATACGTATTTGCCAAAATTGGTCAAAGCAGGCGAACGTGTGGCGATTTGCGATCAGTTGGAAGATCCGAAACAAACGAAGAAAATTGTAAAACGCGGTGTGACAGAATTGGTGACGCCAGGAGTTGCCTTTAATGACGAAGTTTTACAAGCGAAGACAAATAACTTTTTATGTGCCATTCACTATGGGAAAAAGTTGTTGGGAATTTCGTTTTCAGATGTTTCTACGGGAGAATTCATGACCACGCAAGGTTCCGCAGAATATATTGATAAATTATTGCAGAACTTTAAACCAAGTGAGATTTTAATTCCGAAGCAGAAAAAACTTGAATTTGCAGATACATTTGGAAGTAATCATCATGTGTTTTATTTAGAAGATTGGGTATTTAAATCGGATTTTGCACATGAAAAACTCATCACGCATTTTGATACGAGTTCGCTCAAAGGTTTCGGTGTAGAAGATTTGCAGGAAGGAATTATTGCTTCTGGTGCAGTTTTACATTATTTATCGGAAACGCGACATAATAAGTTACAACATATTACCTCAATTGCCCGTATTGCAGAAGATGCCTATGTGTGGATGGATCGTTTTACGGTACGAAATTTGGAATTGTATGCTTCAACCGCTTTCAACGCAATTACGTTGTTAGATGTGATCGACAAGACGATTTCGCCAATGGGCGGACGCTTGTTGAAACGTTGGTTAGCATTGCCACTTAAAAACGCACAGCAGATCAAACAGCGACATGAAGTGGTGAATCATCTGTTGCAGCAAGAAACGGAATTGGACAAAATTCAGCTTCACATCAAACAGATTAGTGATATTGAACGCTTGATTTCCAAAGTGGCTACAGGTAAAATCTCGCCAAGAGAAGTCATTCAACTCAAAAATTCCCTCGAAGCGATTGTTCCCATCAAACAAATCACAAGCAATAGTACAAACGAAGCGTTAAAAGTCATTGGAGATACCATTCACGAATGTGAACTGTTACGCTCTAAAATTAAGGAAACACTTAACGAAGAAGCGCCTGTCAATATTCTGAAAGGAAATGCGATTGCGAGTGGCTATTCTGATAAGTTAGACGAATTGCGCGGCATAGCATTTTCTGGAAAAGATTATTTGGACAAAATGCTCGAACGTGAATCGCAAGCAACAGGCATTCCGTCTTTAAAAATCGCTTCCAACAATGTGTTTGGCTATTATATAGAAGTTCGAAACACGCACAAAGCCAAAGTTCCCGAATCGTGGACGCGAAAGCAAACGTTGGTGAATGCAGAGCGTTATATTACGGAAGAATTGAAAGAATACGAAACGAAGATTTTGGGTGCTGAGGAAAAAATCATGCAGCTAGAACAAGAGTTGTTTTCGGATTTGGTGGTTTGGATCAATCAATACATAAAAGCGGTGCAGCAAAATGCCAATATCATTGCTAAGTTAGATTGTTTGTGCGGATTTGCCGATCTAGCGAAAGCCAACAATTATGTGTATCCGCAAATTGATGATTCCTTTGATTTAGACATTAAAAACGGGCGTCATCCTGTGATTGAAAAGCAGTTGCCAATTGGCGAAACGTATATTGCCAATGATGTCTATTTGGATCGAGAAGCGCAGCAAATCATCATGATTACGGGACCGAATATGAGTGGTAAATCGGCTATTTTACGACAAACTGCATTGATTGTCCTGTTAGCACAGATGGGAAGTTTTGTCCCAGCAGATTCGGCACGTATTGGTTTGGTGGATAAGATTTTTACCAGAGTAGGAGCGAGCGATAATATTTCTATGGGCGAATCGACTTTTATGGTGGAAATGAACGAAACGGCTTCTATTTTGAATAATATTTCGGAGCGTAGTTTGGTATTGTTGGACGAAATTGGTCGCGGAACGAGTACGTACGACGGAATTTCGATTGCATGGGCGATTTCAGAATATTTACACGAGCATCCGTCACGCGCGAAGACTTTGTTTGCCACGCATTATCACGAATTGAACGAAATGACCGAAATTTTTGATCGTATCAAGAATTACAATGTGTCTGTCAAAGAATTGAAGGATAATGTCTTATTCTTACGTAAATTGGTCAAAGGTGGAAGCGAACACAGTTTCGGAATTCACGTAGCGAAAATGGCAGGAATGCCGCAGCAAGTCATTCACAAAGCCAACAAAATATTAAAACGCTTAGAAAAATCGCATTCCAGTGAAGAACTCGCAGACGATTTAAAGAAAGTGGAAAACGACATGCAACTCAGTTTTTTCAACTTAGATGATCCATTATTGGAAGAAATCAAAGAAGAAATTCTCATGACCGACATCGATACTTTAACACCTGTCGAAGCTTTGATGAAGCTCAACGAGATCAAACGCATGTTGCAGCGTAAAAAAAAGTAATTGATTTCGAGTGTATTGTAAAATAATTCATTCTTTTTCTTCAAAACACTTTGGTATTTAAAGAAATGTGTTAAATTTGCATCCGCAATACACCAATATATTGCTCATTCAATAATGAAACGCGAAAATAGCTCAGCTGGTAGAGCGCAACCTTGCCAAGGTTGAGGTCGCGGGTTCGAGCCCCGTTTTTCGCTCTAGATAACATTAATAAGTCCAAGCTCGAGTGGTGGAATTGGTAGACACGTTGGACTTAAAATCCAATGGCCTTTGGGCCGTGCGGGTTCAAGTCCCGCCTCGAGTACTTTACGAAAGCCGAAGTTTCAATACTTCGGCTTTTTTGTTTGGGTAAAACATAGGTAAAACAAATCGAACTTTAACTTTCCTTGATTTGACCACTAGTTTATAATCTGATTTAAATAAGCTTAATTTTTCTCATTTTTAACTTCATTATTTTTGAATGTATAGATTCAAAAAGGTTTTTTTAAAATAAAATAAACTGTCGAGAAATGCTATTTTGTCAGTTTTGGATGACTAATCGTCATTTTTTTAGTTTGGTATAGTAAATGAAATATTACAAATCGTAAGCTATTAACACAATTAAAATTTATATATGACAACATATCTGCAAACAGAATTTAATGCTTTTCACGAAAAAATTAAATTACATGATAAAGAAGATAATAAAGAACTAAGAGATAAGCGAGATATGCTTGCAGAAGAATTAAGAGCCTATTTTAAGAAGAAATCAGAAGATGAAGGCACTTCAAGAATTACTTTTTCAATTGAAAACCAAGGAAGTTATTCAATGGGAACAGGTATAAGACCACTTGAAGATTGTGATTATGATATAGATGTGATGGTGTTATTTAATATTTCAAAAGATGATTATGCGCCCGTTGAAGTCAAAAAGTGGGTTTATGAGGCTCTTAATAGACATAACAGAACGGTAGAATATAAAAAGCCATGTGTAAGAGTTCAATACTACAAAAATGGTCAAGAAACTTTTCATGTTGATTTAGCACTATACGCTAATCAGAATGATGATGAAAAAAAGTATTTATAAAGAGGAAAACCTACTTCTCCAACAGAGGAAAAGAAATGGGAGGTTTCTGAACCTAAACTTCTTAAAGATAAAATAAATAATAAATTTAGTGACTCTGATGATCGTCAACAAATGAAAAGAGTTATTCGGTACTTAAAACGTTGGAAAGATTTAAAATTTAAAAATTCAGGAAATGGTAAGCCTACTGGTATTGCTCTAACTGCATTAGCTTATAATTTATTTAGTCCTGAAATTAATAGAAATCCATTTGATTCTAGTATTGAGTTACGAGATATTGTTGCTTTAAGAAAGTTGATTGCATCGATTATTAGTGAGTTTAGTTGGTTCTATGATACGATTTCTGTTGAATTACCTGTTGAGCCTTACAATAACCTTTTTGAAAAAATGTCTGATAATCAGCAAAAAACTTTTAAAGAGAAATTGGAAAAGTTTAAGTCTACACTTGAAAAAGCAGAAGCAGATCCTGATCCTCATGAAGCCTCAAAAATCATTATAAAACAACTAGGAGGTGACTTTCCTGAAGTAGAAAAAGATAAATCTGCTCAAAAACGTGCTTTAGCCTTTCCTGGGAAAAGTGAGAGCGCATAATTATGGATATAACTACTTTAATCAATTACATTAAAGAAACAGAAAAAATCAGTCTTATAGCAGACGAGAATTTACTTTCACAAATTGCTATGAGATCACCATTTATTTTTTTAAACTGTATTTTAAAAGTTGATGAGAAAGATATACCCATTAAACTTGTTATTACTTCTGAGTTTCCAGAAGCTTTACCTAAGTTTTTGCTTGATAAGTATGATACTCTTGGTTTTTTACCTCATATAGAACCTAATGGAAGTATCTGCTTTTTAGAAAAGGAGAGTGTATACATCAATGTTGAGGAGCCAAAAGCAGTATTTCAAGCTTCTGTGGAGTTAGCAATAAAAACACTATCTGACGGCTTAAATGAATTGAATAATAAGGACTTTCGAGAAGAATTCCACGTTTTTTGGGAAAGAAATAAATACATTAGTAACCTGAACGTAATATCATTAATAGATATTATTGACACTCCAAAGAAAGTTCAACTCCTCAAAGATAATAGACGAGCTATCTTATTTGACTTAGATAGAAATATTGAAAGACAGAAAAGAATATTTTTTAAAAGAACTCCTTCGCTTACAAAAACAGGAATATATGTCCCTCTTTTAGAAGATTGTGATTTGACTCCTCCTAAGTATGATCAAAAATGGTCGGTTGATGAATTTGTAAATTGGTTGAAGCCTAAAATAAGTTTACAAAATTGGAAGATACTTACTGAGGAAATATTAAATAAAAAGCCAGAGCGGTATGAGTATTTGGTTCTTGGTATTCCAAGAAATACTGGAGCTACTATATTAGTTGGAGTACAATTAAAACCTAAAAAAAGGACTAATCATCCTTTACTAGAAGAAAAAACAGGATGGGGACTAAGCCTATTGGATATATCAAGATTAGATATGCCTTCAATTCTTCCAAGAGGTGGTGCAAATGTAGATTTGCAAAAAAAGAAAGTGCTTCTTATTGGCTGTGGCTCTGTAGGAAGTCATATCGCATTAATGTTATCAAAGACTGGATTAGGGTTTCTCGATTTGGTAGATTATGACAAGTTTAAAATAGAAAATATTCAACGTTTTTCTATTGGAATTGAGCATGTTGGAAAAAGTAAAGTTGATGCGTTAAAAGATTATTTAGATAAAAACGTCATTGGAATAAATATATCAGCAAACAATAAAAATTTCAATGATTTTATCAAGGAAGGAAATATTAACCTTTCAGATTATGACCTAATTGTTTCAGCCACAGGAGATCCGACAATAAATCTTTCTATAAACAATAAATTAAAAAAGTTAAAAGTCCCATTTATAATTGGTTGGAACGAACCTTATGGGATTGGAGGTCATGCTTTGTTAAGTATTGATGATTTAAATGGATGTTATAGATGCCTTTTTAGAAACAGATATAATGTAGCATCGTTTGCGTCATCTGATCAGAGTAAACCATTTTATAAAAAGCATTTAGGTTGTGGAGAAGTATATACACCTTATAGTGCTTTGGATTCTATAAGAACTAGTGAATTAGTAGTTCGTTTAGTAAATAGTTTTTTAACAGGAAAAATTAATAGACCTCAATTGATTTCATGGATTGGAGATAGTAAAGAATTTTTAGAAGAAGGATATAAATTGTCAACTAGATACGCTAACCAAACTCAAGATGAGATGAATAAAAATAGATTTGCTTTCATAAATTTAGAGTGCCCTCATTGCGGAAAAATAAATGATAATTAATAGGTCGAACAACGGAAAGATTAAAATTCGTAAAAGACCTTTACTGAGAATGAAGTCTTTTATACAAGATACTTCACAAAAAACTGAAGCAGGAGGTGTTTTATTAGGTAGGTTTATTATTGATTCTAAGAATATCGTGATAGATAAAGTTACTGTTCCAATGATAGGAGATGAAAGAAGTCGTCATAAGTTCATTCGTGGAGAAAAAATGCATCAGAGAGTAATTACTAATGCTTGGAAGAAAAGTATCGGAACATGCAATTACTTAGGTGAATGGCATACGCATCCACAAGAATATCCTACTCCATCAAGTCAAGATATTAAAAACTGGAAAGAAATTCTTTCTACCAGAACCTTTTCCAGTCAATATCTATACTTCATCATTATTGGTACCAAAGAAATTAGAATTTGGGAAGGGAGTAAAAGATTTTTAGAAATAAAAAGATTAATATAATATGGCTACAAACATACCAGAGAAAGTAAGAATACAAGTATGGACTGAAGCAGCAGGACGTTGTCAATTTAATAATTGCAATAGACCTTTATGGTACAACGAACTAACACTCAGTAAGAGAAATTTTTCTGAAATGGCTCACATTATTGGTTCAAGCGAAAAAGGTCCAAGAGGAGGAGATCAATCCGAAGAATTAGCAAAAGATCCAGATAATATCATGTTAATGTGTGATAGGTGTCATAAAGAAATTGATGATACTGAACTTAGAAAATTATACTCAGTTGAGCGACTAAAAGCTATGAAAAAGGAGCATACTAATAGAGTTAGGATGTTGCTTGACCAGCCCTCAAAAAAAACTCGTCCTTTAATCCTTACATCTGATATTGGAAAACAACAAACAATGTTTGGAAATAGAAGTATTTCAAATGCAATTCTACCAAATTACCCAGATAAAATTAGTGAAGATTGGTTCAGAATTGATATAGGCTCTTTTGATAGAAAAAACATAAATCATTGGAATATAGCTAAAGAAAAAATAGACGAGAGTATGGAAAGTATTGAGAGAGCTATATCTAGTGGAAGAGTAGATCACTTATCCGTTTTTGGATTAACTAAACAACCTCTTTTAATGTGGTTAGGTAAAAAATTAGGAGATAAAGTTTCCGCTCAAATATTCGAACCAAGGAGAACAGATGATTTAGAAAAAAAATGGTCTTGGGATAATTCAGAAGAAATTACAATAGAATATACAGCTTCTAACATAAAGGTTGGCGATTCTGATGATGTTATACTATTACTCGCACTTAGTGATTATTTAAATCAAGATAAATATCAGAATATGATAGAGTCTAATTATCATGTATATCAATTAACAATAGATGAGCCAGTCCAAGGATTTCTGAAAAATAAATCAGATAAATCTTCATTTATTCATCATTGTAGAAGCTTATTAAATATTATTCAGAAAGAAGTTGGCAATAATTGTACAATTCATGTGCTCCCTGCTATGCCCGCATCTTTGGCTATTGAGTTTGGGAGATTAATACAACCAACTAAAGACCCTAAGATATGGGTGTATGAAAATATTGGAAATAAGAAGCCTGAAAAAATTATAGAGTTGCTGTAACTAATATATTATCATGTGTTTTACAGGTGACGGAAAATAGTATCTAACTTTCCTTTCATTTAGGAAGATATGTAAAATAAACTTATCTAATATCTTTTAGATATTTATTTAAAAATTGATTTCCATTAAGACCTAAACCGTTAAATTCAATCCTGATATTCTCTTCGGTTATATCTGAGATATTTATTTGTTTGGAAAAATAGTCATTGAGTTTATTTACTGAATGAATAATGGCTTCGAGTTTTTCGGAATTTATTACTTTAACTTTTGTATTTATTGTTACGTCTTCATTTTTACGAGCATTTGGTTGTAGTGTTATCCCCAATAGTTTACCTTCAAATTTATATTTATTATTAAACCATGCCATTGAATGGTACAACTGTTCAATATCAGATTTAGATATTTTATTGACAGACTTTTTCTCTGATTTTGCTTCCAGAATCAAATAAAAATCTTTTGTCCCCCATAATACATCACTTCCTTCATTCTCTTTTTTTTCTGGTCTAGATGATTCAAAACCCAGTAATTCTCCAAGTTTACATAAAGCATCTTCAAAATCTTCTGAATCATTTTTAGGATCAAAAATTAAATAATTTTTGATTTCGTTGACGTAAAGTAAAAGATCGTTTATAGAGGAGAAGGACTGGATGAAACTATATGCTTTTACACTTTGTTCTTTAGAGTTTTCAATTTTCCACTTTTTATTAGATAAAAAAGGAATAGGCATTTTAGAGCTTAGGGTTCTTGATTTTAATAAGTAATTATTAGATTTGTTTTTATCTATTAAATATGTAAAATGAGCTAACATTTGATAGTGACAGGCTCTTTCTATTTCACTAGCATCTTCATTTATTGCCTCATGCCCAAATTTTAATGCTTGAGAATGTTCTCCTTTAATAAAATTATGAATTGCTTTTTTTTCATTATTAAATACCTGTAGTCTTTTTTCTCGTGATAAATTATTCTCTACATCATCGCCATCCATAAAGTTTTGATAAAAACTTTTCCACTCATTATCTTGATTGAGGCAATAATCAGCAATTTCTGTAATTTTCTCAACAGCATTATCGCTATCTAATTTTTGTCCCTCCATAAGATTTAGCCCCAATTCAAGTTGTCGTTTAGTGTATGAATTAAAAAAATCTAAATTTTTTCTTTGCCTCAAGAATTTTAAAATATGACGTCCCATTAGATATATAACACTGTAGTCATTACCAGATCTAACAGTTCTTCCCATTCCTTGTTCAATAGTTTGTGCAATAATATTAGCGCTAGTTTCATGGTGAATATCTTCATGATGCTCATCTTTTATAAACTTAAACTTTGGATGATTATGAATTACCAGAACATTACAAGAATCACCACTTAGATCAATTCCTTCATATCTATTAACAAATACAATTAAGTTTCCCTTACTAGTCTTTAACTTTTCTATAGTATTGTCTATGTTATCTTTCTGAGCAATTTCAGCGCCTAAAGATTCCCATTCTTTTGCTGTTCTTGTATTAGGAACTAAAACAACAACATTCTCATTTTTATTTAAGTGATGATTTAAAATTTCAATATGATTATCCTTAGAAAGATTATTAAAGTACCTTTTTGGAGCTAAAATTAATCTTTGTCCATAATCTTTTCTGTCAATAGGAGTTATTGGATTTAAAACAGAATTGTATGAAAAATCGAAATCTTTTAAAATTGAAGAGTCATTTACAAAAGTAGCTGAAAGAGCATATTTATTATCGACAGAGTCATAAGCTACTATATTTTTAATATATGATACTAGAGGAGTAATTTCAATTCTATGAGTATTGAAATACATTTCATATTGACTAAGATTGTTTTCAATAAGTTTCCACTTAAAAAGTAATGTATCTATATCTTCTATGTATTCGACTAGTATTTGTAATACCTTATCTTTTTTATCTATCCAACTCCAAAAAGGTACTTTCATATAATAACCTGGACTTCCAGACATTATAGCTTCATAGCATCCAAGAGCTTGTTTTTTTAAATCATCTTGGAATAATTTTAATAATTTATTATAAAGTTCATGGATATGACTAATCTTCACTGTAAAACTATCTTTGACTTTCTCTACACATCTATGTGCGTCATCTATAACTATTGCAGAGAGTTTTATTTTGTCTCTATCAAAAATATTTTTTCCATTAAACATTTTATTGATTGTCGCAATTAAAATTGCTTCGCTATTTAAAAATTCTTCGGGGAAATCGTTATTCTCATCTATCTCACATGTTGGGATGCTATAATTTTTAGATTGTGTGACTACTTGATTTAGTAATTGATTGTCAGGACAAAGAAAAACAACAGGTTTTTTAGTCTCTATCATTTTCGAGTATAAAATCAGTAATCCAACAAGAGTCTTACCTGCTCCAGTATTCATCTTGATTAAGATACAATCTTCATTTCTTCTTTTGTTCCATTCTTTTAATACCTCTTCTTGAACTCCACGCAGATAAATATAATCTTTGTCCTTAGTTAAGGAGTTATATAGTTTTATAGGGTCAGTTTCTAATTTTCTCTTTTCTAAAGATTTGTTTTTCTGAGCGAAGAAGTTCATTTTAGTTAAGTTTAATTTTATAAAAATATAATAATAAGTTTCGTTCAGTAAATTTAAATAATTGCTGACAAAAATACTTGAGATAAGTAAATAATATTCTGCCAGATTGCAAATTTCATTTAAACTAAAGTTCTAATCAAAATTTGCCTCTGGTTGAGGATTCCTCAAACTCCTTTAATCAACATCAAAAAAGTAGAACGCTTGCGTTAGCGTTCTTTGTCTTTAGATTTATTTAAGCTTTTTCGTTGTTGTAATTCTTTAAGTGAAGTAAGTCGCTCTTTTGTTTTGTCTTTGAGGAGTAGTAATGAAATATCAATTCCTAAGCTATGTTTGAAGCGATATTTTCTTTTGCCATAATATACGCCTGTAAGCTTGTTATTTCGATAATAGGTTTTGATATTATGCTGTGATAGTAATTTTTCAAAGACACGAATATTGCCACTTTGTTGAAATATGCCTTGTACTTTTTCAAATAACATATCTTTATCTGATGGTATTGCCATCCGTTTTTTTAGTTGTGCTTCTTTTTCAGAATAGGCTTTGGTCAGTTCTTTTTTTTTAATCCATGACGTACCACACTATCTTCCAATAAAGGATACGTATTTATTTGGTACTGTTGAAGTAAAACCTTTATCTCAGCCATTCGTTTTTTTGAAATTCTCGCACTCTTATAGTCTGTCGTGCGTAATCCTGAAAAAACTAGATGTGCATGCCAATTCCTATTTTTTTCAAAGTGCACTGCACCAACGCAAAGCATATTCTGATCTGTACGTAATTTTATATACCGTTCCACTAAGTCTTTTAAAATACTTCGGTTCAAATGCTGCGTTGATTTGTCTGAAAAAGATACAACTTCGTGATAACAGACAACTGATTTAGTTCCGTAATGAGATTGTCTATTTGCTTCCAATTCTTCAAACTGCTGTATCCATTTTTCTTTTTGATAGCTTTTTACAAGTTGTTTGAATAGCAAACGATTCCCTTTTTCATCTTCAAGCGACTTTCTTCCATCAAAAACGTAGTTAATTAATGTGCGGGCAGATTGTTTCTGAGAATGGCTTATACTTTTTATAATCACGAGACAAGTTTTTCTAGCTGTTCAAAAAGTTCAAGAAGATCATCATAACTCTTTTTAAGTTCGGGATCGCTATTTTCATAAGCTAAAGCTTCTGCAATGTCATAACTTAAAGAAAGCAACCGTTTAATTTCTGGACTGTTAGATGGTAATTCCCGTTGTTCTATATTTGCAGCAGCAAAAACAATTTCTTTAATGTATCTAGCAAGTGACTTTTCATTATCTCGTGCATATTTTTCAATACGTGCCTTTTCTTTTTTAGAAAAAGATATGCTTACATTAGTGTGAGTGATTGTATATCTTTGTTTTTGGTACTGTTTTAAATACAGTTTACGGAACGTTTTACGAGCTAATTCAATTTCTTCGGCTGTTCCTGTTTCTAAAACACCAGTTGCATCAAGATATTCTTGTACATTTCTATATGGAAATACGTCTGTATTCATTGTTTTATTTTTCAAGATCAAACTCACGATGTATATCTTTTATTTTTTTTAAATCATTAAGTCGCCCTATAAGTCTGCGCTTGGTTTTTTCTTCTTCTTTGTCGGGGAAACGCTGTTCGTAGTAATCTACAAGCAAGATTTTTGCATCATCTTCTTTTGCTCGTTCTTGAAAGCGTTTCTGTTGTTTTTTAGTTAGTAATTTCGATGTCTGCTTTCCTTTTGGTTTTTCTAACAGTTTTTTGATTTTACTATCAATCATTTGTGATAGTTCTTTAGGTTTCGTATGAATGCTGGTTATTCCTATTTCAATAATGTTCGGTATAACATCAAGTAGTTTTTCGCTGATATGTCGTAAATTGAATTTCATCTAATATATTTTATTGTTGTTCATCGTTATTTCTGTATGCATCTAATGGAAGATACTTTGTTCTGTAGCGTTGATGTGGCAATGGAAGCGCAAACTCGTCTGGATTAATCATATTTACATACTCAATATATTTTCTGACTTTATACCACGGTTTGACGTTTTTAATGTAGATGGGTTTTAGTCCTCCATTAGGCACTATCAGTGCATTATCTTTAGGCATAGTGCGCACTTCTTGAGCAGAAAGTAGATGTCGCTGCTGTATGTTGTTTTTATTCTTTACATCGGGATAGTAATTATATGATCCACAGAGTTCTTGGAGCATCTGGCTCTCATGGCGAAGTCCCGTAAAGTAGATGCCAGTACAGTTGTTTAAAATAACGTTTCCTCCATGCTGTCCATATTTTTCATAGAGTTGTTCTGTGGATTGTACGACAAATAAAATCGCAAAGTAGGATCGTGCGATACTAATTATGTCCTCAAATTTTTTGAGCGGAATTTGTGCAAGCTCATCGATGATGACATAGAGTTTTCTGGAATTAGGGGTACTTACGTCACTAAAAAGATGGTTAAACATGATATCAAAAAACATCCCAATTAAACGGGTGTAGTAACCATTATTATGTATTGGTAGTGATATGAATAAAGCAATTTTTTCAGATTTGAGTCTTGAAAAATTAAAGCTGTTAGGACTACTTGTTACATCACAAATATCAGCATCAAGCGCATAATGAGATAGGTAAGAAATTGCTGATGAAATTATTGATGCCTTAGTACGTTCTGAATTGGCATGTAAAGTTTTGTAGCGCAACCATAAATCGTTTTCAGCATTCTGTGAATACAAGTTGTTAATCGTATCTTCTTCTGCGGCAAGATGTTCTAAAATATAATGGATATTAGCAATGTTTTGATACTTTACATCTTCATGTTTTTTTAAATAGGTAGCAATAGTGTTGATAAGATTGACTGCTTGTTGACGCCAAAAAGGATCGCTTCCCTGCTGTTCTTCTCCAGCTAGAAGATTACAAATTTTATTCAGTTCAGTTGGTGCAAGTGCATAAGAAAAAGGATTAAAAGCAATAGAATTTGCAGGGTCTCTAAAATCAAGTTTAAGTACAGTATACCCTTGCGATAGTAAAAACGGTTTTACTTTAGGATAAATTTCATTTTTCACGTCGTTAACAACCATGCTTCCTTGTTCGGCACTTGTAGCAATTTGAAAAATACTTGGCAGGATTACTTTTGTAGTTTTTCCCCCAGAACTAGGTGCACAGCACATTAGATGGCTGTGCGATTGTTCTATGGTAAAGGCATCAAGACCTATTGCGAATCCAGAATGCTTTGGAGATAAAAGACTCTTTTTTTTAGCAAACGATGCTTTTAACAAATTGTCTTTTGTTCCTGCGCTAAGGATACTGTTAGTAAGGTTTTCAAAAAGGTCATTGATAAGTTGTGTCAGTACTTTCATTGCGTAATAGTTTTATTCAATAACTCTTTCTAAAGCATTTGCTGCAATTCTGAAACAAGCTTCGCTTGCTTTGCAGAATATAAAAACCCCCAAGAGAAATAAGCGAAAGAGTGTCACAGCCAATTGTTTTGCAAGGCTAAAAAGAATATTCCAGAAATTCATGATTGAGATTTTAAAGGATTCTTATGTATTATTTGACCATTTAAAATACCTCGGCAATCAGGACAATCTTGCTCGTATTTTGGAGTAAGTTCAGGATCAATACGTTGCCATATAGGTGTAAAGAGTTGAGCTGTTTTTCCAAGATTAGCATACGCAGCATCAAATAAAGGATTACCACCTAGTGGATGCACCTTAAACTGTAGGAAGTTGTGTCGTAAAACACCATCTACATCAAAAAGTGATTTATAGAACCGTTTACATTCTTTATCTTCCTTTTTATTGTCTCGATGTAGAATTGCCAAAGTTAGCATACCAATGTAACTATCAAGCAGCTCACTGTGAAATATGGTGTTGGCATTTGAGGATACGGTAACTTCTTTCTTTTGATTTGCAGCATATCGAGAACTAACAGCACATCGAAAACATGATGGTGTGTCTTGTGGTACTTGAAAAAATATTTCAGCAGTTCTTGAATGCGCATACCACCCTGCCCAAAGTGCAGGTGTATTGTATTTAAGTGCTAGGATATTTCCAAATGATTGAGCACGGAAAGAATCTGTAAGGAATAGGAACAAATCAGCATTTAGGAAGATTTTATCTAATTCCTCTTCGCTCATATCCAGAAAATTTTTAGTTATTCCTTTGTAACGTGTATTAGGATTAACTTTTTTTACTTTTGTTTCAAGTGCTGCAACTTTATGCAGCCCAATTGTGTCGTAATCATATCCTTGTCGTACAATATTACTTTCTTCAACAGTATCAAAATCAAGTACCGTTAAAGTCCCTACACCACATCGGGCAAGGTTGATAACTAAGTTGTACGAACCTCCTGCACCGACAATAACTATATGCGATTGTTGAAGTGCAGGAATATCTGCTGCATGTTCTATTCTACTAAAGTCCATATTAGATTGTTTAATTGAAATTTATGATACATATATTGATATGCTAACCAAAGAGAACAAAGTAAGAATACAAGGCTTCCTGTTAAAAGAGCACTCCATAAAAACAAATAGTAGTGTTTAAAGGATAAAGATTTTAAGATGCTGCTGTATAGGTTTGCGTCACTTGGAATTGGTGGAAGTAATTCTGGAGGACGCTCTGTAAATGCTTTGTAATCATTTGGTACAAGTTCAAGTTCTGTTTTTGTTACTTCCCCATCTTTATTAATGATAAACGGAATAAAATTGTATTTTCCATCTGTTGCAGGAAACATAAGTGGAACTACAAAGAATTCTAGGTGCGGAAAGTTTTTAAATTGAGATGTGAAATACATACGATCTGGACTTGATAACTGAGTTGCTCCTGGCGGATGCGAGTGAAAAAAACCAATAAGTTCTAAACCTTTTTTTCGCATTTTATCAATCATGGTATTAAGGTATGGTGCATTAAAGGTGTAAGTGCTCCTGCTAGTTACAGCATCTTTATCGTAGACAAATTCTTGTACGACATAATCATTACTTGTTCCAAAGAGCAAACCTCCAGCTTCTGCTGCGACACTTCCGACTGTAGTAAGCATCTGATGGTACGCTTTTGTTGTTATATGTGTTTTATTTTTCATAATTGTATTAAATTATTGTTGTGCTATTTGTTGATCAGGTGTTTTGCCTGTTTTGATATACGTATTAATAAGTTCTGCATACATTTTTGAAAGTTCTTTCGCTTCTTTCAATGTTTTTGGCTCTTTTCCAGAGTGTATACATATCTTATGTTGTGCGCTTCTTCTACTATGCAGTACATGAATAGTGTGTATATTTTGACTTCTTCCATTAAATGGTGGAAACAAATGAATATCTATTTCATATTTTCGTTCTGTAATTTTATGATATGAGAACTGGAAGTAAGAACTTCCATCTCGTGTTCTGTAAGTGAAGATATTAGGATCGGGTGAAATAGGATTTGCTTGTGAAATCTGCTGCTGCGTCTGTTTTCGCTGCTGATATTCTGTAGGATCAGTACCTGTGAATAGGCAATAAATACATTCCCAAAAATTCATATTATTTTTTTAAATCGTTTGATGTGTTGAAAATAAGTGGGTAGATGTTGCTACCCACTTGAAAGCTCATGAGTTTAAAGATTACTATTATTCACCTTTAAACTTTTAACTATCTAAAAATCAAATAGTTAATGTAAAGTTCCGGCATCGATATATCCCCCGCCTTTGATGTTGGATTTTTTCATCGTTACATGATTTTAGTTAAACTTCTATGTCTGTTTTTTTTGGATAAAACAGTAAACCGTTAGATATCCAGATATCAGTTCTGGAGTAATGAATTGTTTTTGTTGTCTATGTAAGTGTAAAACTCAAGTAATGTATGTGCTTTAGCTGCTTGAAGACTTTCAAATTCTTCTGTAGTACCGTTCGGGCTGTTAACAACATATTTGTTGTTTTTGTGATTCTGGGAAATTGTCCAATTATGTAAGTGTATCTTATTCATATTGATTGATTTTGAGTTAAAGTGTTTCGATGTATAGCCAGAATATGTTGAAAGGCATACTAATTGCTTCGTTGGTATTAAAAAGTTGTTTTAAATATTCCTTTGTGTAGAATTGTCTTACAGGAATTTCAACCATCTTGCTACTTTCAAGAATCAAGAAAGTAAATGCTGTTTTGTTGAAACTTATTAATTGGCACAAGCGGCTGTTTGAAAGAGAGTCAATTAGTTTGTTTTGAGGTATTTGCTTTTTCATGGCTGTTAGTTTTGATGTTTTACATTTCAAAATTAGCCATAAAAAAAGCTATTTAAAAGTGTAAATAGCTTGTAATCAGAATATTATGTAAGGCTACTGCTAACCTAAAAAGTAAGGTTACTATTCGTTTAGTTTTATGTTAAAATCATCTAATAAAGTTTTGAAAGGTTTTACTTTTTTAGAAACATTAGGCCAAACCATAAAGTTATTCTCTAAAAGAATTTGTCTTATTTTTAGAGCATTTTCATGAATAGTAGATTTATCATAGACTTTTAAGTAAGTGTTGAGCGATGTTCGACCTATAAGCTTATATTCTTTTCCAGAATTGTCTATATATGGTTTTTTGTTTCTGATACAAATGTCAATTTTTTTTGCATTATTTTTTATTTCTTCTATTGAAACTCCTTTTTGATATAAATCTCCATAAACTACAGCTTCACCTAGATTCCTGTATGCACCTTTTTCCAATATAGTTTCAATTGCATCTAATTTCTCTTTAACATTTGATAATTCTTCTGTTGTAAATTTACTTTTTATACGTTTTTGAGAATTACTTACTCCAATTTCAATAACCTTTTTAAGATCTTCCTCCGTTAATTCAAAAAGCTTTGTTTCATCATCTTTATTTAAATAAGCATCAAAACCTACATGGATATACTTTAATATGTTTTCTTTCCCATAGGCAGTAACTAAAATCAATGTTGCTAAGGGATATTTTTTTCTAATCTCTAACCCAACATCAGCTCCATTAATATTACTCTTATTTGCAAAAAAGAAATCAATAAAAACTAAATCATAGGTATGATTCATGGCATCAATACCGTTCATTGGATTAGTTTTTATCATAGGTTTATCATCTTCTTCATAGTTAAAGATTTCTTCAAGACCTCTTGCAAGTTCTTCGGCATTACCTTTAATATCATCAATTATCAGTGCTTTCATAAATTATTAATTTAATGGTTGTTCCTTTATTTGAGCTATTTGCTTCAATTACAATATAATTTAGTTTTTTTTGAGATTCTTTAATTTGGCGGAAACCTTTATGATAATTAGTTATTGTATCTGGGGTCAAATCATTGATGTAATCAATATAAGGTTTAGCAAGATCTGATAAGGTTTCGAATGTAATTAACAGTTTATCTTTCTTACTGCTATCAACATTAATATTGAATATTTTGTCATCAGAATGTACTCTTGTGTTACTATAAAGGTTATTTATGATATTGAAAATGTCTAGAAAATCTTTTGGTCTTATTGGATTGCATATGTGTTCATTAAGACAATCCCCATCTAAATTTAAAAATTCAAAATTTTTATATGCTAGTGAGCTACTTTTATGTATTGTTAAAATTAATTCTGAAATAGTTTTAATTGGATAATCTTTGTAGCAATCTTCTGAGTTTTTATTATCAAAAGAATAGAATAATTGAGTAGCTAAATCACGTATTAAAATAGTATTCTTTATATTTTCTAATAACTCTTGAGCATAAAGATTATCCTTAGGTAAGTATTTTAAAAGTGAAGTTAAGCCATGACGGAAAGTATAATTTTTAATTGTATGCTTGTGAGCTGCAGCGTAATCTCTAAAAGAGATTAAATCTTCTGTAGTAGTTATGTAACCATCTAATTCTAGGATTATTTTCTTTAATCCTGAATCTAATATGTGCTTTTCAAGCATCATAAGTATGTGATTACATTTACGTTTGGGTAAATTTAAATTTAAAATTAAAAAACAAGATAAATTGACTTGTATTTTTCTTTCTAATAAAAAGGAATGATTTACCCAAAATGAAATTTTACCAAATTTAAATTTTTCTAGATGTTTGTTCCAATCATCAAAACCATATTTAATATTTTGTCTATTTTGCTTGGTATGCGATGCCCTAGAAAAAGAAATCTCGTAGTTTTCTAACTTAGGGTTTTCTGTGAAATATTTAGGAGAGTTTAAGGATTTATATCCTCTAAAGCCAGTGTTGTATCCCAAAAGAGAAGCGTTATTGAGTAAATAATCATCAACTATACTTTTGTACTTATGTATAGCTTTACTATTGTTAATTCCAATGTCAACAAGAGGTTTTTGGCTATAGATAGAAAAAGCAAAGTCGAATGCTAAAACCTCATTAGAACTTTTATCATTAGATATAAAGTATTTTATACTATCAATAATTTCTGATTTGTCTGTTCCAATATGAGTAAAATTTATTGGTTGAATCTCTGTTTCTTGTTTTTTGAAATCAAATTTGTAATTTTCATCAAAAAAAATCCACTCTCCAGAATTAATAACATTGTTCCAATAAGAACTTATAAAAAGATTGTTTTTTAGAAAACGATTAAAATCAGGCGAAGGATACTTTATTACTTCCATGGCTTGGAGTATTTCGTGTTGTGTACCTTGTGACCCTGGCATCCCAAAAAGGAAATCACTAAGTTCAATCACTGATTGAGCTCTTTCCCCAATATTATTTGTCGTAATAGTGGTATCCATATATGGGTTAGGTTGTTCATCAAACCCATTGTATAATATACCAAAAGTTTCTAGATTTACTTTTTTAAATTTTTTATTTACCAATAATTTAGCTCGTTTACAAATGGATTTCATGAAGCCGTCATAACCACCAGTTATAATTCTAACTTCTGTGTGTTGCTGAAATATCTGGATTAATATTTTGTCTACTAATTTTTCATATTCAGCTGCAATATCATCACTACTACTACCAAAAAAACCAAATGTAACCATAGTAATTAACTTTTTTTAAACAGAAAATATTGATAAACGGTTTGACTTATAATGTCATTCTTATTGTTGCCATCCTTAAAATCTACTAGGTGAAAACCATTTTCTTTTGCCTGTTGTATATAGTCATTTGGACTATATAATATTCGATGATAAGCACTATCTGATGTACTTCCGTTTGATTTGATAGTTTTTGAAATTAGAAGCCGTAATTCTTTTGATTGATATAATTCTAAATATTTTCTTAGTTCTTCATGACTTTTAGATGCTTTAATTAATTCCGTAAAAGGATTAAGTCCTACAATAATTAAGTATGCACCATTCGAAGCTAGATGAAATAAGTTTTTGAATGCTTTTTCTAAAAATGGAGTTTCAATTAGACTTAAGCTGCAAACAAGAATATCTGATTTTAAATTCTCAATATCTGAATTTGGATGCTCATTCTCTACATCGAAAAGAGAGTAACACTTATCATTTTTAGATAGTTTTGAAATAAATCGCGAACAATTATCAACTCCTTTATAGTCAAGTGAGTTGGGAATAATATTTTTTAACCAACCTGTTCCGCAACCAATATCAAGTAATGTGTTTAAATATCTATTTTTTTTCTTTAAATCACCAATTTCTTCGGATAGTAGCCTTTCGATATTAACATGAGGTAGTCCGTGTTCAATTATAAAATTTGCATTTATCTGCCAAGATCGCTCATTTAACTCTTTAAATTCCTTTGAATTATTAATGACACTTACCATATTTTTTATTTTGAATGATATTGATTTATAAAAGTATTATTTACAGATTGGGAAATATCAAACTTTTTTAATACATCTAAATCTTTGAGTATGTTAGCCATAGAATTCCAAGAACTAATGTCAGAAGATAGCACTAAGTTATCCTTGCCTTTAAAATAATCAATTCCTTTTTTAAAAGAAGCTAATTCGCGTTTTTCATCTATAGAATTATCGTAAGTTTTAAGATAGGTAATTGCCTTTTCTGGTTTTTTTATTGCTAAGTCCCATCCTTCAGCCATAGAGTTAACAAATGCTTGAACAATTTCTGGACGTTCTTCTATAGTTTTTTTCGTTGTAAAATATACAGTTCCTAAAAAACTAATTCCAAAATCTTTAGGTTCTATAACAGAATAATCAATTCCTTGCATATCTAAGGAAACGGTTTCATCATAAATAAAAGCTGGTCTAACATCGTAGGCCCCAGAAATGAATGTACCCAAATCAAAAGGAATTTCTATTTCTTTGATTGATGTTTCATCTAGATTTAATTTTTTCTTTAATGCTTTATAAACGTATTCTGTATTAGTTCCTGTCAGTATCCCAACAGTTTTTCCCTGAAAGTCTTTGGGAGAGAGAATATTGTTATCTTTTTTAGCAATAAAACAAGTAGGTGAATTATGATTGATTACTCCTATAGCTACCAAATCAGCACCTTTTTCATTTGCTGTTAAAATTCTATCTGCGCTAGCAACACCAAAATCATTAGCTCCACTTGTGACAAGTTTTATAGGGTCAATGTTATCAGAACCTGACTCTAAAGTAATAACTAAACCGTTCTTTTCTGCTGTTTCATTTACTGCCATAAGTTCTCCAGCATATCCTGCATAAGGAAACCATTCTTGTCTAAGTGAAATAGCGGCTAATTGGTTGTCAGATTTTTTTGTATTTTTTTGTTTTTCACAGCTTGAGAAAGCTATAAAAATTATAGCAAGTAATAAAAAGTTTTTTAGTTTTTTCATTTTGTGTACCATTTTCCTATTTTTTTTTCGATTAATACAATACTTATAAATAAAAGCCCTCCCAATATTGAAGACAATATTAAACTTGTCATCATTAATTCAGGCTCTAAACGTTTAGCTGCTAGAAATAAATTTTTTCCTAGTCCTATATCTGCACCATTAAATTCAGCGACAATAGCTCCAATTACAGACAATGTAGTCGCTATTTTTAATCCTGCCATTATATTTGGAAGCGCCAATGGGAAGTATAAATGTTTTATTTTTTGAATTGTTGACGCACCATATATATACATCATCTCATGAATATTTTTATCAATTAACTTAACACCATTGTTAAAGTTTACGAAAATGGGAAAAAAGCAGATAAGTGCTGCCATCATTATTTTTGATTTAAGCCCTACTCCAAAAGCTATTATAAATAATGGAGCTAATGTTATCAGTGGAATAACTTGACTGAAAATCATAATAGGTAGGACATAATCCATTAATCGTTTATTAAAAAAACAAAGAATGATAGTTAAAAAACTGAATATAGTCGCAATTAGCAATCCTGCTAGAGCTTCCACAAAAGTAATAAGTGTAGCTTTTGTTAAAATATCAATTTCATTTTGAAAATAATCCCATATTAAGGATGGAGAACTCAATAAAAGTCTAAAAGTGTTACTTTGTTTTGACTGGTACTCCCAAACAATCAAAAGAATTATAATGAGAATAAGATAAATGATATTTCGTTTTAAATTTTTCATACGTTTTAATTTTCAAGTATCAAATTCCTAATTTTTTTATAATCATTTTGATGATTAAAAATGGCGTTGTCATTAAAGACTCTGGGTAGTTTTGAATTTATTTTAATATGTTCTAAAAGCTTGCCTTTACTGTTTAATGCAATAATATTATTGGATAATAATAGAGCCTCTTGTATGTCATGGGTTACTATAAGTAGAGTTGCGTTAAATTCTTTTCTTAATATTTCTAACTCTTTATAGAGAGCAGTTTTCCATTTTACATCAAGAGCACTAAATGGTTCGTCCAAGAGAATTAATTTAGGTTTAGTAACAAAAGTTCTAGCTAGTGAAACTCTAGTTTTCATTCCTCCTGATAACTCAGAAGGTAGATAGTCTTTATATGGAAGCAGCCCAACTTTCTCTATCAACTCAAGGGCAAAATCAAAATTTTTATTCCTTTTCAATTTGAGAGGAAGTTTAACATTTTCTTCAACAGTTAGATTTGGCATTAGAGTTGCGTCTTGAAACATAAAACTTATATTTCCTAGAGAAGTATTTTTTTTCGGAGAAACTCCGTCAATTGAGATATCTCCTGCTGTCGGAGAAAGATTCCCAGAAAGTAATCGTAAAAGAGTTGACTTTCCACTTCCAGAAGCCCCAACAATTGCAATTGTACTTACATCAGAAAATGAAAAAGACACATTATTAAGTATCGATTCTTCTGAATAAGAAAAATATAGTTTCTCTACAATTATATCCATTATTTTATAATTTGAATAACAAATATATGTATACAGAATGGTTTAGTGTTGATATTTAATGGTATAACGCAATATAATACGTAAGGTTACATTTAATATTAAAAATCAAATTGTAAAAAGCCACCTTTGATAGATGGCATAAATGATTTTGATTTGTAAGCATGGAAAATATATTACTGATTGTCTTTAATCCATTTAAGTTGTTTATTAGCTTTTTTTAGAATACATTCGATTTCTGATATTTCATTAGGATAAAGGTGTATATGGTTTTTTATCTCAATAATATCATTTTCTGTTGCTGATGTGGCTATAATAAAAATTACAGTAGGTAAAATAGTAGACCATTCTCTAATATATTTTGATTTTTCTACGACTATTTTAAAATGATCCATGATTACACCTTCAACATCTTTTATGGAATGGATTTTTTCCCATATATCGAAAACAGTTTCTAGTTCAGTAGGAATTTCTTTATTAGGGAAATAATTTTCTAAATATTCAGGATATGTTGGAATATAGAACATAAACCAATCATTTGGTATTTCCTCTGATAAGCGGAATATAAGTCTGTGCGGACGATTGTACGCCTGTATAGTTATTTGCATTGTTAAGTAAGTTTAATGGTTATCCAAAAAAAGAACTTATTAACCCTTACTTGGATAACCATTAAACATTTAAATACCATCATACAAATTTAATTGGTTTTGTCAACCTTTTAAATACTAATAAAAATAAATAAAAGACCATTTTAAATAAATGATCTTTTTATCTATTCCAAGTAATAATAGGTTAAAGCCAAACTTACTGCATCAAACACGCCTGTATTATGATTTTCACTCATCCATTCTTTTCGTTTAGGATATCGATACGATGATAATTGTGGAAACCATTCAATTATTTTCTCTGAGATTTGATGTTTAGTTTTAGCTTTGAATTGTATAAATACGTTCTTAATTTGTGTACGAGTAAGACTGTGAATATCTAAGTTTTGTGTGCGTGCTTCTTTGCAAATTAGATTGATAAGTTTTTCATTACGCTTACTTGTTTTTGAATTCTTCTCAGTGCCTCTAATAAGGATAATATCAGGTTTGTAATATGCAATATATTCTTGAACTCGCTTTAATGCTTTACCATTAATTGCTGGACGAATGTAACCAATACCGTATTCAACAAGATTATTAGGAGAATCAAATATAGCATATCCAATACCGTAGCGATTAGGATACAATGCTAACACCGTTTGATTTTTCTCAGACATACTTCTCTTCAAATTTCATAAGTCGAGTAGTAATGGCATGTAATCCTTCTAGGCGTAATGCATTTCTATTTGTTTTTGGTGCTGATGATAACTTCTCTGAAAGAATGAAACAACGATCATATAATTCTTTAAATCCTCCTTTAAAGACTTGCCTAATTGAATTTTCTATTGATAAATTAAGTAAAATATGATACCCTATTAAAGCTTTGAGGTTGGATATTTTACCAGACTCAAAGCGGGATAAATTACTTTGATTGATACCTAATACATACGCAAGATCATTAATTTTCAGATGGTGCATTTTACGTATAGCTGATAGATATTTATTTTGTTTTTTATTCATAATGTGTTTAAGGCAATGTGATTAGCATTGCCTTTTCACATACTACTGTATATCCAAAGTACAAGGGAGTGTGACAAAACAGGGTGACAAATAGGTACTATATGCATATTTTTTTCGCGGTAGCTTGTATATTTTGTGGAAAGTCTGTGTATAGCAGTAACTTTATTATTGTTTAGAAGTGTAGGTATTATGAAGTTGTTGGTATCGTTCAATGTCAGATAGTTTCTTGATACCTTGTGACCTATTGTAACAAGATTTAGTTTTATTATTTAGTTTAATAGTGTGACCTTTTGTAACTAGATTAGTTCCTGCTTGTTTAGAGGTTGTATTCGTGTTTGTTTCAAGCTGTAAACAGCTTGAATAATAGAGTTTTGAAGTTCCTCTTCGTTGTTGTTTAGTTTTCAGTTCCCTTCCCTTTCTATCTGTTACTCGTAACAGTTTTTTTATTACTAAAGAGTCGATTGCTCCTGAAACAGCTCGTCCAGATAAATTACAACAAATCATAAATAGCTTTTGTGAGATCCATGCTCTCTTAATTCGCTTTGTATTGTCATACGGATGTACGTGACCTATTGTTTTTCTAATTACAGTTAAGAGAACTCGAAGTTCACTATCCTTTAAAATTTTAAGTAAGTTATCGAAAAGGGTATTGGGTGTTTGTGTTGTATTGATGTAGTATGTCATATATTTATTGATGAAATAGGTTGGAAATTGGCATAATAAAAGCCAAAAATATTATTGGCTCTGATCATGTAACATTTGTTCTATGTACGTGTTCCACAGTTGAGTGTTGATTTTTGATAATAATTTGGAGTCTTTGGGGTTCGAAGTTTTTGGTGGGAGGTTCACATCTCGCATATTTAGAGTAGAAAACTGCTCAAATAGCCTTATTAATATAGTCTTTTTTGGGGTTCGAAAGCCCTCATTTGGCTTGTATTCTAAATTTGATTCAAACAGCAAATTGAAGAGTGTCATTTTTTTACTTGGATCGTAAGATTTCCATATTTTATAAGGGTTTTTGAGGATTTCGCACATTTTATTAATAGGGGTTCGAAGTAAATCTGCATAATTTTTGGTTGAACTCATAAAGGCATTAATTCCTTCAATTTCTTTACTCATTGATTCAATTTTTTTCTCATATTGTTCTCGTAATATGTCTGATGTGGTTGGATTAGATACCAAAGAAATTAAATGATCAATTTTTGATTCTAAGACCTCTTTGCGTTTTGTACTTTCTTCAAGATTAGTACTTCTTTCGTTATAACTAGTCTTTGCTAGTGAACTCAGGACTACTTTTGCCAGTGATAAATGTTTTTCATTAGCTTTGAAGCTATCAATTAGTTCTTTAAATTCTTCATGAAGCGCATTTGAAGAAACTGATTTAATAGTTTTTGCAGTCCTTAAATAACAATGTTTATTACGACAGTAGTATTTATAATATAAGCCGCCCCACCTCCCTTTTGATTTGCATGCAGTTAACTTCATCTTACAATAATAACAATTGATAAGACCACGTAAGGGGAAATCAGGATTTACGTCTTTTCGAATAGGCTTGTAATGATCCGTTTTCATAAGTCTAGCTTGAATGCGATTATACTCATTAAGTGTAATAAGTGGTTCATGATGTCCCTTACGTCTAGTTACATTCCAAGGTAAGTATTCTATATATCCTGCATAGAAATGGTTAGTGAGTATATTTTTGACTTTATGAGAATATTTCTCAGAAGCTTGCTTACCTAAAACTCCTTTATTTTTAAGAAATTGTGCTACTTCGGTTCTGCTGTCAAATTCTCCCTTTGCAAACATTTTCAAGGCTTGTTTGATTGCTAGCGCTTGTTCATTGGGTACATCAATAGTCCCATGAATTGGGTCTTTCTTCTTTTTACTATATCCTTTTGGTGGTACAAAAGCGTTATATCCTGCGATTAATCTTGCGCGTTGTTTTTGTATAACTTGGCGACGATTTTGATGACGTTCTAATTCATTTTGTGCAGCAAACATTGTTTCCATAAATCGCCCTTCAGGTGTGTCATCAAAGTTGTAATTTAAACACTCAGGAATTAGACCATTTTTGCTGAATGCAGTTCGTAGTTCAATATGAAATTTAGTATCACGTGCAAATCGTTTCAAATCATCAAAAACAACTATATATTCTTGATGTGAATGATTTTGAGCATATTTCAGTAATGCTCGCATGGCTGGTCGCTCCATGAAATTACCTCCACCCGTAAATTTGTCTTCAAAAATTTTCTCAACCGTGTAGCCATTTTGTCTACAATACTCATCACAACGAATTAGTTGTGCTTTTGGGTCTTGCTTTTTTGTGGATACACGTGCATAAATCAACGCTACTTTAGGTTCGTTAGATATCATAAAGTTAGTCGTGATTATATAGTGCTAAGGGAAACTCTTCTTCCAAACAACGGCGTGCAATAGCTTTCAGTAAACCAATCAAGTCATTAAAATCTTCTTCAGGCATTCCTGCGTCAAGTAATTCGTTTCGTATGGTTACAAATGTTTGCGATGCTCGTAGTTCTTCTTCAAAAGAGTTGCAACGTGAAAAATCTTGAGATTCTGATTCTAAAGACTGTTGCTCTGTTATGTTGTACAAATCTTTCTGTTGCATAAAAAGTATATCACGGGAAATGATATATTCAGTATGTACTAAAAACATTCTGCACAGCAGAGTGATTAATATGTCCTATATACATAATTATTTGTAAGTTCTTCTGGTGTTAAACTTGTTGCAGAAAATGCTTTCGATGGTACACCATGAATCATAAGTTTGAGATAGATTTCATAGTTTGCGAGATTTACAAAATCAGCAGTAGTAAAAATAGGAGAAAATTCTTTTTCCATATAGCGTGCATCAGCTTGTGATAAACGAAATGTGATTATTGACCCGACATTTCCAAGTACGGCATCTCTAACCTTAGTGTCAAGTTGAGAAATATATTGGTGTGCCATAATGAGTCCAATACGGAATTTACGTAGTTCCGATAGCATATCTATAATTGAAAGCGTTGTGTAATTATGAAATTCATCAAGGTAACAAAAGAATGGAACACGTTTTTCTTCTGCTGTATCAATTCGTGAGAATGCTGATGATGCAAGTGATGTTAAAAGTAATGATCCAAGAATATATGATGCTTCACTTCCGATACTTCCCTTTGCGAGGTTCACTAACAAAATTTTATTGTTATCCATAATGTGACGAAGTGAAAGCTGTTGTTTATTCAATATTAATATTCTTCTGATTGACGGATATGATAACAAACCACCAAGCTTATTATAGATGGGGATAAAATCAGTTTTGGCAGAATAACTTTTAAATTCTGTTTTCCAAAATGTATGTACATCAGGATTAACAATATGCAGCATACATTGTTTCCGATATTCTGCATCATGTAATATTCTTAATATATCTGAAAAATTTGCTTTTTCTTGGTCAAGGAGTGTTAATAGTACATTGCGTAAAATATGAGAAAGCTTCACTCCCCAACCTTGCTGACCCCATAAATGTTGAAAGATTTCCAAAATGCTTGATGCAATAAGGGGACGTTTTTCATAAGATACTCTGCGTAGTGGATTATAACCAAAAATAAGTTGAGGATCAGTAGCATCAAGATAGATAATATCTTTTTTACGATAATTTGGGATATTATTATATATTTTTTGAATTAAATCTCCATGTACATCAATGACACAGGTTCCAAAACCCTGTTTGATATCTTGATGGATTTTGGTACGGAGCATAGTTGTCTTTCCTGTTCCTGTACGACCTAAAATATAAAAATGATGTAATCGGTCACGTAAAAAAATTCCAAACTCTCGCCGATCATTTCTAAAATTTGTTCGAGCAAAATAGCAAATAGCATTATTTAACATTCTTATATTTTCCCTCACTCTTCTTTATAACTAAAGGGATGCTGTTTTGTGTCTAAAGCATATTTATCACTCTACCGTTCATGTTAAGACTAACGCATACTCATGTCAGAACAAACCTTAAACTTAATACGACATGAACAAAACATTACCAAGTACATGGCTTAATCAAACCCATGAAATACAACTAACTTACAAACGTCCTCTTTTTGAAAGTATGGAGCGTATTACAAGTTCAGAAAAAGCATCTAATTTGATTAAACAATATGTTGATCGTGATCAGCTAGATTTACGTGAACGAGCATGGGTGCTGTATTTAACAAATGCTAATTGTGTTATTGGTATTGCTGAAATTAGCACAGGTGATATAACATCCACTACAATACCTAAACGATACATTTTTCAGTTAGCACTCATGGTCAATGCTGTAGCATTTATCATTATACACAATCATCCATCAGGAACACTTAAAGTTTCAGCAGCAGATAAAGCCATTACTAAAAAGCTTTGCTCTGCTGGAGACATCATGGATATCAAAGTCTTAGATCATATCATTATTACCTCTGAAAGCTATGTTTCTCTCGTAGACGAAAACTTGATGTAGTTCCCTCTTATTCGCCCATTCCTTTATAACCTTTATGAAAACCCCAATATCATATTATGGTGGCAAGATTACCTTGCTTCATAAAATCCTTCCATTAATTCCAGAACACACTATCTATACTGAAAGTTTCTTCGGTGGTGGAGCTGTCTTTTTTGCGAAAGAGCCTGCTCCATCAGCGATCATTAATGACACCAATAATATGGTGATTAACTTCTTTGAAATTTGTAGAACTGATTTCAATAATCTCAAAGCAAAAGTTGAAGCTACGCTCTTTTCAAGAGCAACCTATACCGTAGCACATACGATATATCGAATGCCACATTTGTTTAACAAACTACAACAAGCATGGGCATTCTATATCGCTACGAATATGGGCTTTGCCTGTAAAATTGGAAGTTGGGGATTTGATAAGTATGGGAAGCGGTTAAAAACGGTACGGAATAAGAAACTTCGATTCGATGAATCCATTCCAAAACGCTTAGAAAATACTCAAATTGAAAACAACGATGCGTGTAAAGTTATTACAACGTATGATACCGATAATACATTTCATTATATAGACCCACCGTATTACAACGCTGATATGGGACACTATGATAGCTACAGTAAAGCTGACTTTATCAAACTTCTTGATACACTTTCAATTATAAAAGGAAAATTTCTATTGAGTTCATATCCTTCTGACATACTTGATGAATATATCAAACAGAATGATTGGTACACAAAGAATATAGATAAACCACTGGTAGCTAGTAATGGCGCACATGAAAAGAAGCGAAAACGCAAGATTGAAGTCTTGACGGCTAATTACCCTCTTTAAAAAAATAAACACAAACCTTTAAAAATTTAATATCTATGAAACTCATCAACGATGCGTTAAAAAAGCGCTTTAGTGAAGTTGGTCGTCAATCAGATACCAACAATCCATTAGTTATTGCCAAATTCTTTCATCCTTCATCACCAGCAACGTGGTATGCAACGGAATGTGATCCAGAAACAAATATCTGCTATGGCTATGTCACAGGATTGGCAGAAGATGAATGGGGCAGTTTTTCTATTGATGAAATGGAAGCTTTCAAACAAGAAGTCCTTCTCAATATTGAAGGTGCTTTGCTGAAAGGAAACGTTCATATCGAACGAGATTTACATTTTAACGAGACTCGATTCAAAGAACTTAATCTGTAACTACTATGAAACGAATCGTTAACAAAACAGTCAATCTTGATTGTTCGGAGTATAAAAACTATGAGCTCTTAGGTGCTTTCATTCAGCAAGCACATCGAGAATCATGGAGTGAAGAAGAAATTGATATGGTTGTAAAAGCAGCCATCGAAGACAAAGGGAATTATTTTACAACTATAATAAGTCTTCATTGTAAACACATAGAATCATAAACCTTTAAAATTTAATAATTATGAGTAATCACAACATTATCGACACGTTAATACAAAACATTAGTGACGATCAACAACTGCTTGAAACAGCAGATGAAAAAATTGAACAAGCCAAAGAAGAAAAGCGAACCATTACGAATCGCATTAAAGAGTATCAAAAGGATGCTACGGCTATAATTAAGTATGCAAGCGATGAGCAAATCCAAAAGCTAGAAGCTTTGAATTTAGATTTATCAGAATCAAAGCAAGGATTGAATTCAGTAGCAACCACAGCTTTTGATATTATGCTTAATAGCAAGAAAAAGAGCATGACTAACGAAGAACTTTACAAAGCTTATGTTGACACTTTAGATGATAAAGAGAAAGCAGTCAGCTATACCGCATTCAATATCAAATGTCGTCCGTTATTCAATAATCAACGATTGTTGCGTAAAGAAGGAAGTGATCCAAAGTCTTCACGTACCAGTATTATTTCTGTAAATGGGAGTTCTGCATACGTAGTTAAAAAAGAAACAACCGAAAAGAAGTAAGCTATGAAACATGATGATTATTTAGAAATTTTTGAAACACAACAAGGTGCGGTTGATCGTGCCATGTGGTTGAATTTCAAATATCGCTTAACTGATATTCGATTTGGTGTCATTCATGGAAAAGATAATGATTGGGCAACGGTTGAGAAAATAACCGCAGATGAAATGGGAGTTCCTTTTTTAGATGTGTTGCCAGATGATTATTCTCAAATGACATATTTGCATATTCAAAATGCTAAGTTGGAGCATGATTTACTTCGTCATTTACAAAACATCGTCAATATATTTTCAAAGATAGATAGTGAATTATTACTCTATGTTATCTACAGTAAAATGCCTCTTGAAAAACTACTCCGCTATGAATTAGCATCCCGAAAACGTGATGAAAAGAATCGATGGTGTGGATTTGAAAAAGCTAAAGAGATTTGGTGTGCTGAAAATTGAATACTAAAAGCACTCATGTATGTGGGTGTTTTTTCTTTTTATGAGAAGCCAGTAGTAGTATTATGATTAAAGATTCAATTTATGACTTAAATCTTCTAAATCGCTCATGTATAATTGAAACGGAACTTCATAATATGGACTCTTTCTAGCATTATTATCTTTAAATTCTTGCATACTTAATAGCAATTCTTTTTTAGCTTCATCTCTTTTGTTCATATTGATAAGACTCTTAGCTTTATAAAAATGTGCTTCTGGATATTGAGGATTATGTTTTAATAAGGTATCACAATAACTAATGGCGGTATCATAATCCTTTTGAATATATGATACGATGGCTCTGTATAAAAATGTTTCTGAATCAACCCAATCTTCACCGTCCTTTTCTGATATGGTTTTTATAGATTTATCAAGATACTTTTTTGAGAGTTCGTATTCTTGTAGTTGTAAATAAGTAAGTCCAATAACTTTATAAATATCCTCTCCCCAAGGAGCATCTTGAAAATTTGGAGTAAGTGTGTCTAAGCGTAGGTAATCTTCAAGAGCACCTTCATAGTCTCTCATCATATATAATTTCACAAAACCTCTATATCCTAGATGTACTTTAGGTTCTAATTCAACAGCTTTATTCAGGTATTGAAAACCAACCGCATGATTTCCTCTTTTGTTGTAACTCACTGATTTTTCTGCATACGCATCTGCAAATTCATGATTGTATTTAATACAACTATCTAATGCTGCTTGTTCCTCAATTGAGCCCTGTAAATACTGTTGCTGAATTTTAAACCACATTTCTGCTTTTTTTACATTGATAGGATTGTTGTTGTTTGATTCCATTATATTTTCACAGTTCGTAAATACTACAGAAATAGCTATTGCAAAAAAAGTGTAGGTATAATTGTTAAGGATATATTTCTTCAATTTTCCCATTGCTAATCTTAAAAATAATGTGTTTGTAACTATCAAAATACGTGCCTTCAAAATATCCTGGATTCCATTGCCCCATCTTTTTAAAAAGTGATATTATTTTTGATTCAAAATCGGAATTAATTTTTACTTTCTCATAATTTTTATCAACGAAAGAAACTCTAAATCTATCGGTTTCGCCTTTGCAATTGATAATAAAACGTACCGTTAAGTACCCATCAGTTTTTATCAATTCATTTAATGCGGTTATGTGGTTTTTAAAATACGCTTGAATACTTTTTAGCCCTTCTTTATAACGAGGATTTACTTGGTAGTATTCAAAAACGTTTTTTTCATCACATAAATAAAAATTGGGATTATCTGTTTTCTCGTTAAAACTAATATACCCCACTTTTTCGATTGAATTGATTTTATATGGATAGGTGTTTTGTGAAAATAATACGTGAACACAAAACAAAAAAAGAATACATGAGAAAACAGTTTTTTTGCTATTCATGAGTATAAGGATTAGTTCTTCACGCTTAGTGTAATCAAAAAAAATGAAGTTGATTTAAAATTTAATTTTCTTGTGTTATATCTTTCATTTTGTAAAATTCAATACCTTTTTTCTTTAATGGATTTGTGCTCCATTCAGACCACGTGTTTGTATATGGATCATATCCGCACTTTAGAGGTTTTGAATAATAATCTTCTGGGGCTTCTACAAAAGCCCTACAATCCGTACAGATATGACGAAATTCACAATCCTTGCAAGTATCGATATCATCCTTTGAAATACTCCACATTTGTTTGTACCCTCTAGTATGAATTGCTTCAGAAAGTGTCGTTTCTTTAATATTCCCAAAACTTTTTGGGAGAGCAGGACAATTTCTTATGTTACCGTTTGCATCTACAGATATTTTTTGATTAAGACACGAATTGTGGTTTTGTGACTCCATATAGTGTTCCATACTTGGAGAGAAAAATTTCTTACTGACAGTGCCACAATATGAAAAATTTGTAAATGGTTGATGTACGTATATTATATCAGTAAACCCATGAGTTACTTTATCATTTTCTTTATCACTTGGTACTCCATGAATCAAAATCTTATTAAGACGTAGATGCTGTGTGCATATTTTTTTAAGAAAAACGGTATCTTTATTTTCAGTGTAAGGTATGATTAAACCAATATATTTAATTGATGATGATTTGAATAATGTCAAAATATTTTCTAAGTATTCATTTATTATATCTTTGTAAAAGATTAATTCCACATATTGACAACCCAAGGCTTCCAATTGTGAAATCGTATTTTTCAAAAGTGCGCTATCTCTCATTTCTTCCAAAACGCAATTTGTTATTTCAAACGGTGAATGATACTTAGTATCAATATTGGGGAAAAATGCTCGTTCTTTTTCTGAAAGATAGAATCCTAATTCATTTTCTATCAGGGAATCAAAATATTCATCAATAGTTGATTTATTTTCTAGACCATATTCTTCATAAATTTGTTCAATTGAGTTATTCTTAGCCTTCATAATAATTTCATATATATCATTAGGGATAAAAACAGTTTTCATACGCTGAGCATCAAATATAAGACTACGATTGAAACCATAGACTATAAAACAATTAGCGAATAAGTTAAAATATCTATTCATGAGGAAATCGTGTAACGTGTTTAAGGTAATTTGAAATTGATATTGATGCCGTTCGATACTTTGGAGCAGATATTTGTTTACCTGTAACCGTTGCGGTCTTTTTTATTTCAGTAATATGTGCGTCATGGAGTATAAGAGGTAGAATATCCTTTGTTTTTTCCAAACGATCTTCTATTTCTTTTTTAGTTTTTCCGTTACTCATGTGATAATTGTTTTAAATGAAGTGCTAATTCTCTATGAAGATAATAATTGCATGGTCGTGATACCATACCATACTGACCAACTGGGTTGACTTCCAAAAAGATAAATTCTAATTGTGGAGTTACAATCATATCGATTGATCCACAGTTCAGATCCAATTTCTCCATTAATGCAATTATTTTTTGTTGTATATGAATTGGAACAGTAAATGGTACGTTTCTATTGGGCTTTTTATCATTGTAGTTTCTAAAATCAACAGCAGTCGTATCATCATTTTGAGAAAAAATCGCCATTGCCCAAAACTTTCGGTGCATATAGAATATGCGTAATTCATATCTTTTTTCAATATAATGTTGAACTAAACTCGGAAAGAATTTTTGCGGTGTTTTCTCTGTGCTGTTAATTTTTTTTGTAAGTATGTTGTAATTAACGAAATCTGATGGAATAATTCCATACCCAGAAATTGATTTTGTTGCAAAATCAGTTTCTTTACTCTCTAAAATCTCATTGAGATATGTTTTAGTACTTACAAGATATTCTTGTGGTGTTGTAAGTCCGACTGAGCGTGCAGTTTCAGTTACAATCAATTTATTAACGTCTGCATTCTTAAAACGATTGATGTGAGGTAATTGTGCTAATTTGTAATATATATACTCGCGTAATTTTTCAAGTTCAATTTTTTTAAATTCATCAATATCGATAAGTTTAGTGATGTATAATTTGAAGTTGAGAAACCCTCTTCGATACCATACTGCTTTAAGATCAGATAGTAAAAATGAGAAAGATGGTGAGCGAAATTCAATATCATCATTATGAAATGATACTTCAATCACATCCTTCTCATTTATACGAATCCAAGGAAGGTCAAAATGATTTAACCAATCAATGACCATTAATGTAGAGTGATCGTGTTCTGATGTAATGATTAAAAGCATAACCTTCCTTCAATTAATTATCCATTCACACAATTATTGTGATCACAAATAGTTACTTCATCTTTTACAACTTTACCGTCAACCTTACGAATATAGTGATGGTCTCCGACACCTTCATGACAAGTATCTACCAACGACCAACAAGTACTTGTTCTGTCATCTCCACCAGTAATGTAATACTGCTCTTGTTCGCTTAATACATTAGATGCAAATATTTTCGAATTTAATTTCTGTAATTTTTTCATTTTTGTTTATTTAAAAGGTTACTACTATTTAGCATTCGTATTCGTCAGATACGGTAACTGTTTCTTTCTCAGTTCCGTCAGCATAATCTCTACGGACTGTTCTTTGATTGTCACAGGTATTATTACTTCCCTCTGTTGCATCATTACATATATAACGAGAAGTAACTCGATTTTGCATTCCTGTAATAAAATACATTTGTTCTTCAGTAACAAGGTTTTCTGAACCTAATTTACCTTTCAATTTTGATAATTTTTTCATTTCTAAAAAAGTTTAAATGTTAATAAATTGCATACATTTAGGTATGCTTCTAATATATTGACTCCTGTAAAGTTTGACTAGTATTCACTTTCATCAGGATACAATATCTTGTCGCGCCATTGTTCATATCCTAGATTCGGAAGTCCAATGGACTGTCTTCGTTTATTTATTTCGGACGTATCAACACTCATAAGTGGAGCATTTTGATACGTACCATAATATTGTTCTTTTCCTGCGTAAATGAGGAGTTGGTCTTCCATAAAACCAACGTAGCGCGGATTTGCTTTTCCTTGTCTCACATATTTTAATATCGTTGGTATAAAGTAATTTCTTCGAATGGAGTCTTTGGTGTGCAACAGTAAGGCATCGATATTTACAAAATCATCATTAATTGTGTAGTTTCCAATAACTCTATCTGAAGGAAAACCGTATGTTTCAAAAATGTTTTTCAGTTCCCTTGCATTCAAAAGGTCAATACTATCTTGCTTTTGTTTATTTTCTTTGTATGAACCATTTCTATACAACTGATCACTACTTTTCATTGATACAATTTTTTCTCGTAGGGATAAATTAATAGACGAGATATACTTATTTTTTAGTTTCTTAACATCATTATCAAACTGCGATTGTACCTTGTGATAGTGTATTTTCAAAATTGAATCTTTTATCAAATATTTCGTAGGATATCCATACTTTGAGATAAGTTCAGTAAACTCATTATATGATACTTCTTTGTTCAAGATAATTTTGAGTTTGATGTACGTGCTTATTTCATTTACTGGATTTGTATTAAGTGGTTCATGAGTTAAAAAAAGCGAATGTAAAATGTCATAACTTTTTTCATAATCCTTCATAATAAATAAGCTGTCTGCGGTATAAATTTTTGCATAATAGTCAGAAGCTAAATAGTCAGTTGTATTATGAGTACATGACATAATAGAAAATAATAAGATTATGATAATAGAATGTTTCATTTGAAAAATAGTACTGTATAACTTCATTTAAATTCAGGGTATAGGATTCGGTAACGCCAGTCTTCATAGCCATAAGATGGTAAACCAATTGATGCTCGTCGTCTATTTATTTCAGCTTCTGAAGCCTCTGTGATGGGAGACGATGAATACGTTCCATAATATTGTTCAAAACCATCGTAGAGTAATAATTGGTCATACATTGTTCCTACTAAGCGAGGATTAGCTTTTCCTTGATGTACGTACTCTTTAACTTTCGGTATAAAATAATGTTCTCGAATTGAATCACGAGTATGTAATAGTAAGGCATTTATATTAGGACTATTATTATCAACTGAATATTCTCCTATGAGCTTTTTTGATGGAAAACCATAGGTGTTAAAAATGTGTATTAACTTTTCTGTATTTGTGCTATCAATACGGGTTTGTTCTTCTTGATACGTTCCATAATTATCTCGATAAAGTTGATCTTCTGATTTCATTCTTAAAATTTGATTTCTCAAGTCAAGATTAATCGAGGAGAGATATTGTTTTTGTAATTGAGGAGTATCGTGTATAAGTTGTTGTTCGTTCTGCTCATAAAAAGCACCTAGCACATCATCATTTTTCAAATATGATTCTGTATAACCATACACACTTATTAAACGAGTAAATTCATCATAAGAGACATCTTTTTTGAGCAAAATCTTCAATTTTATATACGTTATTAATTCATTATAAATTTCCATGTCAATCGGTTCAAAGCGTGAAAAGGTTTGTTCCAAAATGTTATAGCTTTGTTCATATTCTTTCACGATGTAGAGACTATCTGCCATATAGATATTTGAATAGTACCCTTCTGTGACGTAATTACGAGAAGGATCACTCTGATTGCATGATACGCACATAATTATATGTATTATAATAAATATTGATGTGATGACTTTATTTTTAATCAAATGGATATCTTATTTTAAAATAGTTTGTATTCAGTTATAGCTGTTTGTTTGAGAGGATTCTGCGACCAATCACTCCATTCATTGGTGTAGGGATCGTATCCGCATTTAAGCGGTTTGGAAAATATATCATTTGGGTCTTCAATATATGCTCTACAATCAGTACATACATGGCGAAACTCACAATCTTGGCACACTTTTATTTCATCTTTTTTAATAGTCCAAAGTTTTGTGAACTTTTCATTTTTTAATACCTCAGACAAAGATGTATTGTTAATGTTTCCATAGTCTGTTTGCATTGATGGGCAGTTCTTTATATTACCATCAAAATCTATTCCCATTTTTTTATTGAGACATGAATTATATGATAATGATTCAAAGACTTTATCTTTATTAACTACCATATAATCCAAAGAGATATTTCCGCAAGATCTACAGTCGATAATTGGTTTTTTCGTTTTGATTACTTTAAATAGAAATGGTTCTCCATATTCTAATATTGAGTCTTTCTCACAATCAAATAAAATGAACTGAACTATCTTATTTGGAGTCTTATTAATTAGAGGAAGAAATTCTTCAATATTTGAATAATAACGAGTTGTTATTTCTATTGAACGTAAAGAACTGTTTCTCGATAATGTATTAATGATTTGTATATCTTCAATCTGTAAGTCGGTATGTAATAAAATATGTAATGAGTGACATTCAAGTTCATGTAATTGATTGAAAATAGGTGTTAAATATTCACGGTCTACCTCCCTTAACTCCAATATGAAATTCGAAATTTTATGATAACTTTTAAAAATAGTATCAATTTTCGGAAAATTGCTTTTTTCTAATTCTGAGCAATAAAAACCATATTCGTTTTCTTCAATGTAATCTAAATATTCTTCAATAATTTCCTTATTATCTTCACCATAATGTTTTATGGTTTCATTAATACTGTGATTCTCCAAAAAGAGTAATACCTCATACATTTCATTGGGTATGAGAGCAAAATCATTACGCTGAATATCACAAATAGTTGAGCGCTGATCTCCTTTCACTAAAAGGCAATTTGAAAATAAAATAAAGTGAGTATTCATAAATAACGGACTATGTCTTTGTAAAATGGAATTACGTTGTAGGCATTTGTCTGGTAATGATCATTTTGAGATAATTTTGAAATTTCTCTTACTTCATCACCCTCTTCAACTGATGAAAATTCAGCATGTTTAAAACTTGCTGGAAGTTTAGTTTCATGATCTTTTAAGAACTTATTTACTTTTATCATTATGCTATTAATGTTTGAGCCACTTTTTCTTCTAGGTAGTAATTACATGGGTATGATACCATGCCAAATTGACCAAGTGGATTTACTTCTAAAAAGTAATACTCAAGTTTATTATTGACTATCATATCTATAGAGGCAGTATCCAATTCCATTAGTTTCATTAACTGTTGTAATTTTTTTTCAATTTCATGCGGAATCTTATATGGAACAGTTCTATTAGGTTTCTTTTTATTGTATTTTCTAAAATCTATTTGAGTTTGTGTATCTTTTTGAGAAAAAATTGCCATTGGATAAAATGTTCCTCTTAGATAAAAGATTCTTAACTCATACCTTTTTTCTATATACTCTTGAAAGTATGTCGGAGCAAAACGTTCAGAATAATCATCAATATTTTCTACAATAGAAGTATAGAGCGTACCAAAATCAGTTTTACTTAAATAGAAAAAACCATTTCCTGCAACTGCTTTTGTGATAGTCTTATGCTGCTTCAATACTTTTTTCAATTCATCTTTAGTATTAAGAATGTATGATTTTGGGGTTTTAAGTCCTATACTTTTTGAGAAATCATTAACAATGAGTTTGTTTGTTATTGAAGAATTAATATTTCCCAAGCTGTTTTTTTTATGCAACAGATGGTAATAGTAATTTTTTAAATGATAATTTTCCTCTTTTAAAAAAGGAAGTAAATGAGAAGGTAATCTCTCCAGATCATACTTATAATTTAAGAAACCTCTTCTATACCAAAATGATGTCACTTCTGAAAGATATAATTTAGACTCTCCATTAATAACCAAGACGACATCATCATGTAGATTATGAACTTCAATAGAATCCTCTAAATTAATTTTAATCCATTTCTGATTGTAGTACTCAATCCATTTAATCACTTCTACTGTTGTTTTGTCCTTTTTTTCAGAAAGTATTACAATCATTTGTCTACATAGCTTATATACGGGTTGGTATTTGACCCAACCCGTATTGTTTGTTTTACTGATCTCCCATTATAGAAAGAGATTCCTTATCTACAATTAAAATGAATTCGTTACCGTTATCATCATATAATTGTGTTCCACAATCAGTATCTCTATTAGGACCTAAATCTGTAGAAACCTCAGAACTTGTTGTTGTAGGATTTCCTCCTCCAATACCTCCACGGATGCTCAAAGAAGTATCTTTTTGTGTTAATACATTCTTCTTTTCTTTTGCAAAATCTTTTAATGATTTTAATTTTTTCATAATCAATGATTTAAATGTTAATACTAAATTTATGTAGAGATTCCTTTAAAGACCAACTTTGTACTTTTTTAAAATTAACTCTACAATTTTTTTTCTGGTTTCCAAAGGTGGAAGACCTATAGCAATTCTTCGTTTGTCTAAATTTTTGAAATCTTTTATTTCTGAACTATCGAGGTTACGGTACATTGCATACGTATATTTTTTATGATTTCTATCAAAACTATCTACCATAAAACCCAATGCTCTTGGCGGACATTCGCCATTTTTTATTGCGTTTAATAGTATCGGTTTGAAATAATCAATATCATTAAAATGCATGAGCATGAATGTTACCCCAGTTTTATTATTTTTTGTTGAGCGTCCAATAAGATTCTCATTAGGGAATCCATATTGTTTTATAATGCGCTTCATTTTTTGTTGATTAATACTATCAACTACCTTCATTTTTTCATAATCCAAATCTTCCCGCACATCTTGATCTAACTGATACATAGAGATTATTTCCTTTCTCAATAATGAATCAATATTCTTACTATACTTTTCTGTAAATACATTGGCATTTCGCTGTAATTTTTTCTGAAATCTTTTTTTGAGTAGTTCTGAAATAACAGAATTACTTTGTATGGATTCGTATGAATAACCATTGATGATTGCATGCTTTAATAGTTTGTATGCTTTTCTATGTTCTCCTTTTCTCGCGGAAAGTTCAGCATACATTATCGTTTCATAAATTTCTTGTTGATTCAATAATTTACAATCAGAGTTTAAATTATTAAGAATGTCATAAGCTTTATCATAATCTTCTTGTAAGTAGTATAACTGCGCCTTGTATACATCTTGATAGTAATCAGTTATATAATTACATTTTTCATTTTGACAGAATGAATATGTGATAAATAATAACGAACAATAAGTAAAAAATGCTCTCATATTAATAGTTAAATTCATATTTTTTACAACGTAAATTTCTTCAATCTAGTATAGATATTTATTATATCCAAATATTTTTCATAAGCGTTAAATTTTACAAATAAGCGTTGAATTTAATGCTAAAAAGCAATCTTTTTCATGTTAAAAATATGTTATCAGTTTTTGGACTTCATTTTTCATTAGAAAAATATTTTGTAAAAACTATCCATTATCTGTTTTAACAGTAATCAAATGCTTTTTATTACATCTTCAATAAAATGAAAAAGTAATATGTCTTAGGTGGGTATTTGGTTTTTGGGAGGTTAATTAGTTTTGTAGTATAAAACTGTTATAAACTTATGAATAATAAATTTATCCTACAAGACTTCTCGTATATTAGTTGAAAAAAATACATAAGCGTTACATTTTGGATGATAAATGGTTTGTTTTAAGACTAAGATCTTTAATTTAGAAAAAATTACACTTACTAATTGTTCCCATAGTTATTGATTTTTTTTAATTCTTTATTATTTTAAAGATTGAGCGTTTTTCTCTAGTCTTTAGTTTCAAAATATACATTCCTTTAGGCAAATTTGTGAGATCAATAATATTATTTAACATTGAAAAATCCATCTTTTGTCCTTGAATGTTGTAAATATCTGCTTGTGTAATAATTTCATTTGATGAAATATAAACGATATCAGAAGTTGGATTTGGAAAAATTCTAATATGTACAGTAACCTCTTTTTGATTTCCAATGCTCAAGGGAATATCACTGGTATTATTCCAAATGGTAAAAGGAAACTTATTATTTGAACTGATCACATCTATATCGCCATCGCCATCAAGATCATCAGAAAGAAGAAGATTTAAAGTGGCATAATTTGCATCCATAACCGAGCTGGTAAATGTTTGACTTCCATCATTAACCCAAAATGATAATTGCTGTGAATTAAAGCTATTGGTTGGGCAGGATACAAAATCGATATCACCATCACCATCAAAATCTTGAATGGTAAAAATATCACGGCTATTGGTTGCGTTCCCTGTTTGAATTTGTTGTTCAGTAAAATTACCATTTCCATCATTTTCAAACCAAGCAATGATATTGCTAGAATTTGCAAAATCGTAGTTGCTTCCAAGAACATCAAGATCACCATCGCGATCGATGTCAAAAAGTGTTCCTTCAGTTGGAAGTGATACTTGTGTAAAATTTAAGTTCCCATCATTTTGAAAGTAAAATGCTCCATCAGTAGTGATATCTTTAATACCATCGTTATTAATGTCGATAAAATCAGTACACACTTTAAATTCGGGAATAGCATCTACATATTGTTGTTGATAGTTGCCGTTTCCATCATTGAGATAGTAAAATATTTGTCCATTACTTCCCGCAGGTCGGGTAATGATAATGTCTAAATGTGTGTCGTTATTCAAATCAGTCGCAAATGCTCGTTCAACACCTGTAACTGCAAACAATGTTGATTTGCTAAAGTTTAAGTTTCCATCATTAGTATAGAGTAAAACTTCTCCTTCATTAAAACCAAATGTTGAGATAAGAATATCTTTGTGACCATCGCCGTTGATATCGTCAACATGAGCGTAACTTATCAATAGTTCAGTATTGTCAATGACTGTTTTGGTAAAGTTAAATGATCCTGTATTGTGCCATAATACTAATTCGCCTTCGTTACTTGAGGTACTAATAACATCTTTCAATCCATCATTATCAATATCATCAATGTAAAAACTAGTTGGCGAAACAAAAGAATCATCAAGAATCGTAAGGTTGAAACTTCCGCTTCCAATATTTTCATAGAGTCGAGGATCATCAAACGCTGAAGATGTTACGAGAAAATCGATCATTCCATCATTGTTATAATCCAAGCTTTGAATACGTTCCCCTTGCTCAAGGTTTTCTAAACTAAATAAAGTGAAATTTCCACTTCCATCATTTATATAGAAACCAAAAAAATCAGAATTACTCAATGATGAAAATACGACTGATATATCTAAATCTCCATCATTATCAAAATCAACAATACGCATTGACTCCAAGTCAGCATCATTTGTCAATTCAGTTGCTGTGAAATTAAGATTACCATCATTAGTAAACAACACTAAACAGCAGTTCCCTTGCTTTACAACTAAATCTTTATTGCCATCATTGTCATAATCGAGTATTTGAAGATGCTCATTTGATTGCGTGTAATTTATGGTACGTTCTGTAAAGTTGGCATTACCGTCATTCAAAAAACAAAGAATGTGATTCCCTGTCCAAAAACCAGACGATACTGACATAACAAGATCAAGATCCCCATCGTTATCAATATCATTTACTAAAATATCACCAGCAGTAATTTCAACATTGGTAACGGTACTTGGTTGAAACCCTATATTGAGAATATTTTTCCAAAATCGGATCGGTCCGTTTTGTCCTCTGCTTGTGGTGATAAAATCAACATATCCATCAGCGTCAAAATCTCCTGCAATGATATTTGATGACAATGAATTTGCATTAATGTAAGTAGGTGTGAAGTTCTCACTTCCATCGTTGTAATATATTTCAATAGAATTTTGTTCAGATACGAGTATGTCTAAATCAGAGTCTCCATCAATATCCGCTACATCAAAATGATTCCAACTTTTTGAGGTTTCTGCAATACTAATTTTAGTGTAATTGAATGTAACATCTTTTTTCCACCATGCTACGTTTCCGTCTCTACTGACAGATACTAAGTCATCAAGACCATCATTGTCTAAATCAATAACTTTTGGTTGTACCCAGTTGTTAGCATCAGCAATTATAGTTTCATTAAAATTCTGCGAAAAGGTCATGAATGGGATGAGTAAAAGAAGTATTAGTTTTTTCATAATGTTCAGATTTAGATTACACGTCAGGCAAACATAGTGAAAAAAACAAAAGCGGTCAAAATTGTCCGCAAGTTTTTTAAAGGTTTCCCATACTTTGAAAAAATAATTCATTTTCAATGATTCAATCAAAAGAGGGACAAGAAGAATTCTTAAAACAATTAGGCGATTATATTGTTTTGTTGAGAAAGCAACAACAATTAAAGCAGATTGATCTTGCTGACTTGTTAGATATGGATGTGCGTGTACTTAGAAGAATTGAAAAGGGAGAAACAAATATTCAAATTTTGTTAGTATTTCAATTGGCAAAGGTGTTAAACGTAGAGCCAGAGAGCTTTATTAAACTCTCAAAGGACTAACGTTCTTGATCTTTATTCTTCGCTTTATTTCTTTTAATCTTATTTAATTGCTCTAATCGAGATTTACTAAGACTTTGCTCATACAAACGTTGTCCATCTTTTAGCCCGACAAAGTAATCGTTCTCAGTTTTACTCTCAAGAAGTTGTTTGAGTAAATTGGGTTGATGTTCTGCTAAGATATAAGCATGATTCACACCATTGATATATTGTTGTTTGTTAGTAATCTCCATAGCTAAAATGTTGATTTACGGTGAGATTCTAAATACGCCATGATGGAATCATAATCATATAAAATCATTTTTTTTTGAGGTTGTGAGTAGGAGATAGCGCCAGTATCACGAAGTTTCTGAATGGTAGTTCTACTTTTGACATTAAGAAGTTCCATGGCACGTTCTTGCGATATCCACTTTTCTTGTGGTAGCTTATTCTTTTCTTTCATACGCTCAACGACTTGCTCAACGAGTTCATAAAAGGCTTCATCATGTAAACATATTACTTCCATGTATTAAAGATATGAAATATTTAGAAGTTCAATACTTTATTCAAAGCTTCATCTTCTTCTTTGTGTGTAAAGTTAGCTTGATAGTTAATAGTAGTAGTGATGTGGGTATGTCGGTATAACTTCTGCAACGTTTGAATCGGAATTTTGTCGCCAGAAATATTTCCAAAAGTATGACGTGCAATGTGCATGGTTATTTTTTTATCAATTTCACATTTAGTTGCGATAGAGGCGAGATACTTATTGAACTTCTTGGTTGCAGTTTTTGTTTTAGCAACCATATCTTTTGGTGAATCAAGATTGGCTTTCTTCATTTCGGGAAAAATAAAATCATTATTACTACGTTGTTGATCGCGATACTGTTCAATAATAGTAATTGCTTTGTGCGGTAATTGGAGTGAGAGCAACTTACTATTTTTAGTCATGCGGTAGTGAAGGCGATCATCATGAATATCACTCCACCTCATTTTTAATACATCACCAATGCGCATTCCTGCAAGATAGAAACTAAAAAGCCATACATTACGTGCGTGCTGTTCCTGTGTTGATAGTATGTCATTTGTTTCGATAGCTTGTACTTCTTCAATGGACAATCCAACTTTTTTAGATTCTGGAAATTTGATTTTGATCTTGTCTCTTCCAAAAGGATAGTATTTCTGTTCAATAATTCCACTTCTAATGGCTCGATTAAACAATGTTCTTATTACGACGAGATTGTTAATAATTGATCGCTGACTCACTTCTTTTTCAATTTTTAAATATGACATAAATTTTCTAAGAAAGGTCTCATCAATTTCACGAAAGCTAAGTGAGGTTGATTTTGAAAAATTAATAACGTGGTTTACTCGAACTCTATCAGCATAGAATTGATTGAGTTTTTTATTTGATTCTAGTTCATTGAGATATTCCTTTGAAAGATCATTAAAGTTTTTGTCATTCATTGGATTCTTAATCTCTTTCTTAATTTGCTGAGAACTAATCTCCATATCATTGGATTGTAGTTCAATGAGTGTTTTGTTCGCTTCAGCAAGTTTAGCAACGATAAGATTGTTCAGTCGTGCAGAATTGGGATGTGATTTTCGTACCTTGCGTTCAGCTTCATTCCAATATTTCTTGTCAATGTAGTGACCTGTATAGAGGTATGAGGGTTTACGATTTTTAATGATTCTTACCACGAGCGGGTACAAGCCGTCTTTGTTCGGTTTGTTTCTAAGAAGTACTTTTACACTTGTTGCCATTTTGTTAACTTTTATCTAAGTTACGAAATTTGGGTAAAACATAGGTAAAACATTTAGTGTTTTTTCTTGGTTTTTTGTGAACAACTGAAACGTGTAAAGTTAGTTAAAACACTGTTTTTAAGCGTATATGTGTTCAAATGAGTTCAAAAGGAGTTGGACTTAAAATCCAATGGCCTTTGGGCCGTGCGGGTTCAAGTCCCGCCTCGAGTACTTCAAAAAGCTTCACAGAAATGTGGAGCTTTTTTGTTTGGGATAGTTTTTGGGGATTAACTGATTAGGTTCTTCTCAAATCATTTTACGAATAAAGATTGAAGTTTTTCACATCTTTTCCAAAAATGGATGAGAATATTTAATGCCTTATTGATACTGAGCTTCTTTTTTTAATGGCTTAATTACCCCATTACTACAGGTGAATCCCATATTTGTAATTTTTACTTTTAGTGAAGTGGTGTTTTCTATAATTTTGGTTAGATCAACACTTTCTGTGTTAAATTCAGAAGGATTAAATTCTTGAAGAACATCATCTTGATTAATTAATCCTTTTTCCCTAGTAAAAAATACGGATGCTTTTGCTCCTGTCTTTTTAGCTTCAAATATTGGATTAATTTCTTGACGATTTGCCACCCAAACATTTCCAGTTTCAACATGCTTAGAATTGAAGATATTCATCGGATTGTCAGTTAAAGCTATATCAAATAGTTTGTTATTTGTAAAACCACTTACAGAGTCAATGTCGAAGGATGCCAATGCAACAATAAATTGATCTTTATTTTCTGATAGTGGAGCAATAACGGCTGTTTTTCCTTTATCATTTACAATTTCATCTTGAACTGATTTAAGTTCATTGTCTGCTAATCTAGGTAAGTTTTTTTTCAGAGCACTTTTGAATTTATTCAGTAGTTCAGGATTCTTTTCTATCTCTTCATACTGAGTTAACAAATCAGTGGGGATATTTAATGGTTTTTGTTTCATTAAATTTGCGACAAGTTCAATTCTTTTTTCTTTTTCAACCTCAAGGGCTTTTTTTATAGGTTTAATCTCATCTTCAAATGATGTTATTAGTGTCTCTCTTAGCTCGTGCTTCATATTAGACATTAATAAACTAAATGCACCAATTAACACGGCTGTAAAAATTGAAATTCCTATTCCAACAAGAATATTCTTAGTAGATTTTATAGATGTTTTCGGTTTTTCCTTTTCATTTGAATTTTCTTCTTTGTCAGACATACTTTTATAGTTTAAATGTTCTTTTCTTTCTTTATATAGTGTAAATGTTTAAATAATCTAAATAGGTTAAAGATTAAAGTTCAATTCTAAATTTACATTTAATAATTATGATTTCTTTACTGTTTTCCTCATTCAATTTTTAAGCAAATAAAAAGCCTAAAACAGACTATTTTCCCCCAAAAAATTACGCTTATATATTATTTTCAACAATGCTAATAGGTTTAGTTATTTTTGAATAAAGCAGAATATATGCGTAGAATATTATCCCTTATTTGTATTGGTTTTTTGGTGTTGAATTGTCAAACGATTTCAGTACATCAAAAAGCTCAAAAACTCACGGAAACTCCTGTGGAATTAGGCTCTATTGGATTGTCTAATGAAACGGTTCTTTCAAACTCGTATGAAAGCATTGCGATTCCAGTTTTTAAGAAGGAATTAAAACTGAATGTACAATCCGTTCCTTTTTCAAAATCGTCGTTTAAAGCGTTTGCCAAAGTGAATGCGCAAACAAAAAAAGTCGCGCTAACCTACACAGATTCACTCGAAGTGAAGCCTGAATATGCATTGTTGCAATTTGTAGATCGTGTCGCTATTACGACAGCACTTAACAACTCAAATAACACAGGATTGCTTTCGTATTTGGAAACTAAAGAAGATGCGCAGTTGGTCACAAGTGTTTCAGTAGCATTCTCAGCAGAAAACCTCAACCTTTTAAAAAAAGCAGCGGAAGTCTTTTTACAGCAATCCGCTTCCAAGAAATTTAGTTTGTCACTTATCGCTGTAGATGGACAAAAGCAAGTGTTAGAATTGACAAACGGAGTTGTATTTGCCTATCAAACTTCAGGATTTTGCTGGAAAGAGAATCACAAACACAAATTGGTAATTGCTGATATCGTAAGTGATTCCGAAGGTTGTCCGCCACAAACACATCGAAAAGCATCCAAAGCTGCTCAAAAAGACGATTATTTCAAATTATAAAAACACATGAAAAAATATATATACAGCATCATCGGAGTACTCATTTTTATGAGTTGTTCAGAAATTCTTGAAGTTCCAGATATCACAGACGACACCGTAAATCTTATTGCACCAGCAGATAATGTTACAGTGAATGCAACCATGTTTACGTTGTCTTGGGAAACATTAGAAAATGCCGAAAATTATCAAGTACAAATTGCACGTCCTGATTTTGAAAATATTCTTCAACTAGAATTAGATTCTACCATTACTGCAAATTCAATTGCGGTAGCGGTAGACGCAGGTAATTCGTACCAATGGCGTGTTCGAGCAAAAAATAGTGACTTTGCAACACCGTATACAACCTATTCATTTAACACTGATATTGGAGAAGTGATCGATATTACAGATGAGATTGTAAATCTTATCGCACCAGCAGATAATATTACCGTGGATACGACCACATTTACACTGTCTTGGGAAATGATAGAAAATGTCGAAAACTATCGAGTACAAATTGCGCGTCCTGATTTTGAAAACATTCTTGAGTTGGCATTAGACACCACAATTACTGAAAATTCGATTTCAGTAGCATTAGAAGCAGGAAACACTTATCAATGGCGCGTACGTGCTCAAAACAGTGATTATGTCACATCGTATTCAACCTATTCACTCACAATAGAATGATCACTAAAAAAAGCAAAACATATATTCTATTGACGGTGGTTTTGGCGATTTGGGGCACAGTTGGGTATCAAATCTTTGCAAAATTAGGTTCAGACGATGCACCTTTGGTTGCTGTAAATACTGATGTGAATTTTACACCAAAGCAAACCATAGAAAAAGATACGTTTAGCATCAATACCAAACATCGCGATCCTTTTTTAGGAAAACCATATCAGCAAAAAGGCGCTTCAAAAGTGAAAAGACGCGTATCGAAAGTTGCAAAATCAACAATCAATTTTCCGCCCATAGCTTACAAAGGTGTGATTTCAAAACAACAGAGCGCACAGAATATTTATATCGTAGATATCAATGGAACACAACAACTTTTTAAAACTGGAAAAATCATCCAAGAGGTAAAATTGTTGAAAGGAAACAAAAAGTCAATTACGGTTGCATTTAAAGGAGTACAAAAAACAATATCCGTATCCAACTAATTGATACGGTTTTTTCAATTTAAATAGATATGCAGAAGCTCTTCACAAAATATCGAGTAAAAGCAGGCGCGTTGCAGTTTGCCGTGTTGGTCTCTGCGATCATTGCGGTATTGTTGTCTGTTTTTATGGTGCTTGTGCATTCACATTCGTTTTTTGAAAAAAAATCGGATGTATTGATCGAAACCATTCAAGACACAGAAAATAGCATGCTCGCTACACTTGATAATTTTTCTGTACAAAGAGATACAATTTCAAGCATACTAGAAGAGGAAAAAAATAAAATAGCCAAGCTGCATAAAAGCTATTGGGGCGTGTTTGGAAAAGTATATTCGCAAGTTGAAATGAAAGGGAAGATTTTTCAAAAAATGGCGCTGGTGAGTGGTTGGCAATCTAATTTGAATCGAACTGCGTTGTATCTACAGGAAACAAATCGTCCTTTGATAGTGGTAGGACATGCAAAAATTGAAGGAAAAGCGTTTTTGCCAGGCAGAGGCATTCGTCCAGGAACCATTTCTGGGAACTCCTATCGCAATGATCAATTAGTATATGGGAAAATTGCAAGAAGTACAGAGATGCTCCCGAAGCTATCCAAAGAAGTTACAGACCATATCACTTCTTTGGAGAATTTGCCATTGCCATTAGATGACGAAAGTTATTTCGAACTCAGACATGGAAAAACCTATACAAATTCGTTTATGGAACCTGTAAAAACAGTGTTCAGTCGTGGGGAATTGGATCTGTCTCATGTAAAACTTGTCGGTAATATTTTAGTTCGATCTGATAAAAAGATAAAAGTAGCGGCATCAAGTTTGTTAAAAGATGTGGTGTTGATTGCTCCTGAAATCGAGATTGAATCGAATGTAAAAGGAACGTTTCAAGCCATTGCAAACACACAAATTCTCGTAGGGAAAGATTGTGAACTTAGCTATCCTTCAGCATTGGTTTTGAAAACAGAAGATGATTTGGAAGTCACGTCAAATGAACAAATAAAGAAACATATTTTTATCGATAAAAACACCAATATGCATGGAATCGTATGCTATTTGCAAGACAAAACTAAAAACAATTTTGAACCGCAAGTAATGTTAAAAGAAAATACAACGCTTGAAGGTTTCTTGTATTGTCAACAGCAGCTAGAATTGCTAGGTAATGTGTATGGAAGTGTCTTTACGAGAGGATTTATTACCAAACAATTTGGTTCCATTTATCAGAATCATATCTACAATGGTAGTATTTCAAGTGTTGGATTACAGGAAGAATATGTAGGTTTTCCATTTGAGAATCTCGATTATAAAGTGGTGAAATGGTTGTACTAAAAAAAATAAAAGCTGCGACGTTGATGGAAACTTTGGTTGCCACTGTGTTGATCGTGTTGGTATTTATGATTTCTACTTTTTTGTTGAATTCATTGTTTAACAATACCGTTCGACAAAATACGGATACGCTCAAAACACATATTGCGGAACTCACGTATTTGTCCATGCACAATCAAATTGTGATTCCGTACGATGATGAATTTGAGAGTTGGTATATCACTGTTGAACGTGAAGGTGCAAAGCTCATTTTTGAAGCTTCGCATAAAGAAACACAAAAAATAGTCCGAATTGAGCAGTATGATTAATCAAAAGCAGAAAATAAAAGCCTTTACACTCAGTGAACTGATCATTGTGATTTTGATTACGGTCATTGTGGCTGGCATAGCGTTTTCGGTGTTGCGACTCGTTCAAAAACAGATGTATGGGATTCAGACAAACTTTCAACATACAACGAATGTGAGTTTGTTGGAACAGTCGTTGTACCTCGATGCGCATCGCTCCAATCGTATGCAGTATGATGATTTGGAAAACACACTTCATTTTATCTCTGAAATAGATACGGTGCGTTACACTTTTGAAAAAAACCTAGTGCGAAAAGAAATAGATACGTTTCACATCACCATTGATAAAGCGCAATTTTACTTTGAAGGAGTAGAAGCGACTTCCCATAGGATGGACGCTTTTAAACTGACCACAGCAAAAGAATTTAAAAATGCAACTATTTTTATTTACAAGCGAAATAGTGCCACTATGTATATGAATCCATGAGTTTTAATTTAGAAAATATAAGTCAAGGACAACCTGTTTCAAAAAGGAAACAATCAGAAATCGCTTCAATTTTACAGAAAGAGATTGTGCTGTTTGGCAAAGGTTTTTCCAATAAACTCAAAGAGGATTTTTATACGGAACTTTCTGTACTATTGAGCGCAGGCGTTTCTTTGAAAGAAGCATTGGAGTTATTACACAATTCTCAAAAGAAAAAAAATACCAAAGAAATTTTAGGAACTGTGGTAGAAGATTTGGTGGACGGACAAAGCATGTCGGAAGCCATTCGATCGCACAAAGCCTTTACCGAATACGAATACTATTCCATTAAAATAGGTGAGGAGACGGGAACATTGGCGGAAGTTGTGAAGCAATTGGGTGGTTTTTTTGGAAGAAAGAATCAACAGCGAAGAGATGTAGTTAGCGCATTGACGTATCCGGTGATTATTCTCAGTACCGCATTTTTAGTCGTGATTTTTATGTTGCAGTTTGTCGTGCCGATGTTTCAGGATATTTTCAGGCAGAACAAAGTTTCGTTGCCAGGGATTACAGAATTTATCATCAGTGTCTCTGGATTTTTAAAATCCTATGGTTTATTGATTTTATTAGGAATGATCGCCTTGTTTTCTTCACGTTTTCTATTCAACAAAAAAGAATGGTATCGCCGTTTTAAGGATACTTTTCTGTTGAAATTGCCATTCTTCGGAAACTTTATTAAAACGGTGTATTTATCACAATTTACACAAGCTGTCGCGTTATTGTCAGCATCTAAAGTTCCCGTGATCAATAGTATTCAATTAGTGAAAAAGATGATTGCGTTTTATCCGTTACAAGATGCGTTGGAAAGTGTAGAACAGTCGATTCTGCAAGGTGCCACGTTGAGTGAAAGTTTAGCATCGCATCCAATATTTAGCGACAAAATGATTGCGTTGGTCAAAGTAGCAGAGCAAACCAACCAAACCGAATTTATCTTTGATCGTTTGAATGTGCAATACCATGAGCAAGTCCAACGTCAATCCAAAATGATGTCAACCATCATGGAACCGATGATTATTGTCTTTGTCGGAATTATGGTAGGTGTCATCTTAATTGCCATGTATCTACCAATGTTCAAGCTAGGAACCGTTTTAGGCGGATAAAAAAGAGCAACCTTTTTGTGATTGCTCTCTTTATGAATAAAAAGCTGAATTTCTTCGTTAAAAATACTCAACGTTAGCCTAACTATGCCTGCGTTTTTTGCCTAGAACTTCAACTTTTTCTTTGCAAATCTTCTATATTATTTTTTATCAATTTAGCTATAGTTGTACTAAGGTACTTTTTGTCCAATCACAGTATGATTATTTTTACTTTCTATAATCGAAATTGAAAAATTGTTGAAACTGCGGTCTAGTCGTTCGGGTGGTACTACACCAATACGAACTCGTAATCGTGCATAAAAAACTCTTCCTTTAGGGAATATTGGAAAAACTACTGGGTTTTTATCGTATATATGACCTTCGGGATGTGGTACATTTTCATTAAATCTAAATCTGCTTTCATCAAGTGGATCGCCATTTAAAAGGTCAGTATCATCAAACCAAGATCCACCTAAATCAAGAATATTCACGATAGGATCTTCAACTGTTACACCGTTTTCATCATAACTATTTGGATTATTATTTATCTTTTGACCGTTTTCATCATATAAGTACAAATGCGGATCAAAAAAATCTTTATCACTTGAAAATTTTATCGCTATGGGATCTGTAATTTTAAAGATTCCACTATCATAAAAATAGTCATACGAAGCTAAATCTGTCAATTCTATTTCAAGCGGATTGGTATCATAATCATAAATAAATGTTGCTGGATCTAGTCCATCAGTCTTTGTTGGATTTATTTCAAAAATGGTTCGTTCCTTATACAATAAATCTGCTTGATGTGCCACACCATTTAATTGACCTAGGTCATTAATAGTCCAATCATTGATACCATCTGGACCTGCTAACGGATCACTATTATTTTTGACATCAAAGAAACCTCTCTTCTTGAAAAAATCAGATTCATACTGGTAATATGATTGGTAAAACCTTGTGTTAAAAACGTTACTAGCAAACGTTAAGTTCAAAAGCCCTTCAAAACGAACATCATAAAAATAATTACTATATCCTATTTTAAATATTCCCGTAAAGTCTTCAAACATAGTTCCATAGAAAATATTATTATTACAAGGATATTCTCCATCTACTAAAAGGGTTTTAATATTACCACCAAAAAACTTATTTTCATTAACCCATCCTGTTTCGAGTAATGTTGCTGGCTCGTTCGGATTACTGTTGTCATAAAGATTTGTTCCATGAATATGCAGTTCTTGGATATCTCCTAAATGAAACCTATTGTAAGCCACTGAGTGATAATCTTCATTTTGTGCATTTGCGTGCAATTCTAGTTTTTTGGCAGCATTAATTGTGATTGTACTATGTACCGTACCGGTAATTACCACTACACAATTTTTGGCACTATTGATAAACGTATTGGTTCTGGTTCCATTGTTTGATCCGTTTCCAATTATAATTTGTGTTATTGTATTTTCTGGACCTCTGATTTCTCCTTCAATATTGATAATATCAATACCTTTTAAATCTAAATCTTGCGTAATTGCACATTTGTCGCCTTTATGAATTGTAAATTTCTTTTCATTGGCAACGCAATATTGCGCATAATTATTTAAAAAGACAGAATCATCAGTAGTGCCATCTACTCTTGCGCCAAATTGTTTGATATCAACATCATCTGTGTGAATCATTTCATATCTGCTACGATTGCTATTTACATCTCCAATGATCACTGTGCCGCCATTATCTTCAGAAGGATTGGCGCCTTCTCCAGTTTTTTTGTACGTACTAGCACCTTCTTTTTCACCAACATAATAGGATTTAGTTGTAATGATATCATCGATATTAAAAGTAGCGGTACGTAAATCGGCTACAGATTCCACACAATTCGCACAACTTATTGAAGGTGTTTGGGAAAATAGGTTAATAGATGAAAGTATAATGAGAAAATTTAAAACATACGTATACGTTTTCATATAATTTATTTTTTAAAAATGATTAATAAGTTGAAGAGGCTGTTTTAAAAAAGTACAGATTTTATCTAACCGAAGCTTGATTCAATTTTTTATACAGCCTCTTTTATAAAAATTTTGATAAAGGTTATTTAGTAACAGTCAACCATCGTAGGATGACGATTCTGTCCATACCTTGACCTGATGTTTGGGTTCTACTTGGTGCAGGATCTTCAATTCCAGCCGCTGTCAGATCAGAAGGCGGAGATATAGCAAGTTTAACTAGATAGTGATCTACTTGTGGAATTATTTCCTCAATTATAGACCAATGTACATTACCATCATCTAGCATAACTCCAAAAATATCATCTTTTTGGATTGAGTTTGATTCATCTTTTACCTCGATATGTGTACCACCAATCCAATCACTATGCAATTCTGTTTCTACTCTATTCACAACACTCCAACCTAATGCTGGATTATTCATATTTGAGTTACGAACCCAAGTTCCTAATGGATAATCTTGGTTTGTTGGAAAAGTAATTCCTGAAAAATCACCACTAAGTTGTGTAGATGGAATTGGATTGTATATTGGTCCCCATTTTAATCCTGCATAATGATTGTTACCAATTTTATTTAAGAATGGAGATTCTGAAAAATTAATCCCACTGGAACCTGAACCAACATCGTAGAAATCGGGTCTAATTACAATTCCATAATAATCTGAAGCACTATCTCTTACTGTATAATCATCCGTACTTGGAGGAATTGGCTCATTAATTGGAAGTGATACATCAATAGGTTTGAATGCAAAAAAGTGATTGCCTTCCAATATGTTATTGTAACTTTTCCCTCCAGTTATCAAAATTCCCCCATAAGGTGTGCCATTATATATATAATCTCTTCTAAGTGCATTATTTTCAAAAATGTTCCCTGAAATAACAGAGTTTCTAGTGTCAAAGATTCCTATACCGCTTGAGTTATTTCTCTCAGCAGTATTTCCTGACACAATGGCATTGGTACAATTGACAATAGCAAAACCTAAATCACCAGAATTTCTAGCTACATTATTCACACATTTTAGACGTACAATATCTTTTAAGCCAAATAAATCAGCCGATCCTCCATCAAAAAAACCATAATCTGGTCCAAGAGCAATATTATTTTCTACCACAATATTTTCATGATACGAAGTGCTTGTCTCTCCAAAAGTACTCTTGCAGGTAATATCAATAGCATAATGTCCTTTTTGATGACCATTTCGCCAATTATAGTATGTCTCATTATAATTTGGGTCTTCTGGTGTTGCGGGACTCGTACTGGTAGCTGGCATAGCAGGATTTCCATTAACACTACCTATTCCCTCTACTGCTCCTACAGCATTTCTTGACAATGTCCCATTAAGAATTTCAATTATCGAAGGTGACCTCCCAATATACATTTCATTATTACGTACCCAAACATGACTACTAAAATCATTTGCAGACTGTGAACCATGTATTCGAATAGGACTATCATCTAACGTCGATTCAAATTTGTTATTTTCTATGTAAACTCTCGTATTACGCTTGGTGAGTGTAATTCCATAAAAACCACTTTTAAATTCGCAATCTTTAATGGTAAGCCCCGTTACATTCTCCAATTGAATTCCAGAATAAAATTTGAGGGCATCTGCATCTCCTGAATTTTTAAATATACAATCTGTAATATTGATATTGCTATTACCAGTAGTACTATATGCTACAATCCCCATAGCCTTTTTATTCGCATCAAATGTAATTCCCTCAAAAGATATATTTTGTGCGTTTTGAAAATAGAACATTTGACTATGGGTACTATCAAAATTATCACTACATCTTATAGTAGCAGTTGAATGTGATGCTCTTAAAGTTATGTTGCTAGGCACTAAAAATCTATTATCAATTTCTATAACAGTATTTCCAGGAAAAAGTATGACTCCTCCATTATTGGCTACCGCATCATTTATTGCTTTTTGTATTGCGGCAGTGTAATCATTTCCAGTAACTTCTAATTGATATCTAGGACATTGCAAATTAAAAATATCATCTACTGGGTGACAAGCAATTTCAGGTGTAGTAGCTGTAATTAAAATAGGTACAGCAATGTTTATAGCATTACTTATTGTTGTTCCAATAGGTTCACTTACAAGTGTGGGATTTGTTATTAGAAGATCTTGTAAATCTGTTTGGTCAGGTTCGGATAATAATAGTGTTTGTGCAAAAGAACTATTAATAGCCATTAATAGCATTACAAATAACATCGTTGTTTTTAGTTTTTTCATGTTTGTTATTTTTAAAAAGTTAATAAATAGTGTTTTGCGAATGTTTGCGCGCTAACATTCACAGTCAACTACTTCGGGGCAAGCCCACGAAGCATTCAGTTACGACCATTAAAACATTTTGACGCAAGCGTCGGAGCATTTTAAATCTCGATTATCGAGTAAAAACCACTTCAAAAGTGATGTTTTACTTTTACTTAGAGCACTAAAAGTGAGTTAGTGATCTGTAGTTGCATCATTATTTTTTATCGGCTTTTTTAGTAAGGGAAAACACTGGGTATTTAACCAAAACTTTGCAACACAATTTTGGCTTGCAAATACGATTTTCCAGTACGGTAGTTTTTCTTTTTTTTATACGATGCACTGATCACTTCTCCGTATTTGGTGCGTTGTTCGAGTGTGTAAATGAGCTGAAGAATGTTATTGAAATGTCCTTCAACAGTGAATGAATAGGTGTTTATAAGGAGTGACTTTTCTTGAAATAGGTGAGGCTCTAAAAAGTCTACTACTTTTAACTCGTGTTTTTTGGCGAATGTAGTTACGGTGTTGAGTAAGTTGTTTTGCAACGACGTACCGCCAATTTTGTATTTTGTCAGCAACGAATCGTAATACTGTTCTTTCTTTTTTAGCAGTGCGATTTGCTTCGGAGTGTTTTCAAAGATTTTCTGTTCTTTGGTTAGTTGTGCATGCTCAGCTGTTAGCGCAAATGTATTCGCAATTGCGAATTTATAACACAAAAACAGCAGGACAACAAATCCGCCAATAAGCAATCTATTTTTGAACATATTACTCATTGGACAGTTGAATTTTAAGTGAAAAATCGGTAGTATTTTTAGATTGCGAACCGTAATTCACAACCATGACATTGGCAATCCAATCGAAGCTTTCTAAGGTTTGAATCCAATCGGAAAATAGATCACTATCCGTGGATATTCCTGAAATTGTGATGGTGTTTTGTGTCAGCTGAATTGCCTTTTTCTTTTTGATTCGCTTTGTGATCGGTTGATAGGTTAATCCCGCTAACTGAATCGTATTTGGAAGCGAATTTGCAATCGCATCAATATAATAGGAACTTCTTGAAGACGAATTTTTTAAGATGTCATCTACGGTTTTTTGCTTTTCATCAACCAATGCTTTTAGCTTTAATAATTTTTCCTTTTGAGAACTATTCACCGCCGCCGTTTGTTTCATGTTTTCAACCGATTCGTAGTAAGAGTTGAAGGTGAAAAAGTTCAATAGTAAAATCAACAAAATAAAGCCTAACCCAAACATAATGAACTGACTAAAGAAACGTTTCTGACGAAAGTCTGTAATCAAGGTTGTTTCGGTTTCTTCAAAATTGGAAACTGTCTTTTTTGTTTGTAAAATGTACGATAATGCACCTGCAAAATTCAGTAATTGCGTGTTTTGCACTTCCAACCCATTGATCGTATAGATTTGTGTTGGTACATCTGCAATTAATGAAATTCCCGTGATTTGATTGTCTTCTTTTGTAAGCAGTGCATTGGACGTGTAATAGCTTGGCGCTTCTATAAAGTTATTTACAAAAGAAGTCATCACATTTCCCAACGAAAACCCAATAATCGTGATGTGTTGCTTTTGATACGCTTCAATCAATTTGTCGACTGTCGATTTCCTACAGATGGCAATATTGTGGAAATTTTCATGCGAATCAATCTCAAAGTAAAAGTCATTAATTTTCAGATTTGGAAAAGCTTCATACAACAAACGATTGTGCTGCTTTTCCGTACTTTCAATGAATTTACTCAACACAGCATCATTATTGACAATCAAAAACGCATGTTGTTTTTTTGGTAACTTTTCCGCGATTTCCGCAACCGTTTTGCTCGAAACAGTCTTTTCTATGACAACTTCTGCTTTCTTTTTCTTTAGCAGAATTGCTTCTACAGAATTACTACTATTGTGTTCAATGCTGCAATAGGTATTTCCGTATAAAAGATATGTTTTGAGTTGTGTTACCATTAATAAATCACTGTGGGTTTGATTAATACCGTCAATTTTGATTTAGAATCTTGACGTTTTCTTTTGCTGAAAAGCCACTTGATTACTGGAATTCTAGCTAAGAATGGCACGCCACTTCCTTCATCTCTTTTTTCTTTGGCTTCAATGCCACCTAAAACCGCAATGTCTTGATCGCGCATTCTGATGATTGATCGAAATTCTCTAGAGCTGATATCTGGTGGAGCCGCATCGTCAATGCGATTTCCAAACGTAGATTGAATCACAAAAATGTCTAGTGTTACTTGTCCGTCACCCGAAACAATCGGTTTGATCGAAATTCCAAGTTCTGCATCAATAGGATAGTAATTGGTAATTTCGGAAGTCTGCGGATTGTCGGTTCCGTAAATATTTCGTTGTGTGACGGCGTAGTACGAAGTTGTTCCGTTAGACAATGTCGCACGATGTCCGTTCAATGTTGAAATTTTTGGTGTAGAGCGAATTTTGATATCGCCATCTTGTTCCATCGCAGAAATATTCGCGAAAAATTCAGGCACTACTTTTCCCAAGTTGAACGAACCAAATCCATCAAAACCTCCAATGACACGATTCACAGTTTCTGCGCCAAGTGTCAGATTGGTTGTTGGAAAAATACCTCCACTCGTTTGTGTAGGTCCGTCACCAATTCCCCAACTGATTCCTGTTTCAACTACAGATAATTTACTCACATCAATTAGCATCACTTCGATTAAAATTACAGGAACTGGTTTGTCTATTTTTTCAATAAAATTTCGAAAGCGCTTGACACTCGAACTTGGTCCGCTGACATAAAAACTATTCATTTCAAAATCTGCCTGAATCTGTAAATCTGCAATTAAATCAGACGGTAAAATATTGATCAAAGCTTCTGCCTGACTGTTGTTGTTATTTGCCAATCCATTTCCTTGATTGGCTTGTCCAGCTCTGCTCAAGGTTGCTCTGTTGCCATTTCCACCTGCGAAAGAATCAAACTGTCCGCCACCGCCAAATCCGGTATTTTGTCCCACGGTGCTTCCTCTTGCTCTCGTCGTATTTCCGTTTCCGCCACTCGGATCTGTTAGTAATTCAATAGAACGATGCATGAGAGGAATGATCGAAATTTCACGTAAACTCAATTGGTTTGCCGTTCCAAAAATATACATGTTTCGATCTTTCTTAAAGGTAAAAAATGTCTGTCCAATAGCTCCGTTTTGGTTGTTTTGATTTCCTCGTGAATTTACATTTGAACGACTATTTTGATTGTTATTATCAACTATTCCATTCACTTGATTACTCTCAAACATTTTGGTCAATAAATCATCAAAATAAATACGTTTTGAGGTAAAACTCGCACTTCCAGCATTGGTGAGTGGCGTAGAGGTGAATATGTCAATTTCGAGTGCTGTTCCAATATCATGAATGACGGCATCAATTGGCACATTGGTAAAATCGACTTCTACTATTTTTCGTTGTTTGTCTACCACTTTAAAATCAAAATTGGACTTTCTTCTTCGGACTTGTGGTTGTTGCGTTCCTCCATTTTCATTGTCAGCCACGGCAGCTTGCACATCATTTTCAAAGATGTAAAAACCATTGTTGGCTTTTTCCATATACAATTGATTCGCGTACGCCAATTGTTCCATCGCAGTATCAAAAGAAGCATTGTTTACATAAAAAGTGATCAGTTTATTTTCTATATCAGATGAGAACACTAGATTTTTTCCCGTTTTGTCCATGATCTTTTTAAAAGCGGTATATAAAGTATCCGATTTGATATCCAAACTCACCCGATCATTCTTCATATCGTAGGTCATCGGAATGGTTTTTGGCTGCGCTTTTTCAACTGGCTTTATGTACTTTTTTATGGAGAGAATGTTTCCCGTGAAATCAATCGTTAATTCGTGTTCTTTACATAGAAAGACTAGCAAATCCGCTACGGTTACATTTGGAAAATTCGTCGCAATTGAGATTCGATTTAGATCTGAAGAAATATTAAAATTCAACTTATGCACATCTGCAATCCCAAGCAATAAAGTGCTTAAAGTAGCGCCATTAATACTGATGTCTGTTTTTACATTTTCTGTCAGTCCTACATTGTCCACTGCAAGCGCTTCCAATTGACTTTTGATGGCTTCAATTCGCGGTGTTTCTTGTGCGAACACTGAGAATTGTATAAAGCAAAGTATGAGTATAAATAATTTCTTCATTTTCTAGTTTGATAACAAGGCGTAGGCTTCGTCAATAGAGGTTGTTCCATCTCCGATAAGCGCCATGGCATTGTCTTTTAAAGTGTTTATATTTTTCGCTTTCAGATAGTCTGAAATGTCTGTTTCATTTTGTTTGATGTGCTGCACCAATTCTGTGTTGATCGGAATGATTTCATAGACTGCTTTTCTGCCCAAATACCCTGTTTGATAGCAGGCATTGCAGCCCACAGCGACATGATGCGTTTTGATATGTTTTGGCAATTTCACATCTTTTGGTAGTGTAGCCGTTTCAATCGATTCTTCTTTTTTGCAATGAGGACAAAGCTTTCGAACCAAGCGTTGTGCGACGCTCATATTCAGCGTACTTGCAATTAAAAACGGCGGAATATCCATATCAATCAATCGTGAAATGGTTGCCCAGGCAGAATTTGTGTGAATCGTTGATAATACCAAGTGTCCTGTCAATGCGGCACGAATTGCCATGTTGGCTGTTTTTGCATCGCGAATTTCTCCCACCATGATCACATCTGGATCTTGGCGTAAAAAGGTGCGTAGTGTACTTGAAAAATCGAGTCCAATATTTTCTTTTAGTTGCACTTGATTGATGCCTTCTAGCGTATATTCTATCGGATCTTCAATCGTCAAAATATTTGTTTCGGAATCATTCAGCAGTTTTAGTGTCGCATACAATGTTGTCGTTTTTCCAGAACCTGTCGGGCCAGAAATTAGAATAATCCCATTCGGTTTTTTGATGATTTCTTTGTATGTGTATAATTCATCTTTTGAAAATCCCAACTCTTCCAAATTGATATGATTGGCGTCTTTACTTAAGATTCGCAGTACAATTTTTTCACCGTGTAATGTTGGTAGGGAAGAGACACGAATGTCAAATTCGCCTTGTATATTATTGATCGTAATACGTCCATCTTGCGGCAATCGTTTTTCAGAAATATCTAGTTGCGCTTTGATTTTGATTTTATTGATGATCACAGGATATTCATTCGAAGGAATTACATATTGTTCTTTTAGTTTTCCATCTAATCGGAAGCGAATTCTACAGGAATGTTCATACGGTTCAAAGTGAATGTCACTACTTCCAATATCTTTCGCTGCCATGATAATTTTTTCTAAAAAATCATCTGTGTAGTGTAATGCTTCTGTTTTGTTGCTTGCCGTTTTTCGGAAGTTCGTTGCTAAGTACTTTTCAATAATTGTATCCGTTTCAAGTTCTAATCGAATTTCTTTATCAAAAACAATCGAAAGTTCTTTTCGCAACGCTTCATCTGTAGAAATTGACTTAAATGTCAACACCTCATTTTCATTTGCCACAGGAATCACGCGATAGTGATACGCTTGCGAACTGCTGATGAGTTGCTGCAACGAAACATCTATGTTAAAGTCTTGTCCTTCCATTAGGCATTGTAAATATTAGTTAATAATCCTGTCCAATGCATTGCATAAATTCCTAGAAAAAACAAACTCATATACCCAGCGAGTGGTACAGATGCTACTTTCATTGTGGGTTTCAAAACGATATGAATCGCTAAGGAAAGAAGCAATGAAAAGACAAAAAATATGATAAAACTTACTATTGGAAAAGCAACACATAATGCGATAAATAATAATGCGTCACCTAATCCAAAAACGTCTTGTAAATTGCTTTTTAGTTTGAGTTTTGCATAGATGTGAAGTACTAATAGAATCAGCAATATCATTCCAAAATTCACTGTAGCAGTTCGCCAAAATAGTTCAAAGAATGTATTTGTGAAATACAAATATCCAGCAGTACAGGCGACTATTGGAAATAGGAACCAGTATACACTTCGGTCTTTGATATCTTGATAAAAAATGCCCATGAGTGACAGGATTAATATGATTTTTGCAGCGATGATCAATCTTTTATAATTTCTTTAGGAGTGCCTTTTTCATCGATTTCCCAGACATTACGGATTCCGTCTCCGTCGAAGTCTTCAATAGCTTCTGCTCTTGCTTTGAATGTCCCAACATCTGCGGCTGTGATTTCATAAGTATAGCGAGCCGTTCCGCCTTTTTGGGTAGTCAGTGGAACTTCAAAGTCAATTTCATTAAAGTCGTTCGAATAACGCGAGTACAGATAACGATACTGCGTTTGCATTGAATGAATTGCTTTGAGTTGTGTCTGCGCCTCAACCGCTTTTGCTTTGTTTAAGAATGGCAATAAATTCGGAAGTGCGATGAGCATTAAAATCCCAATAATTGCTAAAACGATGAGGATTTCCTGTAAGTTAAATGCTTTAACTTTATGCTTTGATACTGCGTGTTTTGTAAGCTTCATATATAGTATTTCTGCGTCTATTTTTAAGTTGAATAGGTTGGTTTTCTCAGGGAATATTCTACTTAACTAAAATAGCGTATGTGAAGCTCATTTTTGTGACGCTTATGTATTTTTTGGGAGAGGTGGAGAGTGAGTGTTTTGTGGGAAATACTATGAGTTTGTCTTTTCTATTCTTAGTATTTATTAGAGAGATATTTTAAAGTTCAATATGATTTCTTTTTTGTTCATGTAAATCCTCATAATAATATATTTTATGATTCTCTTCATCTATACTATCAAGAAAAATAATGTCTTTGATAGTGCTTATAAAATCTATTTTATGAGTTTTTAAATTCACTTTAGCTAAGATAAAACCTGATTTACAAAATTTTTTCACAAATAGCGGAATATAAATGGAATTTAAATGGAACAACATAGGACCTCCAAAACGATAGTGTGTATTTATAAGAATGTCATCAATCATCAGATTTCCAACCTCGGGACCTCCTTGCACTATTTCTTTTAAGTTAATGTAAGAGATCGAATATTTTTTATAGTCTTTCTTGATATCAAAATTTATGGGATTTTCTAGTTTCATTTGATTTGTTCAAGTTGTACATAGGAAAAAAACAGCAATTGACTATTATGGCAATTGCTGTTTTTAAATTAGTTAATGGTTCATTTTTAAGAACTTTTCAATACTACCAATTCTTGTTTTTAAAACTTTATGTTTTTTCATTAAATCTATTAGTGATAAGATGCTATTATTAAACTTTATTTTTTCATCATTATTACTCATATATTTCCCATATAGCTCCAGATCCTCCCCAATAATCTATACTATTTATGGATTTAACAAATTCATTCTCATCTTTGGTATTTAATAGATTTGTCAACCATTTCTGCTTGCAAATAAAATTCATTTTTTAAAAGAATATACTTTATTGTTTCCAGATTCTTTTGAAACTACTCCTTGTCTGATATTTGTAATTTATTCTTTCTTTTTTTTGAAAAGTACATTATGATTAAAATATTTTATGTGCTTACAATCTTGTTATTGAACCCTTTCATTTTGAGTCCAAAAGGATAATAATGATTCTCCTCTTTGATTTCCGTTGCAGCATCGATTATTCCATCTTCATTCATGTCTTGATACGACAAACGAATGTTTCCTAGATGATCTTTGTATTGATAG